>NZ_AP024882.1:908152-1210870 GCF_024347675.1 Vibrio ishigakensis | reverse complement strand
ACTGCCATCGCTATACAAATTGAAGCTCTGGAAACCGCCATCAGGGTCGATGGTAAGGTTGGTCGTGCCTATGGTGATCTGAGTCAACAAACCATCATCGGCACCATCGGTATCTTGTCCGCTTTGACGCAGCACATTGATGCTGGCTTGATCATCACCTTCCACAACGGAAATAGACTTACTCACTACCTCAGGCACATCATCCACGACATTAACCACGAGATTCTTAGTCGCCGAATCATCACCATCCATGTCTTGTACAAACACTGGCAGGTTAATGCTTAGGATATCCGCTGCATCTGCAATCGGATGGTCGATGGCTCGAATAAGCTCAAAATCGAACTTACCAAAGTCTGAACTCGTTAGGTCATTGTTGATCTGGATAGAAAGAATATCTAACTGCTGACCATTGACGCTGGCTACGCCCATATAGCCACCAGCGACAGTAATAAAGGTAATCGCAACACCTTGATAGGTCAGCGGGAAAACCTGCGTCTGATTGCTGTTGTCTACATAGCTGGCCGAGATGTTAGCTGTGTCAACATAGAAGGCCTCAACATCATCGGTACCTTGCAAGAAGGTGACGGTTGAGTTGCCACGCTCAAGGTCGCCATCTGGATCATTACCGCCTTGGATAGGCGGAACATCAGGCTGCTCTTGGTCGATGTTGCTTTCTTCGAGAATCACTGTCGGAACCGCATCTACATCAGGATCACGACCATCATCGATACGGATATTCACGTTCGCCGAAGTGGTGTCACCATCGCTATCGGTCGCATCTACCGTCAGAGTCAGGCTGTTGAAATCTGAAGCATTGTTATCCTGCTCTAGAGCTTGGCTCTGCTCAATGGTGTAAGTGCCATCGAGATTCACTATCGCGGTAAGCACCACATCGCTTGGATCGCCTGCGATATGTACTGTTAGAGTTGTGCCATCAGTGCTTAGTAGCAACTCTACCCCTTGGTTGTTGCTAACTAGACTGGTCCACGCTGGGTCGGTAAGCACGCTTTGGTTGAATCGAACGGTCGAGACAGCATCGATACCCTTAACAAGATCAACCGCGCCACTTACTGGGTCGGCATCCATATCAAGGATGACGTTCTCATCCACCACCTCATTTTGGTCGGTAGAGTTCGGATCCGTACCATCAGTAATCACAAGGCTAATATCCTTGGTCACTGTGTCGTTATCAGTATCGGTCGCTTCTACGGTAACGCCTAGGCGATTGGTATCGTCATCCGCTATCTGATCTAGTGGCAATCTTTGCTCAAAACTGTAATTACCATCGATATCAATCGTACCAATGAGCACCACTTCTTCATTGGCATCATCGGTGACTAGGGTAATCTGCTGACCATCTGCACTGATGATGACCTTAGTGTCCATACCATTAGAGGTCAGAGCGTCCCACGCTGTTTGCTGAGCACTAGTTAATGAGAACACCACAGATGCAATAGCATCAACACCCGCAGTTAAGCCTACATCACCGGTCACAGGGAAGTCGACCGGACCAATAATGTTGTCCTCGTTCCAAGCTAGCTCTATATCGCCGTCGGTAAAGGTGAGGTCTTCACCATCATTGATGCGAACTCTTGCTGCTGCTCGAGTAATATCTCCATCGGTATCTTGCAGTTCAACGCGGAATGACAGGTCTACCCTGTCTCTGTTGTTGGTTTGGTCGATGGCCTGTAACTGCTCAACGGTGTAGGTACCGTCAAAGTTACCCTCTCCGTCTACATTTAAGCGAACGGTCAATACTGGAGTGTTTGGCGCCTCATCAAGAGACAAGGTAATTAGAGTGCCATTTTCAGTAATAGCGAACGAGGTATCTTTGCCGTTACTGGTAATAGCATTTAGGGTGTTGGTTTGACCATTGGTCAGATTAAACCCAAAGTTCGCCAAGGCATCGCTACCATCGGTCAGTCTCATATCACCTGTGATTGGCAGATTAGAAGTGCCTATATCATCATCACTAAAGGTAACTCGGCGGTTGGATAGACCAATGTTCGCACCATCCTCTACCTGTAGTGAGATGCTATTGGTGGTTGTATCTCCATCGCCATCGACAGCTACAACATTGGTTCCCAGTCTTGAAATATCATCATTAGCTGTCTGATCGATAGATTCAAACTGCTCAAGAGCATAGTTGCCATCGATATCCATAGTCAGGGATAGAACTGTTGTACCATCGGCGAGTTCAAGCGCCAGAGAGCGCTCACCCTCGACTAGGCTTGTCGCCTCTCCATTACTGGTAATCGCCTCCCAAGCTGAGCGCTGATCTGCCGTTAGCTCAAAATCAAGGCTCGCCAGATCATCTGGGCTGAGGGTCAGTCCGATATCACCGGTGATTGGCTGAGAAACAGTACCTACATCATCTTCATTCCAGCTTTCCACCTGATCCGTCATCTGGATATCGGTACCATCATCAATAGTCACAGTAATGCTGGAGTTGGTGATGTCTCCATCGGTATCAGTGAAGATCACGCCTGCACTCAGGCTAGATTGATCGGTACCCGTATTGTCCTGATCGACAGCGATGAATTGCTCTAGCTTGAAAGTACCATCGGTGTTCAATGTTAATTGAAGTGCAATCAAGCCGTTGTATCGCACCACCAAAGACTGATCATTTTGCTCGAAGACCGTTGCATCTTCATTGACAGTAATACCCTGCCATGCAGTTAGTTGGTCGGCACTAAGGTCGATAACAGCGGTGGCGATGGCGTCACTACCTTGATAGTTAAGGTCTCCATCAAATACATAACCGAGGTCACCAATCTGATCCTCACTCCAAGAAACGTTAGCGGGATCTGTGGTGATGGTATCGCCATCGGCAATGGTGAAATCTATTGTTGCTGTGTCTATATCTCCATCGGTATCTTCTACTTCGACGCCCAGGCTCAGCAATAACTGTCCCGTTGCATCCTGATCTAATGGCAGGGTTTGATTGATGCTGTAGGTGCCATCGAGATTAAGTGTGACTACCATGACAGCAGTGCCATCTTCTAGCTGCACACGGATTTCGTTATCGCTTGAGATAAAGTCTGTCGGTTGGTCGTTGCTGGTTAACGCCTCCCAAGCATCAGTTTGTGCTTGAGTCAGCGTGAAGCGCATATCAACCACGTCATCACTACCAGTTACTAGGTCGACATCGGTAAAGATTGGGAAGATGCTTGAGATATCATCCTCATTCCAGTTCTGGCTATCATCGCTGATCATAGGATCATCGCCATCGGTAATGGTGATAGCGATAGTCGCATCTGCTTCCGTGCCGTCTGAATCCTCTACCGTAACAGGAACATTCAATAGCAAGTTTTCAAGACTGGTATGATCAAGCGCCTGGTATTGCGTAACCGTGTAGTTGCCCAAGAGATCATTAATCTGAATCTCTAGCACCTTATTGGCAGGATCTCCGGTGATGAATACGGTCAATAAACTACCATCGGCAGAGAGTACAACTTCCGTGGTTTGATCGTTTGAGACTAAACCAGTCCATGCTGCGTCTGAGGTTACCGATGGATCGATACTTAGGTCCACAATGGCATCGATACCCGGAATAATATCCAGTTTTTCAGCAAAGCTCTGCTGACCTTCTATCTCAACAATAGTAACCGCATCATCATTCACAACAGGGTCATCACCATCGAAAATGTTGATCGACAATCGCCCAGTATCAAAGTCGTCATCGGTATCGGTAACGATGACATCGAGGCCAAGTGATAGTGGGCCAACAACCGGCTGATCCACCGCATCACTCTCAATAATGCTGTAGCTTCCATCTGCATTGATGGTCACCTTGATGACGACATTCGCCTCATCACCACCTTTGTATACCAAGAGCTCTGTTTTATCGTCATTGAGTTTTAGCTCGGTTGCCTCACCGTCACTGGTGATGCCTGTCCAAGCGGGATCAGACAACACGGCATCATCAAACTGAACACTGAAAATATCGTCAATGCCCTTAGTGATAGTCATTGTGCCGGTTTTAGGCGCGCCGTCAGTGGTTTCGATAAAGTTCACTGCCGCGTCGGTAATTTTCGGATCAGTACCATCGGTGATCTTGATCTTGATATCCGCTGTGGAGGTATCACCATCAAAATCGGTTGCAATCACACCCGCTACCAACTCATTAATATTGGATAGTACGTCCTGATCCAACGGAAGATTTTGCGTCAGTGTAAAGGTTCCATCAGAGTTGATAACCAACTCCAAGGCAACCGCATTCGAGTCACTCGCTAGCGCAACGGTAATGGTGTTGCCATTAACAGCGACTGTGGTCGCTTCATCGTTGCTGGTTAATGCGCCCCATGTTGCGTCGTTAGCAACTTCAGGGTCAAACTCGTAGCTCTCAATAGAGTCACTGTTTGGCGTAAATACGATCACACCGGGAGTAACTGTTGGTAACCCCTCTTCCTTAATATTGATACTGGCATCAGCACCCGTTGCTGGAAGCGCATCATTGATAGTGATGTTGATATTCGCCGTGCCAGAGTCACCATCGGTGTCCTTGGCAAGCACAGGCAGAACTAAGTCATTGATGTCAGTACCATCCGCCTGCTCTATCGGTCTGTGCTGAGTAATGTCGTAATTGCCATCGTTGTCGATAGTGATGGTCAATACAGGCGCTTCAGAGTCATTAGCCGTGACGGTCAGTGTCTTACCATCATCAGAAAGCTCGACAGTAACGGACTCGCCCTCACTCATTAACCCAGTCCAAGCGCTATCCCCTAGCACCGTAGGGTCAAACTCTATGCTTTGGATATCATCACTGCCCGCAGTGAAAGAGATAGTACCGTCTGCTGTTACCTCGCCCGTGGTTTCAGTCCACTCCACATCACTGTCGACACCCGTTGGGTCATCGCCGTCAGTTACGTTCACCGTAATGGTGGCTGAGGTAGTATCTAGGTCGCTGTCAGTCACATCTACCGGAATGAGCAAGGTATTTAGATTGCTAACGACGTCTTGGTCCAAGGGCTCACGCAAGTCAATGGTGTAAGTGCCATCGATATTTACAATCACCTGCATCACGACAGTGCCGTCTTCGAGAGAGACAGTAAGCGTGTCATTGATGCCAGTTTGATTAGTAGACGACAGGGCAACGTCAGTATCTTCACCATTACTGGTTAGATTCAGCCATGGACTTACCAAATCAAGGACTGAGTTGTTGATACCAATTGAAGTAACCGCATCGCTACCCTCGGTTAGCGCTAGGTCACCCTCAAACGGTTGCTTGGTCAGATCGCCAATATCATTCTCGAAGATGTCTGCGATATCGTCGGTTAGGCTTGGATCGCTGCCATCTTCAACTTTAAAGCTTACGCCGGTGCGAGTCTCGTCTCCATCTGTATCTGTTATTACCACCCCAACATCAAGCACTAGCTCATCGGGGTTGGTAGGATCATCATCGTCTTGGTCGATAGCCTCAAATTGATTAATGCTGTAGGTGCCATCAGGGTTAAGTACTAGTTCAAGTACTGGGTCGCCGGTCAGGGTGCTTACGGTAACAGTATTGCCAGTTACCACAACATCGGTTTCCTCACCGTTACTGGTGATCGCTTCCCAAACGGCTAGCTGATCATCAGAAAGCTCTACCTGAACGCTTTGTATTGCATCACTTCCTTGGTAGCCAAGGTCGCCAGTAACTGGCAGAACTGTGCCATCACCGATGCTATCCTCGTTCCAGCCCTCATCTCCTGGAGTGATATCGAACTCATCGCCATCGTTGATGGTGATATCTATAGTGGTCGAAACCACATCCCCATCAGTATCGGTAACATCGACGCCTACCTGAAGCTCGTTAAGATCATCGGTTTGATCCAGCGCTTCTAGCTGTGTAAGGGTGTAGTTGCCAGAGATATCTATGGTAAGGGTCAGAACAGGAGTGCCGTCAGCAAGCTGAACCGTTATGCCATTGGCGGTAATCACCAATTGAGTATCTTCGCCATTGCTGGTTAGCGCTTCCCACTCGGCTTTCTGTGCGTCGGTTAGGGTAAACTCAACGGATTTGGTCGCATCACTACCCTCAACCAGACCAATCGAGCCGGTATCCGTTGCTGTGCCGTCATCGACATCATCCTCATCCAACTCGACGGAAGATGCTGTCAAAGTGGCATCATCACCATCTGTGATCTTGATGTTGATATTGGCTGAGCTTGAGTCGCCGTCGAAGTCGGTACCGATTACAGGCACAAGTAGATCATTAATGTCATCAACTGATAGCTGATCTAAGCCATCATTTTGTACAACCGTGTAGGTGCCGTTATCGTTCAGGGTCAGAACCAAGACATCGGTTGTCGCTGTAGAAAGGGTTAAGATCTTACCTGTAGGGTCCAGACTTAGGCTGGTGGCTTCACCATTACTGGTTAACGCGCCCCAAGTGGCATCATTTAGTACAGCCGGATCGATTACTATGGTCTCAACCGCATCAGAACCAGGACTAAACAAAATGGTGCCACCGTTGGATTGGTTAGCATCACCCGTTTCTGTGTATTCTACTGTGCTGGTTTCAGCCGTTGGCGCCACATTATCAAGGATATTTATAGTGATATCGGCGGTGCCTGTATCCATTTCTGAATCACTGGCAATTACCGGCAAGATAAGCTTGGTTAGATCGCTACTGTCTTGCTCAATAGGTTGAGACTGAATGACATCATAGTTGCCGTCGTTGTCTATGGTTACGCGTAGCACCTCGGCACCAGAACCGGAGGTCACCACTAGGGTTTTCGAGTCAGTTAACTCAAGGGTAACACTCTCACCGTTGCTCACTAGTCCAAGCCAAGTCGCATCATTAAGCACCGAAGGGTCAAAGGAAATATCCGCAATCTCCTCACTACCTGGAGTAAACACCACCTGACCGTCAGCAGTAACCACGCCAGTGGTCTCCTGCAGTGTCACCTCATCACCGACACCACTTGGGTCATCACCGTCGTTTATGGTAATCACCACGTTGGCGCTATCAAAATCACCGTCCGCATCGTTCGCGGTAACCGGCAGAGTCAGGTCGATAGAGTCGCCGGTTAGCTGATCGATTGGGCCTAGTTGGCTAATGCTAAAGGTACCATCAAGATTCACGCGAATTTCGAGAATTGGGGCATCGTTGTCTGAGCGAGTGACGATTAGCGTATCTGACACGCCAGTTTGTATAACCGAGCTAAGTTCCAGCTCTACAGACACACCATTGCTGGTTAAGCTGGTCCACTGACTGTCTGATAGAACGCTGTCATCAATTACGACGGATTCAACTAGGTCACTACCCTTAACCAGGTTGAGGGAGCCTGTTTCTGGCACATAGTCCGGCGCACCTATGTCATTTTCATCCAAGGTAGCGGTAGTATCCGTGATCATTGGATCATTGCCATCGGTGATTGGCATTGAAATGGTGGTGAAGATGATGTCACCGTCGGTGTCCGTGGCATCTACCTGAAGGGTTAATGGGTTAACATTACTGGCTGTATCTTGCTCTATCGCCTGCAATTGCTCGATAGAATAGGAACCGTCGAAGTTAACGGTCGCTCGAAGCACTACATCGTTCTCGTCACCGGCAATATGCAAGATGAGTTCAGAGCCGTCATCGCTAAGTTTTAGCTCTGTGTCTCGGTTATCTGAAAGGAGTCCTAACCATGTTGGGTCGGTCAGCACAGAGTCATTGAACTCAACTGTCGCGATCGCATCCACACCTTGGCTAAGGTCAATATTGCCGGTTTCATTGGATGGAATATCGTTCTCATTGAGTGGTGTAGCGACGTTGCCCGGACGACTAGGATCCATACCATCGTTGATGGTGACACTAACAACCGCAGTATCAAAGTCACCATCTGCATCGGTAGCAGTGATGGTCGCTGATAACAGATTTTGGTTATCTACCGGCTGATCCAAGGGTAAGAACTGAGTGATGGAGTAGTTACCATCAAGCCCAATATCAAAACGCAGCACTTCAGTACCATCGGCAAGGGTAAGCAATAGACTGCCATCAGTAACCGTTAGCGTGGTAGCTTGACCATTACTGGTCAACGCTTCCCAACCGGCTTCTTCATCAGTAGTCAACGTTACGTCCATGGACTCAACAATGTCGCTGCCCACGGTCAGGCTCACCGAGCCCGTTTCGGGCAATGGATTATCGGTCGCATCATCGAACAGAACTACTGAACTGTCCGCGATAACGGGATCGTTTCCATCAATTATGTTGATGGTAATGTCTTCAGTTACTGGGTCGTTATCGGTATCGGTGACTATGACCGGAAGCGTCAGAGTCAGGGTATCGCTACTGTTGTGTTCAAGTGCCTGATATTGCGTGACTGTGTAATTGCCATCTAAGTTCACCTCGGCTTGCAACACGATATTACTTGAGTCACCTGCAATATGCACAACCACTACATTGTCTGTTACCAGTACTTCTGTGTCTTGATTGTTGCTAAGAAGCCCAGTCCATACGCCATCGCCTTCAACGCTAGCTTTATCAAATACTACGGTATCAACATTGTCACTGCCCATAGCCACTGACACGGTTCCAGATACAGAGACCTCGCTGCCTGTCTCATTGATGTCTGGGGCGGTACTTGGAGATAGGCTTGGGTCGTCACCGTCGGTGATGTTTACATTGATCTCTGTGGAGATGACATCCCCATCGGTATCAGTGAGGTCAACCTGCAGGCTTAGCAAAATCTCTTCAAGTACCGAGTGATCAAGGGCTTGGAATTGAGTGACTCGGAAGTTACCGTCCAAGTCGAGAAGCTCAACCTCAAGCACTACATCAGCACTATTTCCCGCAACAAACACAGAAAGTAGAGTGCCATCTGTGCTCAATGAAAGCTCGAGAGCTTGGTCGTTACTGACAAGACCAGTCCAGTCTGCATCGCTTAGCACAGCACTATTAAAGACAATACTTTCAATGGCATCGGCGCCCTGCTGGATCTCGAAACTGTCTAAAAAGGTCTGCTCGGTAGCCTTCTCTACAAACTCTACTGTGGCATCGCCAGCACTTGGATTATCACCATCAAGTATGGTGATCGTGATATCAGCATTGGTGAAATCGTCATCGGTATCGGTAACGATTACTGGCAGAGTCAGGATAATGTCTTGTGAATCTTCATCTTGATCTATGGACTCGAATTGCTGGACTAGATAACGACCGCCAAGACCAATAGTGATTTCTAGAACTGGCACTTCGACGGGTGGTAATGAATCTGGATCGATATAGAAAACCGTCAGGACATTATCTTCTAGGCGCAATTCGGTATCTAAACCATTGGACTGAATCCCCGTCCAAATCGGGTCGCTGACAACCGAAGGATCAAACACCACGCTCGCAATATCATCTGAGCCCTTGTCTATCTTGATGGTACCGGCGGCATTACGTACCGCATTTTCAAGCTCGGTAAAGGTAACGCTCGAATCTGATGCCGCTGGGTCGGTTCCATCTGTCACCTTGATAGTGATGACCTCGTTTCCGGTATCGCCATCAAAGTCGGTGGCGATTACGGTGATAGGCAGTTCAAGAAGGTTATCTAGAGGGTGATCCAGCGCCGCGTTCTGCACAACTGTGTAGGAACCATCAGTATTGATGGTTACCGTCATCACGACTTCGTTTGGCTCTCCAGCAGTCGAGATGGTAAGTAAGGTATTGTCATTAGACAGAGAAACCGTAACCGGACTATCGTTTGAGGTTAAAGAAGTCCAGATTGGGTCAGTTTCAGTCGAGGAAGCGAACTGCACCTTCTCGATAGCATCACTAAAAATAGTGAAATCTATTTGACCCTCGGTGGATTGTCCCTCATCTCCGGTTTCTACATAATCCACCTCACTTGGCGCACCCTCAGGACTGATGTTATCGCGAATCACCAAGTTGATATTTTCAGTCACCGAATCACCATCAGTGTCAGTGGCTGTGGTTGGAATAACCAGTCGAAGAATCTCGCTCTCTTGTTCGATAGCGCGATATTGAGTGAGGGTGTACTCGCCACTATTGTCGATAACAACCTGCAGCACAGGTTCTCCACCCAAGGTTTCTACCAGTATGGTTTTACCGTCATCTGAAACATCTACGCGAGTGAGCTCGCCGTTACTAATGATACCCGTCCAAGCACTATCACTAGATACGCTTTGCTCAAACGAGATGTCAGCGATGTTATCGCTTCCTTTGGTGAACTCTATGGTGCGCGTTTCGCTCTGTTCACCGACGATCTCAACATAGTCGAGTAGACTCGGCTCACCTGTTGGATCATCACCATCTTCAATAATCACAGTGATTACCGACGGCGTACTATCACCGTCATAGTCCACCACGTCTACAGGAACAATCAACTCATTGATATTGGTTTCAACATCTTGATCTAGTGGCTGTTTTAACGTTGCGATATAAGTACCATCAACGGCAACCACAACCTCAAGTACGACAACATCAGGGTCGTCAGCAAGGGTCACTATTATCTTGTCTAGAATCGGATTTGCATCCACATCTACTTGGGCTTCTGAGGTCAAACTCAGGCTTGTTGCCAACCCATTCGAGGTAAGTGCATTCCATGTTGGGCTGTTAAGAATGGACTCGTTAATGGTCAGATACTCAGCGGTATCACTGCCCAATGCCAATCCTGTATCACCATCAGCAGTATTCGCGCCGACTTCATTCCCCTCACCTATGGTGGTGGTAGATGTTGCACCCACTGCGTCAAAGTTTGGATTGCTACCATCTGATACCGTCGTGCTGAACGCGATAGGCTCAACCAAATCAAAACCGCTGGAGTCTTTGCCTGTAATATCAAACCCGATATTTAGCTGGTCATTTGCAACTGAGATGTACTGGCCATTGAAGTCGATATGATCAATAGGTGCCGAAACAAGTGTGGTAACCACCAATTCAATACCATTCGGCAACTGCTCTGGAGTGATGGTAATGGACAGCACTTCATTACCGCCAACAGAACCGACTATTGCATTGGTACCTTGGTCATAAACAAAGGTAACCGCCTCGCCTGCAGAGGTGATGTTGGCATTCAGCTCTGCCAACACTTGGTCGATATCTAGCGGGGATACCTCAAAGCTTTCTGCATCTAGCTGGAACGTTGCCTGCTCTATAAAGAATGAGCCGGTAGTAATTTGTGGGTAGGTGCTTTGAGAAATAGAACCTTCAACGACTTGAGTCGCGATGCTACCACCTCCCTCTGCAAAGGTAATAGTAAGTCCTTCTTCGTCTTCCACGCGGTTGAAGTCTGAAGAGAAACCTGCCGTTTCAAACTGTGTGTCAGCCAGAACTTGAGCATTATCCCGTGCCACATTAACAAAGCCATCCCCTGCCGAGTTCTCAGCATTGGTATCGCGGGTCTCTTCTTGAATCTCTAACGCTTCACCTAGATCCTGACCATCTCTAATAAGTTGCTGGATCTGGGCAATATCGGCTTCAGTATAGGTGGGCTCCACCTCATCGAGGTCAGGGAGCTGAGCAATTGGTGCGGAGTCTATCTGAGATTGACCATCCTCAAAAATGGTTAAACAAGCCACGCAGTTTTGTTGCAACACAAAAACCTGGTCGTTGGCTCTGACCAGCACGTCGGCATCATTTCCTAATAGTACTACTGAGTCTGGCTGAAGGATTTCACCTTTCTCAATATTACGTGCACCTTGTGTAGCACTGACTACCACTGCACTGCCAGATACCTCTACGATCTCTGCCGCAGTGGATAAAATACGCTCTTCCATAGCCTACTTCCCTGTTATCTGCGCCCTTTGTCCATAATATTTGGGCGCAGTACTTCTGATTATTTAAAAAGCATTAGTTACATATTAGCAACCATATGGACAAATAAGAACAACTTATCCTTTGCAAAAGGCAACAAAGGTGCCCTCAAAGGGCAAACATGCTCAAAAATCTAGAATATGACCATCGAGCCAGAGCTAGAGAGAAATCGGAGATTACAAATTATGCTTTTGATAACTGCTAGGAGGCATGATGAACAGACGAAACATACAGAAATTAAAAGCCCAACCAACCTCAGACGGTGATGGCGTCAAAATTGCTAGAATTGCAGGATTCGATCATCCGGATTTTTCACCGTTTCTGATGATCGACGAGCTGAAATCTGATGATAGAAAAGACTATGTCGGAGGGTTTCCTCCGCACCCTCATAGAGGTATCGAAACCCTGACTTATATGCTCAGTGGTCACTTCCAACATAAAGACCATATGGGAAATGTTGGTGAACTGAGAACCGGTGGTGCTCAGTGGATGGCTGCAGGTCGCGGAGTGATACATTCCGAAATGCCAATCATGGAAAACGGACAATTGCATGGCTTCCAGATTTGGATAAATCAGCCTGCAAAACACAAGATGTCTCCAGCGCGATATAAAGACTTTCAACCTGAAACCATTACCGAGGTGCCTATCGGTAAGCATGGGGTAGTAAGAGTTATTGCTGGAGAAATCGCACTCGATGGCACTTCCATACAAGGTCCACTGCTTGAGTCCAGCGCCGATATTAGTGTTGCCGACATCCGCTCCTCTCAGCCACTATATGTGAAAGTCAGCCTAAAGCCCAATTATCAAGTGCTTATCTATGTTTACAAAGGAAATTTAGAACTCGCAGGTACACAATTTAAGGCAGGAGAGATGGCACTTTGTCGTGCAACCGATTTGGAAACCCTTAGATTAGACCATGAAACAGGACTGTTATTATTGTCTGGTGCCCCCATCAATGAGTCTATCGTCCACTATGGTCCGTTTGTCATGAATTCAGAACAAGAAATCATGCAAACAATTCAAGATTATAATTCTGGTGTTTTCGAAACTTATTAATACCTAGTTACAAAGTAAACATTCATCAAATAAATGTCGGCATTTCCATTGTGATCAAGCCGACATTTTATATTGTAATGAAACTGCAAAGTATTTTATTCTCAGGAAAACGTTTACAGCTATTTTTTTAGAATACCCTTAATTAAAAAATAGAATTAAAGACTGGCAAAATTAACTTATCAAGGCATATAAACCGATATCAACTACTATCAAGGCGCTATCGAGTGAAATATATTGATAAAGCCGATTGATCAAGCTCAAAAAACGACCAAATTACACTTTCTACCCCTTAAGGGTTATGGGATACTTAACATGTCTACTTCAATAGGAGGAAGAGACATGAACAAAGACTCATTCGGCATCTGCTTAAGTAGAGCGATGTTAAAAGAAAATGAGCGTACAACCTTTACCCATGTTCGAGCTTATCAAGCTGACGACTCACAGGTAGATTTAAAGGTGCTTCTTGCCATCCCTCAAATTACAGGGAAGGACTTACTCGATACTATGCAATATTCTTGTAACCTTGTTTGGCGAGCATCCTATTTCTGCAGAGCGGAATACGAGTAGAGGCGGTCGCCCATTGATACACCTGCAATATAAAAACACAACCCGTTAAGCGCCTGTTATTCCCCTAACAGGCGCTTTTATTTTAGCTGTTATCTCGCAAGCCAAGCCGCGCCTCTCACGCCACTGCTATCGCCAAATTTCGCCTTTAGCACATTGATGCTTGGCTCTTTGGAGAAAACGTATTTCTTCATCACTGCTGGCAGGTCTTGATACAGACTTTCTACATTAGACAAGCCGCCACCCAGCACAATAGCGTGTGGGTCAATAATGTTGGTTAGAGCAGCAAAGCTCCTAGCCATCTGATCTACAAGTAGCTGATAAGCCTCTGCTGCCTCTTTGTCACCCTGCTGATATAGCTCAATTATTTCTCTCGCGTTCAATGACTTAGAGTACTTTTTGTTAAACTGATCAGCGAAACCAGTACCCGAGATATATTGCTCGATGCAGTGCTGCCTGCCGCAATAGCATGGACCGATATCACCATCTATTTCTGGGTTATAACTAGGCAGAGGGTTGTGCCCCCACTCTCCGCCAATGGCATTTGCGCCTACCAACACTTGCTCG
Source organism: Vibrio ishigakensis (assembly GCF_024347675.1). Classification (NCBI taxonomy): domain Bacteria; kingdom Pseudomonadati; phylum Pseudomonadota; class Gammaproteobacteria; order Vibrionales; family Vibrionaceae; genus Vibrio; species Vibrio ishigakensis. The sequence goes on along the minus strand of NZ_AP024882.1, from coordinate 1,196,958 downwards.
TTGATAACCACACCACCGCCACACCCTGTGCCTAGAATAGCGCCGAATACGACGGCTTCTCCCTTACCTGCTCCATCAACCGCTTCGGACAAAGCAAAGCAATTAGCATCATTGGCACTGGTTACCAATTTACCCGTCAAATCAGACAGATCTTTAGCGACATTCTTACCATTTAAAAATAACGTATTCGCATTCTTAATTAAGCCTGTCTTAGGACATACCGCGCCAGGCAAACCCAAACCAACCTTATTAAATGCACTAAGATTGGCCTCTACCTTGATCAACATGCCCTGTAATAGTGCAATGAAGTCAGAATAATTATCCGGTGTCGGCTCGCGGAATTTTAATAACTCCTCACCCTGTTCAGTTAACACTTTTACTTCAATTTTAGTGCCACCGATATCAAATCCGACCAACATATTAGATCCCCATTCAAATTTATTTAGAAAAGTAAAAAAAATCTTGCAGTAGAAAAATTAATCGCTGAAAATTAGATCAGTTTTATGATTAAACTATAAGGAACATAGCAGTGCTGAAAAAACGATTTTTCAAAACCAAGAATGAAGTTGAAGTAACTTTCGAATGGCCTAAGGGTGACGAACAGTCAATTTCCCTAGCTGGCGATTTCAACGACTGGCAGCCAGTTGAAATGAAATACAGCAAAGCCAAGAAAGCATTCAACTTCAAAACCCGTTTCCCTAAAGACGAGGAATTCCAATTCCGCTATCTAATTAATGGTGAAGTCTGGGAAAACGATCCAAAGGCAGACGCATACATTCCTAATGATTGCGGCAGCGACAACAGCGTAGTATCCACCGCAGTTTAGCATCTCCCTTTCTACTTAAAGGCTCACCTCGGTGAGCCTTTTTCTTTTGCGGAATATTAATCCACTCTCTATTCACATACTGTGAGCAAGACTCGCCAATTACACTTAGTAACTGTTGGTTAGGTGGTAAACCCGCAAACTCTTCAGGTCCTCACTGTCACCGCTGTAAACCACTTCCCTGTCGCCAATCAGAGTAAAACTGGAATCGCTAAAACGTCCGCTTCCATCGCACTCTAGGTGTACGAAAAAAGCTGGCTTATCTGTCTGTAGCAAAATTCGGTTGCCTTCAACTTTCCACTCAAGGTGAGCTTTTGGCATTGGCAAAGACTTGAACTGACTAGACGTGAACCAAGTGTTCTCTACCTGCTTACCAAATGCTTTTAGCTCCACGTAAAGAAATCCACCGTTATCAGGTTTGTTTAGCTCAAGAACGGTTTGATTATCATCTGCACCTAAACTTGGCTCTAGCGCCCAGCGCTCAAGCTCATCTCCCTGCCAGTTAATGTGTTTCACTACGCACTGCACCGAGCCTGACTCTCTGCTTTCATTTATCACCTTTACCTGAAGCCGGTCGCCATCTTCCACAAATGCGGCATAGGTTGGACTAAAGAATCGCTTGGCATGGTAGTGAAGTTGCTTCCAGCGACCACTGTACTCAATGCTCGACCATGAACTCACCGGCCAGTTGTCGTTTAATTGCCAATACAGCAGCCCTCGACAGATTGGGCTCATCGCACGCCAATATTCACATCCGGTTTTTATGGCGATGGCCTGCTGTACTTGGCTCAAATACAGCATCTGCTCAAAGCTCTTTGGAAAGCGAAAATAGCGGGTAAACATCTCGGTAATGATGCTGTTACCTCGACCGTTCTTCTGATGGGATTCAAAGGTTGGGGAGGTGATGTTCCAATCCTGCTCTGGAAAAAAACGCTTCACCTCAGCAAACGAAGGCCAAGACTGGAAGCCAAATTCAGAGCAGAATCTAGGCTTGATGTTCAGGTAGGCATCGAAAGAGGCGTTAGAATGCCATACATCCCAAAAATGCATGTCGCCTTTATTGTCGTCATGCCATGCATCACCGTAATCCAAGTCACCATTACACGGCGAGCTTGGCCAAAATACTCGACTTGGGTCTTCTCTCTCTACCACGCTGGATAAGACGCGACTTAGACGATCGTAGTTCACCACATATCGGTCTCGATTGGCTTTAGACTCGTCATACCAAGTCAGCGCTCCGATAACCTCGTTATCTCCGCACCAAAGCGCGATACAGGTGTGCTCTTTTAGACGACGGATCTGATAAACAAGCTCCTGCTCAACATCATCAATAAACTCAGGCGTCGAAGGATAAAGAGCACAAGCAAACATCATGTCTTGCCATACCAATAGCCCGAACTCATCACATAGCTCATAGAAGACATCTGATTCGTATTGTCCCCCACCCCAAACGCGGAGCATGTTCATGTTGGCATCTACGGCGCTTTGTAACAGCCCGCGATACCTTTGCTCGCTCTCTAGGGATGGCATAGCATCCATAGGGATCCAGTTGGCACCTTTCGCCGAGATAGGAAAGCCATTAGTACGAAACTCCATTGCAGAACCAATCTCGTCAGCCGAGGTATTCAGCTCTAGCTTTCTTAGCCCTATTTTTCGCTGTAAATGTTTATCCCCGAGCGAAACTTCAAGAGTATATAAAGGCTGCTCACCATAGCCCGCTGGCCACCACAGCTCAGGCTCTTTAACCTCAAAGTTGACCTTAGCTCTGTCTGAGCCAACAAGAGATAAGCACTGCTCGACCCCAGCAAAGCTGACTAAAAGGTCGGTTTGTTCACTGCATTCAAACTCTACTTCTATCTCCAGCGCTACAGAACCACTCTCGTCCCAGACTTGGTTTGTAGACACCTGCCCTAGCCTCGCAACTTGAATACGTTCAATCTTGATGCTGTCGTAGATACCGCAAACGACGAGATTAATCCCCCAATCCCACCCAGAGTGGCATTGGGTCTTGCGCAGTAGATTCATATACGGCACTTGGTTATTGCCCACTGCCCAAGGAATGAAGAATGGCTGCTTGTCCGCGCGCCTCTGCGCCTCTAAATCGGCGCGGGAAAACCTTACTTCTATTTGATTGCTACCAAGCTTTAGATAGGGTTTGATATCCACTTTATACTGACAAAACATATTGCTGCAGCTGAGCACATGATGTTCGTTTATCCATATCTCGGCCAAGGTATCCACTCGGCTCAAGGTCAGTTCCAGTGACTTGCAATCAAGGTCCTGTTCGTCTAACTCAAAGCTCGATTGGATCATCCAGTCACTTTGCGAAACCCACTGTACCTCTTTTTCATTAGTCGCAGCATAAGGGTCGGGGATCAGTCCGGCTTGAAGCAAAGCATAGTGGTTATCTCCAGGAATGGAGATAGGAGCCTTAATATCGGGATGCTGAGGAGACGTGAGTTGCCAGATGCCATCTAAGCTGATGAAAGACATGGATATTTAACCTTTGAGTCGCAAAATGGACTCAAATACTAGGCAACTTGCTGAATAAGTAATGTGACCCCTCACACAGCTCTATATGAAGGGTAATTTCGCGTTAAAAATTAAGATCGACAGCACACTTTCATCGCATGCCGTCCCACAAATTAATGCTTAGTTGAAAGAAATAACGACTTTACCTACGGTGCGCTGCTCACGGATCTTCGTTAAGGTTTCACCAGCTTGGTCTAGGGTTATCACCTCAAGTTGCGGCACCACTACCTCTCCTTTTTCTAAAAGCAGATTAAAGGCATTACCTGCACTCACGATAGAGTTGCGGCCCTTGCGATGATTCACATGACCTGAACCTAGGCTTAGCTGATGGAAACTCAGACCGCGCAAGAAGATATCGTCATACGCCTCTGGCCTTACGTTTTGTACCAGCTCTACCATGTGACCTTGATAGCCAAGCACCTTAGTACAAAGAATGTCGTTGTCTCCGCCCACACAATCTAGGGCAACGTCGACACCACGACCTTGGGTGATCTCATCTACTATCTGCTCAACGTCTTGGTTTCTGTAGTCAATACAGTGAGTTGCACCGAGCTCCGCCACAAAGGTGTGATTCTTCTCAGAGCAAGTAGTGATGATGGTCGGCACCTTGTAATGCCTTGCTAGTTGAATAGCAAAACTACCTACACCACCCGAGCCACCAGCGATAAAGATAGAGTCACGGTTTTCGATATCCAGCTTATCCACCAGAGCATTCCAAGCAGTCCAACCCGCACATGGCGTAGCAGCCGCAACGACCGAATCTACGTCTGGATGCTCGATGAGTGTGCGAGAATCATGCACTGAGTATTCAGCAAAGCCCCCTTGCGTGCGGCGCATGTTGCCATGATAAAGGACCCTATCACCTACAGCCCACTCGATAACCTTGTCACCCACTTCGACAATCTCGCCAGCAACGTCCAATCCACCGACAAAGCTATCATCCATGTTCTCAACCATGCCTTTCCATAGGTGCACTTTCGCATCTACAGGATTCAAGGCGACAGCATCCACTTTCACGATTACGTCCCAACCCGTTTCGAGTTTTGGCATTGGAAGGTCTTTAACAATAAATTGGTCATCGCTCGCACGATAGGTTAACGCTTTCATACTTTTTCTCTATCTTTTAGCTAGTTAGGGTATGTTAGGTATAATTCTAACAGAGTCCACAACACATAGAATCGAATGCTCAATCCTAACTGGCTTAAAACCTTTAAAACCTTGGTCGAAATCAATCATTTCACAAAAACCGCTGAAGCCCTGTTCATGACACAACCTGGCGTGACTCAGCATATCCAAAAGTTAGAACAAGCTTGTGGTGCTGAGCTCATTATTAAGCAAGGCAAGCGCTTTGAACTGACCGAGCAGGGTCAAAAGGTGTATGAATACGCCAACCAGTTTATGGAAGAGCAGCAGCAACTGCTAAGTGAACTGAAACAAGATGATGAAAATAAAGGCCCTATTTCGATCTCCTGCTCAGGTTCGCTGGCTCAATGGCTCTACCCCATGTTTATCGCCATTCAAAAACAGTACCCTGGCTTAGCCATAGAGGTTGAGGCTGCCCCAAACTCAAAGATCATCGACAACGTACACTCAAATACTTCCTCCATTGGGCTTGTGACTCAGCAACCCAGTTCTGGGGAGTTTGAAATAAGTCATATTGGAGATGAGGAACTCTATCTGGTAATGCCAAAGAGGATGCATGGCAAAGAGATAGATCAAGAGTTGTTGGATGAACTGGGGATGGTCAAGCATCCCGATGCTGAGCACTATGTGTCTCGTTATCTGAGAGAAAGTGGTGAGGCATCGCTCTCATCAATACGAGTCTCTAAAATCCCTGCGGTGAGTTACGTCAATCAGCTCAGTCAGATCCTATACCCGATTGCTCAAGGAATTGGTTTTACTGTTTTACCAAAAAGTGCCATCGTCTCTTCCCCTTGGTATGACGAGCTCTATATCTACTCTCCACAAAAAATCGTGTCCGATAAACTCTATCTCATTCATAAAGCCAATCGACAATTGCCGGCTCGATACCAAAGATTCACACAGCTTATTAAACAGAGCTTGCAAGACTGATATACGTCAGGCGCATAACAAATATCATTTCTTAGCATTGGAACGAATGACTCTCGAGGGTCACACTCACGCGCAATTAATCTTGTCGAGAGTCGAACCATGTCCTTCCATAAATCTTCCCTTGCTCTAGCTCTATCCTTTGCCCTTCCTTCTGTTGCCTCAGCTAGCGGTATTTTTCTTTCCGAAGCAGGTTCCGCCAACTTGGGTACTGGCGGTGCTGGTGACGGGGTTTATACCAAGAACGCAGTAGCAATATGGACCAACCCTGCTACCGCAAGCTTTATGGAAGAAGAGCGACACACCATTAGTGCGACCGTGCTGAACTTGAATATGGGATATGAGGATAACAATGGTGGCGTGGGCGCAGAGTCAAACAAGACCATGCCCGTTGCTAGCTATTTTAGTAATCACCATATCAACGATAAGTGGAGTTGGGGTCTAGCTTTGTCTTCTCGTGGCGGTGCCGCTCTAGACTATGGATATGAATGGGCAGGTGCTGGCCAATTAACTGACGTTGCGCTCGTTACTTATCAACTCAACCCGTCTGTGAGTTATCGTATCGATGAGAGAGCTGCGATTGCTTTCGGTCTACAGTTGGATTACGCACTTATCAATGCAAACACTAGTGCTATTGAACTAGATACTAGCGATAGTTTCGCTGCTGGTTTCAATGTCGGTATGATGTTTGATGTAACTGAGAGCGTAAATCTTGGTATCTCATACCGTTCACAACTGGAACATAACTTTGATGGTGATACGCGCTTAATCTTAGATGAAGATAAAATGGTTATCGGAACTGGAAAATACGGTGCACCACTTATCACTCCTGCAATCCTTGATATAAGTGCTAGCTATAAAGTAAGCGCTAAGACCACAGTCTTTACGTCTGTTCAATGGCATGATTGGAGCAAATGGGACAAGACAATTGTTGAACTCGACTATGGTCGAGGTGAACGCAATTATCCTATCAACAGAGAGTTTGAAGACGTTTGGCACTTCGGCTTTGGTGGTGAGCATCAGCTAGGGAATAGCTCTTGGACCCTAAAAGCAGGCTACTCTTACGAGACCTCTCCACTAGACGACAAAGCGAACCAATCACCAGACCTTCCAGTTGGCGAACAGCACAGATACTCTATTGGCCTATCTAAGCAATTCCAAGACAGCACTCTAGATCTGTACTATGAATATGCCGACTTCGGTGAAATGGAAATAGCTCAAGAGGGCAGATTCAAAGACCTTAACGGCACCTTCATCGGCCAAGTTCACTTCGTAGGCGCAAGCTACACCTTCTAATAGTGACTAAAAATCAGATATTTATAGAAAATTTGCGAGCCCTTGTGCTCGCTTTTTTTTAAAGCCTTATCTACATTATTAATCAGAAAGATAAACAAACTATAGATTTATTACTGAAGTTAATACCATGAAGACACTGGAACAACAGCTCTCTCGAGTGGATCTAAACCTATTGGTCTCTCTAAGCGTCCTTCTTAAAGAAAAGAATGTATCCCGCGCCGCAGAAACACTATATCTCTCACAACCCGCGATGAGTCGAACCTTAAAGAGGCTTCGAGATGTGTTTGATGATCCACTTTTCTACCGCGAATCCGCTGGACTCCAGCCGACCGACAAGGCCCTTAGCTTGCAAGAACCTCTGTCTGAGATATTGATGTCGGTGAACAAACTCATCGATAGCACTAAATTTACGCCAGAGCTTTGCGATCAAACGTTCAAGATTTCTCTTCCACCTCTTATGAGTCGCCAGTTGTCTGTGCCACTAGTAAGAGAAGTAATGAGGGCAGCCCCTAAAGCAAGCCTATTGGAATACCCAGCGTCAAAAGATCCTGAGAAACTGCTTAAACAACGTGAGGTAGACTTCTCCATTCACATCACAACGCCAGCAAACAAAGAAGAATTTCCTAGCGAGCTTATTGGTTCGACCTATGGTGTGATTTACGGGATGAAAGATCACCCACTTGCGACCAAAAAAGGGGTCTCAATAGAAGATTGCGTTAAGTATCCTTTTATGGACCTTAACCTAGATTTACGCTCTGATGCAGACTCGCAGAACCCAGTGGATGAATATCTGGCGCCTTTGGGTCTTAAACGTGAAGTAACCTTTAAAAGTGGTCAGCTAAACACCCTAGTAGATGCTATGGAAGACTCAAACAACCTGCTGGTATCTACCCACGCATTGAGAAGTGTCGACAACTTTCGAGAAAGATTGGTCCCTATCTATAGCATGAAGGGCGCATTGGATATCGATGTCTACTTGCTCGAACACAAGCGCACCGCCAATAGCGCCCCCCATCAATGGCTTAAAGGCTTGATCTTAGAAACCCTAAGAGGTCGCGCCTTTAACTGCGAGGTTTAACCCGCTAGATAAGCTTCTAGTTCACTTTCAGTAGGAAGTGCCGTCATCGCACCCTTTTGAGTGGTTGCCAATGCGCCGCAAGCATTGGCCCACTTAACCGCGTGACGAATCGCATCCGCACTTTGCCATTGCTCTGCACGAGCAAGAGATGCAAGCAAACCACCTACAAACGCGTCACCCGCGCCTGTCGTATCTACAGGCTTAACCGCCTTACCAGATTGAAGCTCTTGTTCACCCCCAAACACAACTAGCGCACCTTTTGCACCCTGAGTGATCAGTACAAGTTGGTTATCGGTTTGTGGAAGACTCGCTAATGCAGATTCAATTGAGTCACAGCCGGTCAGGAAGAGTAACTCATCATCAGAGAACTTAACCACGTCAGCCAGTGCAATCGCCTTTTGAACTACAGGGATAATCTCTTCAGGGTTTGCCCACACTTCATCACGAAGGTTTGGATCGAAACTCACAAAACCACCCGCTTGTTTAATCTGCTCCATCGCAGCCAGAGTGCTTGAACGGCTTGGTTCATTCGCTAGCGCAATTGAACACACATGTAGCCACTCACCTTGTTTGAAGCTAGGTACATCTTGCGGCACTAGGAATTGATCAGCACTTGGTTTAACCATAAAGGTAAAGCTGCGTTCACCGTCGTCATCCAGATCAACGATAACCGTCGAAGTGCGTTGTTCGTCATCTAGAATAAGGCGACTTGTCTCTACGCCCTCATCAGCAAGGGTCTTCTGCATAAAGCGACCCAGAGGATCATTACCTACTCGCCCAAAGAAACCTGTCTCACCTTGTAGACGGGCAATAGCTACCGCTACATTGGCCGGTGCGCCACCAGGACACTTTAGATAAGTGAATTGATCGTTAGGAATCAGGTCAACTACAGCATCGCCTGTTAGCCATACACGGTTTGAAGTTTGGATAGTCATAATTATTGCCCTCTACTATATGCGGCCATATTACTAAACCGATTTAGCCAAACAAGCAAAATTTAATCACTAAATCCATTTAGTGGGATCTTGATCAGGATTTTTCGAAGATCTTATGCCAATATTCCAACATCTTTAGCTCAAGGTTATTTACATGGCTCGCACTAAGTACACACTGGCTGATATCGCTAAACTCGCTGAGGTCTCTAAGTCCACAGTGAGCTTTGTACTTAATGGTCATGCACAAAAACACCGTATTCCTGAGTCGACTGTCGAAAAGGTTCTAGAAATTACCCAGAGGCTTAATTACCGCCCTTCTAGTACCGCAAGAGCACTACGAACTAAGCAGTCTCAAAGTTACGGACTGATCATTCCTGACATCGCAAACCGTGGCTTTGCTCTGATTGCAAAAGAGTTAGAGAAACTGTGCCGCAATGCCGGTGTTCAGTTACTCATGGCTTCGACTAATGACGATGTCGATAATGAAAAAGAGATAGCTAACCAACTGATAGCCAGAGATGTCGACAAATTAATCGTTGCTTCCGGCATGAAAAATGCGGACTTCTATAACCAGTTAAATCTCACAACGCCTGTTGTCGCATTTGACCGCTCGCTGGAAAATTCCGACTTTCCAACTGTGACCACAGATACCCGCTCAACGACTGAGTCTCTGCTACTTGAATGTTTAGAGGGTGTTGAGGAATGCTTCTATATTGGCGGCCAACCAGAGCTGTCCTCTAGCCAACTGCGTTTGTCTGGGTATCACACAGCTATGGCACGTTTACATATAGACGCACCTGATAGCCATATATTTGAGTTAGACTATGAAGTTGAGAGTGGATACAAGATGATGAAGCAGGTTTTAGAGGTGAACCCAACGCCTCAAGCTCTGTTTGTTGCATCTCACTCTCTAATGCAGGGCGTTTTGAAGTGTATTTTTGAGCATCAGCTTTCCAATGTGCGTCTGTGCTGCTTCGATGATGACCCTATCTATGACTGTCTTGCGTTCCCAATACACTCTATCGAACAAGATTGTCAGGCTATCGCCAGCTCTATCTTTTCTTTGCTAACCACCGAAACTCCCGTCAAAAATCAGCACCATAAACTGGCTGCTATCCTTCATCATCGATAACCCTGAGCTATAACGCTTACTAATCTTATCTTCGAGTATATTTAGATCAGTCCTAGACAACCTTCTCTGTAGGTTAAACCTCGAACGCCACCTCTGTTCAATTCTCACTTACTACATTCAATTATCGAATCTCCCAAAATCTTGCCTCTATATATAACCCAATTTCAAAACACAAAAAGTTAATAAAAAGTTAAACACGGAAACATATAGGCAACCAAGCAAACTTCAGCCACACAAAAATAAATAAATCTATATATAGTACCAAATACTATTTATAGGCAAGAAATCGAGCACCTCTTGTATGATTTAGAGTAAATTTTGCACAAACAAAAGCATAAAATGTAATTTTTATATCTAAATAACTGTTTTTAATAGCAATTTCATAAAAATATAAAAATGTGACCCAGCCAAGCAAAAATATTTCTTACCAGTTGTTTCAGGGATAAATAATCATCAAACTGAGCCCCGTTGTCACTTTAATAATAATTTACCAGGCAACGGCTTGTTAATAATTAAATAAGAATACAGTTTCTTTACATAGGATTCACAATGAAACACTCGCACAAGATCTCTATTACAGCCCTACTAGTTTCTTCAGTTCTTTCTGTAAGCGCATTTGCAGAAGATGCTCTGCAAGCACAATCATCTGTTGATAACATCTCTGACCTATCTTCTACAGCAGATACTCCAAACAACCTTTACGACTTTATCGATAACGAAAAACTAAAAGGTGTGGCATACGCAGGCGCAGAACTGGGCGGTTCAGCTCTATTCGGTGACCAAACTGATGGAAATGGTGATGACGCTTCTTTCGAACACTGGGATATGTTCAAAGTAGGTGCTGATTTCACTTACCTGGTAAACGACCAACTGTCCCTACTTCTAGGCGGTGAAGCACGCTACGCTTGGTCTGGTTTCGATACTAAACTTGAACCACAAAACTACGTTGACCGTTTCCAATTTGGTTTCAAAACTGTAGCTGGTACAACAACTTACGGTAAGCAATGTGGTATTGCCGATGTTTACCTAGGTTTTGGTGACATCTCTAAAGAATTTGGTCTTGGCGCAGAAGCTGATGAAGTTGCTTGTACTGACGAGCAATTCAACCATCACTACATCAACGACAACTTCGATATCGGTGTAGCTTATGAACACCAACACGATGCTTGGGCTGTGGGTGGTTCTGTTACAGCAGGTCCAGTTGTAATTGGTGGTACTTACGTAGATATCGGTAAATCTGGTAACTACCAAGATATGATGCCAGGTAAAGATCTAAGCGAAACTGTTTACACTGTAGGTGCGGTTCTTGTTCTAGATAAATTTAATGTTGCAGCAAAATACGCAGCATCTGAGATGGATACTGACAATGGTACGCTAGACACGACTGGCTATGCATTCGGTGTTGCTTACCAAGCAACCATGAACCTATCTCTAGCTGCAACTTACAACTACGAAGACTATGACTTCTCAACAAACGCGCTTGATTCAGACGACGATTGGTTCACAGTGGGTGCTTCTTACCGCATCAACGAGCACTTTGAATTCGTAACTGACTACAAAGTAGCTTCAGAAGCAGACGATAAATTGTTCCTGCGCGTTAACGTGTCTATCTAATCCTAATATATAGATAGAAGCAACGAGCCGATCTCTTGATCCCAAGCTTTGGTCAAGACACTTCTCTAGCTCAAATCCTTAAGGGTGACTTTTAATCTAGGTCACCCTTTCTTTATTTCCTATCCCTGATGCCAGACAAAATCACTCGCGGAATAGTATGAACAAACAATAGAACCCAAGCGTCTCAGATACCCCCTCACTCTTTCATTTTTAAGTACTTATTGACGTCAGATATGCAACAAACTCTCTGTCATGCAAGATTACATTTTGTGACATAGATCAGCCCCCCTCTCTCAATGTGCCTGATTGATATAAATAAAAACATCAAATCATTGTTTTTAAAGGTTTTTATTGGCCTTTTCTAAAGTGTGATTTAGAACAGCAAAACGATTTAGCTAAGCTATTTTTCATACTCGACAAAACTCAGAATACCCCGCAGAGCAAAGATTCAAGCCAGCCACTATTCGTAGGCCAAATGTAATCTTTATTACAAACAGCGAAACAAAGAGTTCGCGAAAGAAAAACCACGGGGTTTACATGAAAAACACATTTAAGCTATCTCTAGCAGCAGTCCTAGTTTCAAGTGCAATGACAGCAAACGCTGGCAGTGTCTTCGAGATGAAAGGTGATAACGGTAGCTTTTTCTCTATTGGCGGTAACGTCGAGCTTAACTTCAACTATGTCGATGGTGACCAAGACACTGGTGTTGACTTCGATGTTGAAGACAGCGAGTGGAACCAAGATGGCCGAGTACTTATCGAGTTTGCCGGTGAAAAAGTTACTGACAGTGGTAACTATGTAGGTGTTAAAGCACAGCCTCTGTTCGAAAGTACAGGTAACGTGGCGCTTGATGATGCCTACTTTGAGTTTGGTAAAAAAGAAAGCTGGGCAGTCCGAGCTGGTCGTTATGAAGCCTATGACATGTTCCCGCAAGTAGACGTATTCCTAGACTACTCCGGCGATACTGCAAACGACCTATATACAGACGGTTCTCTATATGTATACCAAAGTAAAGAAGCACGTGGTCGTGGTTCTGACGGTCAAGTAATGTACTTCCAGAACTTTGGTAACCTATACGTTGAGCTTGGCACTATGCTAGGTGACCGTTCTGGTCTATTCAGTGACAGCGGTATCATAGATGGAAAATCCTATCACGGTGAAGCAATCGTTAGCACTGAAGATTCTTTCCTAATTCGCCCAGTTGTTGCTTACACCATGGGTAACTTCAAACTAGCTGCTTCTATGGAAACTAACCTAGCAGAAGATACTGCTGTAACCTCTAGCGGCGTTGATGTGGGTGACCGTACCGGTTACGGCCTATCTGGTAACTACGCAAACGGCGACTTCTCTGCAAACCTAAGCTTGGCATACATGGATGCGGTTGACGAAGAGAACTACTCTGCCAGCGTTAACGTTCTTTATAAGAACTTCGGCCTAGGCTACATCCACGGTACTAACAGCTACGAGTCTAAAGAAATCAATTTCGTAGATGGTGATGTGGCTGTAGATACAGCTTATGCATCTTATACCTTTGAGAATGTGCTAGCGGTTGAAGACTTCTCTATCCTACTAGGGGCGTTCTACTCCACTATCGACGACAGCGATCTTGAGCGTAATTCACTCACTTCTGTAGGTACTTTCCAAGAAGAAGACGATTTCGGTGGCCGTATTCGCCTATTCTACGAGTTCTAATCTCAGTCTATGAACTAAATATGGAAGGGAGTAATGGCACTCCTTTCCATTTTTGAACCTATATAATCACGCTTTATGCAACAAAGCTCTTGTCATACAAATTCATAATATGTGACCTAAGTCCGTTCTCTCATTCCTTTTACATCAAAGCTTATAAATAAAAGCATCAAACCCTTGAAAAGAATAGGGTTTTTGTCGTTTTTCTAAAATGTGATTTAGATAGGCAAAACGATTTAGCAAAAATTGCCGTTACTGCTACTCAAAACGCAGAATACCCCCCATCACAACGATTCATCAAAGCAATGAATCATGTGACAAACAGCGAAACGAAGAGTTCGCAACATAAAAATAATCCACGGGGTTTACATGAAAAACACATTTAAGCTATCTCTAGCAGCAATCCTAGTTTCTTCTGCTATGACAGCTAACGCTGGCATCTCTATCGTTGACAATGAAGAAGGCAACTTCTCTATCGGCGGTAACGTCGAGCTTAACTTCAACTATCAAGATCGTGAGATGATGGACGATAGCGAGTTCAACCAGGACGGTCGCGTTCTAATTGAATTTGCAGGTGAAAAATTCACAGACGCAGGTTACTACGTAGGTGTTAAAGCTCAGCCACTTTTCGAAAGTACTGGTAACGTTGCACTGGATGACGCGTATTTCGAATTCGGTAAGCAAGACAGTTGGGCAGTTCGTGCAGGTCGTTACGAAGCATACGACATGTTCCCTGTAGGCCTAGACGTATTCCTTGAGTACTCTGGCGACACTTCAAACGAACTATATTCAGATGGTTCAGCGTATATCTATCAAATGAAAGAAGCGCGTGGTCGTGGTGCTGACGGTCAGATCATGTACTACCAAAGCTTTGGCAACCTATACGTTGAGCTAGGCACTATGCTAGGTGACCGTTCTGGTCTATTCAGCGACGATGGCATGCTTGGTCAGAAAACCTATCACGGTGAATCCATTGTTAGCACTAAAGACTCTTTCCTAGTTCGTCCAGTTGTCGCTTACAACATGGGTGACTTCACTGTTGCTGCTTCTATGGAAACTAACCTAGTTAACGATACTGCTGTTACTTCAAGCGGTGTTGATGTGGGCGACCGTACTGGTTACGGCCTAACAGGTAACTGGGCTACTGGTGACATCTCTGTAAACGCGAACTTTGCATACATGGACGCAGTTGACGAAACTAACATGTCTGTTGGCTTGAACGCACTGTACAAAAACTTCGGTCTTGGTTACATCTACGGCATGAACGAGTACGAAAACAAAGAGATCAAAGGTTGGGCTGACGGTGACGTAAACGTTAGCACCTACTATGCATCTTACGAGTTCACCAACGTACTAGCAGTACAAGACTTCTCTGTTCTTCTTGGTGCTTACTACTCAAGCGTAGACAACAAGCTTGATAACCCAGGCTCTGCGATGTTTGAAGAGCACGACGACTACGGTGCACGTATCCGTCTATTCTACGAATTCTAATAGCAGCCTACTCTGCTTAAATACTAAAGGAGCCCTCGGGCTCCTTTTTCTCGTTATAACAGCGGGTTTTTCGAGGCATTCTCTCTTTGCCATCCTCGAATTACTTTCGCCACACCTTTACAGTGCCCCTTTAGGATCTGATATTCCGGATCGAAGGGTTCCCCAATAAAGGTAGTGCGATGCATCTGCTCTGTCTTTAAATCCACTTGAGTGGTCACCCTGCCCTTAAAGTTTTGGAAAATAGCAAACTGCTCACTGGCGTAAACAAGTTGGCTTGGGTAATAGATAAAATGATCCTGGGTTTCTGAAAGCATGCAATGCAATTGATCCGTGCCTTTTGCCTGGACCCCATTGGCAAACAAGACACCTAGCGCGACGATAGCCCCTACTCTTCCCATAAATTTGCTCCCTCAAATTCAACAACATAAGTGTAAGCCAGATTCTGAAGCTTGCTGTAGTGCTCTGATTTCCCCATAGATTGTGCGATATCTCTTACAAAGCTGTGCGAGTTAGTTAAAAACCATTAACATTTAAAACATAACAAAAACAGTAACCTACTGATTAATAAAGGATAAATGAATAACTTAGAGTGATCGTATATAAAACAAACGGCGTATTAAGTTGTAAATAAAGTCGCAAGGCGTATTATGGCTATGTCGACAGGGAGTTGGCATAGTCTCTAAGGGAAAGCCAGATGGCTCGACTACTAGGAATGTAGTCCCAAGGAAGACACAGTTTCAGGAAGAAACGACGTTTAACACGGATAGTTGAACGATAGGACACCGTCGGGATGACGATGTGACAGGATAAGGTTAATGGAGTTAACCATATCAGGGATAGTATTAGGGAATGTGTTTGTAGCAGGATTGCTGCGCTAAAAATTTGCCCCTCCAGCGCTTGCTGGTAGGGGCTTCTTTTTGCCTGGCGTATAAGACACGCATTTCACTTTGCTCATCTTTCAATGAGATCTCATTTTCACCCATAAATCCTGTTTGCCTGTTGCTCTGATAGCGCAAATTGATAAGCTGAATAAAACCCTCACAAACAACAGCTTATGAATTCCACAATTGATACCTTATTGAGCCATCGCTCTATTCGCGCCTTCACCCCTGAACCAATCAAACAAGAACAACTGCAAGCCATTCTAGACTGTGGTATTGCGGCTTCTAGTTCTAGCTTTATCCAATGTGTCTCTATTATCCGTGTTACCGATCAAACCAAGCGTGAAAAGCTTGCTGAGTATGCGGGTAATCAAGCCTATGTCGCCAACTGCGCCGAGTTCTTTGTGTTCTGCATCGATTACAATCGCCATAAGCAGATCCACCCTGACGCACAGCTTGGTTTCACTGAACAAACCTTAATTGGCTCTATCGACGCAGGCTTAATGGCACAGAACTGCCTAACGGCGGCTGAATCTCTTGAACTGGGTGGTGTGTATATTGGCGGGCTCAGAAACAACCCTGACAAGGTTGCAGATCTGTTAGAGCTGCCTGAGAATGTGTTACCACTGTTTGGACTCTGCCTAGGGCATCCGGCTCAAGCGCCAGAGATCAAACCACGTTTACCAAAACAGATCTTGGTACATGAAAACCAATATCAAACGCTCGATACAGATGTGCTGGCCACTTACGACAAAGTAATTGAGCAATACTACGCGACGCGCACTGACAATAAGAAAACCATGACTTGGTCTGAGCAAATTACAGGTACTCTGAGTAAAGAAGCACGACCTTTCATGAAGGCGTTTCTACACAAGCAAGGCTTTAGTATTAAATAATGGACAAGGTGCAACAAGAAACGCTGCAGTGGCTTAAAGAGGTGGTGATAGGACTCAATCTCTGTCCTTTTGCAGCCAAACCGTTTAAGAAAGATCAGATCCGAATCGCAGTAAGTGAAGGGACATCGGAAGAAGAGGTGCTAGAAACCCTATTACAAGAGATGTTATTGCTGGATAACGAACCTGCGGACGTTCTGGAGACCACGCTGGTCGTTATACCTAATTTCTTGCAGGACTTTACCGACTACAACTTTTTCCTAGATTGGGTAGACGCACTAATCAAACAGCAAGGGTATGAAGGCACTTATCAAGTGGCGACATTCCACCCCGACTACTGTTTTAACGGGTGTGAACCAGAAGATGTGGAGAACCTAACTAACCGTTCTCCTTATCCGGTGATTCATTTGATAAGGGAAGAGAGCATCTCTAAGGTGCTTAAGCACTTCCCTGCCCCTGATTCTATTCCTGATACCAATATCGAGACGGTTTCTAAGTTAACTCAAGAGGAATTGCAGAAACTCTATCCTTTCCTTTGGCGTTAATCGACAAAGTTCACATGACCACATTCAGCGCACAAGTACTTTCGCTTGCTGCGCTGACTGAATAGCCTCTCCCACCAAGAGCGCTTCTCTCGAAAATAAGGCAATTCCGCCCGACACTTTTTACACTTTAGACTCATTCTTCCCTCATATTCATAAAGTGAACCATTACCGGGATAATTATTCTGTTTCAGCTTAAAAAGTACATCATTCCGTAACAAATTCACACACTATATTAGGTTTCTTGGTCTGAGTGGTGAAAATATATCTATTAAAAGCTTACTAAAGTGCTTATAGCGTTATTAATAAGTCACTCTTCTCGTTCGAAAAATAAACTCACTAAAGATAAATAGAGATCAAGATCACATTTACTCTAGTCTAATTGAACTTGTAAAATAATGTGTCTAGGTTGATTTACTCAAAATCCCAGTATGCTAATTAGTAATCAAAAACTAATAATTTTACATTTAAGCTTCTGTATCTTTATTTTAAATTCAATTTAAACAGCAACTTAAGTACATAATCAATTTCTACACCTTATATTTATAAACAGTTTTAATACAAATATTTCAGTTATATTAATCTGGGCAAATCTTAGACATTAATACAGATGAAATCTAACTGAAACCGTTCCGTAATACTCGATTCATTAGACGTTCACATTCCAAATCTAAATTACCAACACATCAAACGGGCACAGCCCGAATAATAAACTCCCGAGTAAATTACTCATTTTTAGACAAAATAGGACTTTAAAATGAAAAAGGCAGCGTTAACTACTGCGATTCTAGCTGTAATGGCTTCTGGTTCAGCGGCAGCAGCAACAGTTTACAAGGATGACACTACTGAACTGAAAATCGGCGGTCGTGCGGAAGCTCGCTTCAATATTTCTGACAACAACGAATCTGATACTGACAGCACTTTTGCTGATAAGTCTCGTGCACGTCTAAACATCGTTGGTAAATCTCAAATCTCTGATGACCTATACGGCTTTGGTAAGTACGAAGCTGAGTTCGACACTGACGCTTCAATCACTAACCGTTATGCGTTTGCAGGTCTTGGCACAAACTTCGGTGAGTTCTCTTACGGTAAGCAAGATTCAGCTCAGGTAATCCTAACTGACATCACTGATACTATGGCTACATTCGGTGCAGATTCTGCTGACATCGTTGCAGGTAACAAAGATAAGCGCTCTAACAACTTCCTATACGCAGGTGAGTTCGGTGGCCTGAACGTTCAAGCTAACTACATCGCTTCAGACGAAAAAGATGCAGACAGCTACGGTATCTCTGCACTATATGGTTTTGATTTCGGTCTTGACCTAGGTCTAGGTTACGTTGGTCAAACTAACGGTGACGACGATGACAGCCAGATCAACTTCGCAGCACAGTACTCTATCGCTGACTTCACTCTAGGCGGTTTCTACGGTCTAGGTTCAGTTGCAGATGAAGACGTAAACGCATTCGAAATCTCAGCGCTATACAAGCTAAACAAGTGGACTTTCGTTGCAGTGTACAACTACAACGACGTAGACACGCTAATCAAGCAAACTAAAACTGGCCTAGACGAAGTAGACAACTTCGCTATCGAAGCAGTTTACAAGTTCAACGGTAACCTACGCACTTACGCGGGCTACAAGTTCGAGCAAGTTGACAACCAAGACGACCAAATCCAAGCGGGTATCCGTTACGATTTCTAATCTAATTTCAGTAAATTCTGAATCCCTTTTGACCGAGCCTAGTGCTCGGTCTTTTTGTTTTACAAATACTTTTAGTCAAAAGTGAAATTTTCTTTGCACTGGTTAGTTCTTATAATTCAGGAACAGCATAAGGAATCGCATCATGACTAAGCCAATCAAAATCACACTCTATCGTTGGGCCGGCAGTTGGGGACCATTTAAGGTAAACATCCCATGTGGGGAGTGCACCCTAACCAAAGATATCCTTAAAGATACCTTTGAAACCGAGCTCAAAGACGTAGAGATTGAGTTTGAGGTGAAGGATTGGCTGTCACACTGGTGGGAGCCACTAAAGAAAGGTGCATGGCACGCCCCTATCCTGCTTGTCGAGGGTAAAGTGGTAAGCCAAGGGGAAGCGCTAAACCGAGGCGTTCTGGTGCAGTCGGTTATCGCAGAGTGGACGAAACGAGACAACCTGCAAGGCAACATCGTTTATGGTAAAGCAACCTGCCCGTACTGCATCAAGGCGAAGAAGATGCTGGATGAAGCTGGAATTGAATACACCTATCACGATGTAGTAAAAGAAAGTGCAGCGCTATACCGCATGATCCCTGAAGTGAAAGCGCATATCGGTCTTAAAACTCCAGTGACAGTGCCGCAAATCTGGATGAACGGTGAATATATCGGTGGTGCAGACAACCTTGAAAACTGGTTAGGTTCAGAGAAAAACCTTCAAGTTCCTAACAACGTTCTAGATATGCCAGTGGCTGGTAATCAGTAACCAAACAATCAGAAACTAACCTGTCCCGATGCCTAGTGTGTCGGGATTTTTTTATCTACAGACATGTAATTGAGTTACTGACCGCAGATACAAAAAAGCCCCGGTGTTATCACCAGGGCTCTCAGAATTCGTTTCGTGATTACTTGATCACTTTCGCTAGAAGCTTCTTAAACATAGAAGGCTTACGACGAACAATTGCGTTGCTGAATTGGTTTTCAATTGTTTTACGAGCAACTTGTTGACCAAGTAGCATTGCACCTAGATCATTGTTCATGCTTATCTCCAAACTGTAATTAAATTTCGTTTATGGATGTAATTTACACCCTGAATGGGAGTAAAGCAAGACATAGATCACATTTATATTGTAAAAGTTTCATGAATAAGTGGCGAATTAAACAGCGCATTTGTAATGAAACAAACAGGAACAAGCCAGTTAACAAAAGGGCTGAATGAACATACATCTTGGTTATCAATAGCTTACAATCTATAAATGCCATTCTATAAGAAACACAGCTAGATGTAATAAATTTACACAATCACATATAAAAAAGCCCGAGACACTTGAACTGACCCCCAATAGTTGGACAACCAATTATTGTGGGTCTTTTTATGTCCAAATACAGCAGAGAGTTTAAACTATCGGTAGCGAAGCAATGCAGTGACGGAATATCGTCTAGAGCACTCGCTAAGATATTTAATGTCAACTCCAGACAAATACGATACTGGACGCGTGTCTATGAAGAGAATGGCGAGCAAGCGTTTCTTCATAAACACCTCACAACAGCGAAAGCGAAGTTCGACGCTTTATGCCTAATGTGGGAAAACAACTGGTCGATCAATAAAACAAGCGCTGTGCTCAACCTCTCTACTCCATCTGCTTTATCTAGGTGGCTTCACCAGTACCAAGACTCTGGTGTCGTAGGGCTTGAGCCAAGATCGCGAGGACGAGCCACTATGAAATCTAAATCGCACACTACCAACAAACCAGACGATGAGATGACATTAGAGGAGCTAAAAGAGGAGCTTCTATATCTTCGTGCGGAGAATGCGGTTTTAAAAAAGTTGAAGGAGCTAAGACTGGAAAAAGAAGGACAAACCAAGAAAAAGCGCTGACTGTTTTAGCTCTAAAGCCTGATCATCCTCTTAAGTACCTATTGCGAGCGATAAAACTTGCTCGGAGTGTGTTTTACTACCAAGTAAAGGTGGCTCAGAAACCCTCGAACTATGCTAGTGAGCGTGAGCTTATTACTCGTATCTTTTATCAGCATAAAGGTCGTTACGGTTATCGACGTATCTACTGGACCTTGCGAAATAGGGGCATTCAAATAAACCATAAAACGGTCTACAAATTAATGAGAGAGCTAGGACTTAAATCCACTGTTAGACCGAAAAAGTATCGCTCCCATAAAGGAGAGTTAGCTTATGCAGCACCGAATAAGCTCGACCGAAACTTCTTTGCATCCAAGCCAGATGAGAAGTGGGTTACTGATGTTACAGAGTTTAAGGTCAAAGGACAGAAGGTCTACCTATCACCTGTCATCGACCTCTTCAATCAAGAAGTGGTGTCTTATCAGGTGACAAAACATGTTCGACTTCCGCTGGTACTAGATATGTTGAAAGCTGCGATTAACAAGCTCCCAAAAGGAACTCAGCCATTACTACACAGTGATCAAGGTTGGCAGTATAAACACAAGTTGTACGTCAGGATGCTAAGAGAACGTGGAATAGAACAAAGCATGTCTCGAAAGGGCAATTGCCTAGACAATGCTGTGGCGGAAAACTTCTTCGGTCTACTTAAAACGGAGATGTATCATGGTCGGGACTTCGACAACGCGGATGACTTGATTAGAAGCATCAAAGAGTACATCCATTACTACAACACTGAGCGAATCAAAGTGAAACTGAAAGGCCTGACTCCGATAGAATATCGAAACCAAGCCTTGAAAGTTGCTTAAGAGAAATGTCTAACTTTAAGGGGGCACTTCACACTGCTCGGGCTTACTAAAATTTTCCAGTTAACTGCGTTTTGGTTGGCGATAAGTCTTGCCAGCAGCCTTATAGGTGTCGCTTTGCTTCATATCGAAGAAGGCATCGAAGAACCAAGCTACAAACTTGATGGTTGGTTCGTCTGTATTCATTACATGCTCAACGAACTCTTCTAGGTCATCACCTTCTTGTTTGGTAGTCACGTGGTAAACACGTTGCTCGCCGTTTACTTCAGCTACCGCAAACTGGCCTTTGAGGCCTACAGCTACCTCAGCTACTTCTTCATCTTCGCTTTGTTGAAGAAGCGTAAGCGCAGCTGGAAGGTCGTTACAGGCACTGGCTGTTTGTACCAGTTGTACAAAATCGTCTTGAGTCATCTTTTTCTCACAATTATAAAGCTTGTTGCTTATTATTCGTTTCTTCTTGCTGCTTCGCAAGTAACACTTCTTTATCGCTCATCATCTTAGCCAATGAATCACGACGACTCGCAAACTTCGCCATCTGATCTTTTGGCACTGACTCCGCCATTGGGATCTTGGCTGTCATTGAGTTTACCGGGCGGTTACGAATAAGAAGCTCAAAGTGGAGGTGTGGACCGGTCACACGACCAGTCATACCTGATAGACCGATAGTTTGCCCACGTTTGATCTGTTGTCCCTTCTTAACCATGATGCGGCTCATGTGCAGGTAGCGTGTCTTATAGATAGAGCCGTGGTCAATCACAATGTACTTGCCCGCGTACGGGTGATTACGCACCATGATCACCTTGCCATCACCGATTGAGTGAATAGGCGTGCCCACAGGTACACCGAAGTCGGTGCCGTTGTGCGGCGAAACACGACCTGTAACTGGGTGTAGGCGATGGGGGTTAAAAGGTGACGTAATACGGTGGATCTTGGTTGGGAAGCGATCAAACGCGCGCTGAAGACCATCACCATTGTCATCATAATACTGACCATCAGTGTGCAGATAAGCGGTGACCACACGGCCTTGATTATGAATATTGATGGCTTCGATTTCACGATTACCCGTCTCTTTACCATCCACGTATTGCACCTTATGTACAATACTGAATTTATCACCGGCTCTAAGATCGCGACCGAAGTTGAGTTTGTCTTTTAGAAGCGCTGAGATCTGCTCAATCTCTTGAATGCTCAAGCCCAGTTTATTCGCTGAGCTTGAAAAACTGCCATACACATTGCCTACCAAAGCTGCGGTTTTCCACTCGCCAGGCACCGATATATCTTCGAAGGTAAAGGTGTCGTCATCGGTGCGGGTGTATTGGACACGATCGGCAGGGTTAAACTCCAACTCCATTTTGGCCAGTTTACCTGTCTCATCATCCGCCCAGAACTTTAGGGTGTTGCCCGGCTTCAAAGTGTCTAATGCAAGGTGGTTAAGATCCTCTTCCATGATCTTAGTAAGATCGGAATAAGCAAAGCCCAAACGGCTAAATACCACACTTAGGTTATCACCACGTTTAATATGGTAGCTATAGGTAGGGGCCGGTGAACGCTTCACCGTTTCTACTGGAGTATCAACACTCGGATGTGGTGTAGATTCTATGTTGAGCTCAACGTACTTTCGACCATCTTGAGACTGAGAGAATAGAGCAACTATCAAAAGCACTACGGGAATGAGAAGTAGGCCTTTTTTAGACATGAGTTGTCGATGATCGAATTTTAACACCACACTACCTATTGATTAAAATTTGGGCTGGAAGAATAAAAGAATCTGCACGAAATTTCAGCAATTATTTCGTACCTTGAATCCGGCAAGCAGTTTATCAGTTATATTTAGAGCCTATCAAACGACTCTAGTTTCAATTTGTTTGTTCGGTCAACTTGTTGTCAGTTATCAGAAACTTCCTGCTTACAAATTCTTTAGGCTCCTCCACCATCGCTTGCTCAACGCTGTGTTGAGCATACTCAACCTTGAACATATCCTTGTTATATGTCAGAGACTTAAGCTCGATTCGGTCACCCAAAAACATCTCGTCTTCAAGCTCCCAATACCCTGGCTGTTGTTTATAAAGTGCAATGTAATAGAAGAGTCCACTCCCCCCACTGGTCACCATAGACGGGATCAACAAATAGCCATCTTTGTTACCAACAGAGCAAACATAGTTTGTATCGATGAAGAGTTGCACTTCAGCCTGGCTATAACGTTTTTCTGATTGATACAACTTTGGGTCGTATTGACTTGGAATGAAGACAAATCTGGCCGCGCTTTTCAGTTCGGCAAATGTGCTCATATCGACACTGATCGCTTCTGGTCGTTCGAAAGCTGAAGCGTCGCAATTAGTAGGCGTAACTTGCTCACTTTGGGCCAGTGCTGGCATTGCTATCGCCCCAAAAAGTAGCGCAAAGCTCCATTTCATACTCATTATTCCCTTGTTAGCCCAAATTTCGGCACATTTAAACATATCTGACATTCAACTGTAATCATTTGTTCATTTTGGTCTGTTTTAATCGGCTGTCGTCAATCAATCCCTCTTGTTAAAACAGATCAAAAACAAAATGGAAGAAGTAAAACTTGGTATTGATGTAATCAAAGACCAGCAAGCAGTGGAATACCACTGGGTGCGTACCATGTATGTTGAGGGGTACACTGACCAGCAGATCGACCACTACATCATGCAATGTTTTGGTGGGGATACTGTATTCGCACACCTGTTTCGAAAGGTTGCCCTACATCAAGAAAGTATCTATGTCTTGATGCAATATCTTGGGCATGCGCCTTCAAGTCTTGAAAACATCTAAACGCAAAAAACCGAGCTCGAGAGCTCGGTTTTTTCTTATTAGGTTTTGATTAACCTTTAACACCACCAGCGGTTAGGCCGCCTACTAGCCAGCGCTGTGCTAGCAAGAATACGATGGTGATTGGCAGTGCTGATAGTACAGCTGCCGCCGCAAAGTCACCCCATAGGTAGTTCTGAGGGTATAGGTACTGCTGCATACCTACTGCTAGCGTATAGTTGTTTACGTCAGACAGTAGTAGCGATGCTACAGGTACTTCACCTACTACACCGATGAATGACAGGATGAATACAACCGCTAGAATTGGTACTGACAGTGGCAGTAGAACCAGACGGAATGCCTGCCAAGGTGTTGCGCCATCAAGTGCTGCTGCTTCTTCTAGCGAGTTATCGATAGTCTCGAAGTAACCCTTGATTGTCCATACGTGCAGTGCGATACCACCCAAGTAAGAGAAGATCAGGCCACCGTGAGTGTTCAGACCTAGGAACGGAATGTACTGACCTAGTTTGTCGAACAGAGCGTAGATAGCTACCAGAGCAAGTACTGCTGGGAACATCTGGAAGATCATCATCGCTTTTAGGATAGTGCTCTTACCTTTGAAGCGCATACGTGCAAACGCATAAGCTGAGGTAGTTGAAAGCGCTACGATTAGGATAGATGAAATACCCGCAACCTTAACTGAGTTCCATAGCCACAGTAGAACTGGGAATGGAGGCGGTGTCACTGTGCCATCTGCTTTCGTTACTGAGAAGCCCAACGCGAGCTTCCAGTGTTCTAGTGACGGATTATCCGGAATCAGGCTACCCGTTGCGAAGTTACCTTCACGGAATGAGATAGCTACGATCATCAACAGTGGGAAGATGATAAGTGAAAGGAAAACACATAGAGCAATATGCGTCGCCCAAACACGGTATTTAAGGTCTTTGCCTTGTACCATTGCCATTGTTTATTGCTCCTTAATCTTGTGACAGCTTGGTGAAACGTAGGTTTAGTAGAGCCATACCACCAACCAATAGGAAGATTAGGGTTGCGATAGCACTTGCTAGACCGAAGTCTTGACCGCCGCCACCTTCGAACGCGATACGATAGGTGTAGCTAACTAGAAGGTCGGTATAACCTGCTGGCTCAGAGGTACCGATCATGTTCGGACCACCATTCGTCAATAGCTGAATCATTACGAAGTTGTTGAAGTTAAACGCGAAGCTCGCAATCAGTAGCGGTGTCATCGGCTTAATCATCAGCGGAACAGTAATGTGGAAGAAGTTCTTGAACGGACCTGCTCCATCGATAGCTGACGCTTCGTAAAGGTCATCTGGAATCGCCTTCAGTAGACCCATACATAGGATCATCATGTAAGGGAAACCAAGCCAGGTGTTCACGATAAGAACCATGGTCTTCGCTAGGAACGGGTCAGAGAACCAGCTCGGAGAGATACCAAACAGTTGATTTAATACTAGGTTGATCTCACCAAAGCTCTGGTTGAAGAGACCCTTAAAGATCAGAATCGAGATAAAGGCTGGTACCGCATAAGGCAGAATCAGAAGTACTCGGTACAGAGCACGGCCTTTAAGCTCTTCCCACTGTACAACACTCGCCAGTACAAGACCGATAACTAGAGTGAAGACAACGGTACAAACAGAGAAGATAACTGTCCAGATGAAGATTGAGATAAACGGCTCTTTAATGCCCTCATCTTTCCATACACGCTCAAAGTTGTGTGTGCCTACGCCAACTACGAAGCCTGGAGACACTGAGTTACCGACAAAGTTGCCATTTTCATCAACAGGCTGATAGAAACCCGTATCCATGTTTGGCATAAAGATTTGGTCAGTCTCGTTGTTCAGCATAGAACGACCATCGTCTTGTAGCGTGAACAGCTGCTCCACTGCCGCGAACTTACGAAGACCACTCATGCGGATTGCATCACCATTAGGCATGATGAGATCCACTGTGCTTAGGATTGGACGAGACTTGATGATGCTCTTGATTGGCTCTTTTTCACCAGCAACAGAATCAACAACCGATAGATTGATGTCTTGACCTTCAATCTCTTTAGTTAGGTTGATTTCTGGTGTAGCCAGAGTCTGCTCACCATCTTGTACTGTGATGACATGGCCACCAACAGTTTTTAGTAGAGTAAACGAGAAACTTTCACCACTTTGGAAAGTGCGCCCTTCAAGCACGGATTGTGCACGCTCAAGTGAAAGTTGGTTTTTTGCACTGTAGTTGGTAAAAGCTAGGTTCACCGTGTACGCCAATGGGAACAAGATGAACAAAATCATCCCAGCGATACCTGGGTAAATATAACGGTGTGCGTAGGTTTTCTTACTACCAAAAATATATAGCGCTAAAGCTGTGATTATTAGAGTCAGAAGCGCGAACGCAACTTCACCACGCGAATACATTAGAATGGTTGCATAACCATTTACAATTCCGACTAAGCCAAGAGTT
Source organism: Vibrio ishigakensis (assembly GCF_024347675.1). Taxonomy (NCBI): domain Bacteria; kingdom Pseudomonadati; phylum Pseudomonadota; class Gammaproteobacteria; order Vibrionales; family Vibrionaceae; genus Vibrio; species Vibrio ishigakensis. The sequence goes on along the minus strand of NZ_AP024882.1, from coordinate 1,170,327 downwards.
GCCCACTTTAATACTGCTTTGGTATTGCCGGCAACAGGAGGCGTCTCAACAGAACCAGAGGATTGTACCGTCTGCATAAAAAGACCTACTAGCGAATGAAAAATACAAAATAAGGAGGGGTTGCCCCCTCCTCAAAGGGTTTTACTTATTACTTATTAGCGAAGCATTTGCTTCTTAGCGTCAGCAAGAGCTGCATCTACAGATTGGCGACCGTCAACAACGTTGATGATTGCGTTCTTAGCAGAGTTCCAGTAGTTGTTCATTTGTGGAATGTTCGGCATGATTTCGCCGTTCTCTGCACTTTCCATAGTCGCTGCGATACGTGGATCAGACTCTAGCTCTTTTTGGAAAGACTTAAGTGCTACTGCACCTAGAGGCTTGTCGTTGTTCACAGTACGTAGACCGTCGTTAGTCAGTAGGTAGTTCTCGATGAACTCAACTGCTAGGTCTTTGTTTGGAGAAGCTGTGCTGATACCAGCAGTTAGAACACCAACGAAAGGTTTAGACGCTTCACCGTTGAATGATGGGATAGTAGTTACACCGTAGTTAACTTTACCGTCGTAACCGCCCCAAGCCCAAGGACCGTTGATAGTCATTGCTACTTCACCTTTAGCGAAAGATGAATCTGCGATTGAGTAGTCCATGTCAGAAGAGATAACTTTCTTGTCAACTAGGCTCTTCAGGAAGTTCATCGCTGAAGTAACACCTTCGTTAGCAATACCTACATCTTTAACGTCGTAGCCTTGGTCAGTGAATTTGAACGCGTAGCCACCGTCAGCAGCCATTAGAGGCCAAGTGAAGTAAGGTTCTTTTAGGTTCCACATGATCGCTTTCTTGCCGTCTTTAGCAAGTTTCGCGTCAAGAGCTTCAACCTCTTCCCAAGTCTTAGGTGGGTTTGGCACTAGATCCTTGTTATAGATAAGCGCTAGAGCTTCAATCGCAACTGGGTAACCGATAGTCTTACCGTCGTAGCTCACTGCGTCCCATGCGAAATCTACGATGCCTTCTTTGATTTCTTTAGAAGGTTTGATTTCAGCTAGTAGGCCAGCTTCAGCGTAACCACCGAAACGGTCGTGAGCCCAGAATACGATGTCAGGGCCGTCACCAGTAGCTGCAACTTGTGGGAAACGATCAGACAGACCATCTGGGTGTGCAACAGTTACTTTGATACCAGTGTCTTCTTCGAAGCGTTTACCTACTTCAGCAAGACCGTTGTAACCTTTGTCACCGTTGATCCAGATAGTCAGTTGACCTTCTTCGATCGCCGCGTGTGCGCCGAAAGAACCCAGTGCAACCATAGTTCCTAGTGCCACTGTGCTTAGGGCTTTTTTCATGGTTATATTCCTTTTTTATTATTGATGTAGGGCTTTCATTAAACTAACTGAGAGCCAAATTTCATCATCTATCATCCATCACTCCTCTACTCTAATCATCCTCCCAACTACTACGCCCTCTACTACTCAGGGGAAAATCGAGACCAAGCTCACGCTTGAGTATTGACCCCGATCACAATAAGTCGATTGTTGTGATTCAGATCCAGCATTTGGCAATTGTAAAAGTGATGTTGATCGGTTTTGTAGGTAACTACGCCTCTACACCTACTCCCCTCCTACTCCCCCTACAAAAAATTTAAACGGGAGGATGTATCTATAGACAAGAATACACAAACTAACAACATCCGAGATATGGATGGTAAGAACCCTTTTCCAACGATTTGTTGGATATACATTTCCGAAGGGGCTGGTAGTCATTCTGTTGTTTGTGCGTGATGAGTTCATGACGGGGGACACAACACAGGGTGTCGGGGGATATCAGTTCTGATTGAAATGTCCGGTGATGCCACATTGCTTCATGTTTGCTGTGTGCATCACCTTTTTCTTTCTTCTTTTTTCTCTTTGGATGAAATGACCATTATATTGATACCCAAGTGACTTTGGATAAGGTTGCTTAGCTATGAATATATTCAGCCAGTTCAGTGATTTGCAGCCTGAGCTGACTGAAGTACAAAATCTGTTTCCTATTTTTAGCGTTCATACATACCTACTTCTATACAGTGGACGTTAAGTCGTAAAAATAAAAATTGAGGACCAACTCAAATGACAAGTGTCACGTTAAAAAACGTCTACAAATCCTACGGTGACGTCCAGATTTCTAAAGACGTAAACCTAGACATCAAAGAAGGCGAATTTGTAGTATTCGTTGGCCCATCAGGTTGTGGTAAATCTACGCTACTACGTTGTATTGCAGGTCTAGAAGACATCACGTCTGGTGATCTATATATCGGCGAAGAGCGCATGAACGATGTTGAGCCATCTAAGCGTGGCGTAGGTATGGTATTCCAGTCATACGCACTGTATCCGCACCTAAACCTATATGACAACATGTCATTTGGTATGAAACTGGCTAAAGCAGACAAGGGTGAAACTGACCGTCGCGTTAAGCACGCAGCGGACATTCTTCAGCTTACTCACCTACTAGACCGTCAACCTAAAGCACTTTCTGGTGGTCAGCGTCAGCGTGTTGCTATTGGTCGTACTCTTGTATCTCAGCCAAACGTATTCCTACTGGATGAGCCTCTGTCTAACCTTGATGCCGCTCTTCGTGTACAAATGCGTAGTGAAATCACTAAGCTTCAGCGTCAACTAGGCTGTACCATGATCTACGTAACGCACGATCAGGTTGAAGCAATGACCATGGCTGACAAGATTGTTGTACTAGACGGCGGTTACGTATCTCAGGTTGGTAAGCCTCTTGAGCTATACCACTACCCGAAAAACCGCTTCGTAGCTGGCTTTATCGGTTCACCTAAGATGAACTTCATCAGCGTACACATCAAAGAAGCGACGGCTGAGCACGTACGTGTAGAGCTAGAAAACGGCGTAGCATTCAACATCCCAGTTGATGGCACTACTGTTAACGTTGGCGACCGTATGTCTCTAGGTATCCGCCCAGAGCACCTACTGATGTCTGACGCAACTGAAGCGACCATCGAAGGTGAAGTAATGATCGTTGAGAAACTAGGTCAGGAAACTCAGGTTTACCTAAACCTAGAAGGTGCTGATGCTGACGTTATCTTCCGTCAACCAGACACCCTAGAAGTTGAGCCAGGCGATCACTACGCTATCGGTATCGACCCTAAACGTTGTCACCTATTCCACGATGACGGCCGCGCATGTCGTCGTCTACACCAAGAGATTGGTGCTGAGATTCCAGAAGCGTAAGCGGAAGGATAGAGAAATTGAAAACCCTCGCAGCGCGAGGGTTTTTTTATGGGCGCGCAGATGCGGTTATCGTTATGGTCTCCGAGTATGAACCTGCATGAGAATTACTGGTATCCCCTATTTTAATTTTCAGCTGCTTGTTGGTTGTTTTGCCTCGCCCTAGATCGGACAGCAATACTGTGGTTTTAAAATTCAACTTCTTATTATTTAGATACAAGCTATATGGTACATAAGCGGTAGAAATTTTGTTGTGTTGAAGCTTTTCATGCTCTGCATCAAAGGTAATACCAACATTGCTGTTTGAACGAAAATGTAGGTTAAGCAACTTAATTTGGTTAGTTTTCAATCGTCCAAAATTTACCACAGTCTTCTTACTACCCTGACCATTTACCTTAAGTTCAACATAAGGCGCGACTCGCAATTGTGCTCTGCCAGCTATCGGCTTTGGACCATCAATCCCGACTATAGAAAAGGTCAATTGAGAAGAATAAGTGCCAGGGCTACCGCTAAGTGCATTTGGTACCTCTAGCCACAGCTTGGTATTTTCCCCCAAAGACAGTGGATATATGACTCCTTGGTTGGTTTTAATGCCAGTTCGTCCCCCGGTTGAGTCAGAAATCCATCCACTCAGCAACGCATTACTACTCTGTAGACTCACTCCTGAGTTCACGGTGGAACGAATATAAATACCTTGTGGGTTACACTCCCGAATAGTTCGTGCTGTTTGAATAAAGATTGGAATTCTGGCTTTTTCACCCACATAAGAGACATTGGTATTCTCAACCTTTACGTTCCAACGTCCGTCGCATGGTTTTGCCAACACAACACCACTTATTAACAAACCCAGTAGCAGAGAAGTTAACCTGATCATGGTAGCTCTCCTTTTACTATTAGTTTGATTGGTTCCAGATAAACTAAATTGCTCTTGCTATCTTCGATTATCAACTCACCAACATAGTAAGGGCGACCTCGCATCTCGATACGATATCGACCCGCTTTCATACCATCTAACGCAAAACGCCCAGCTTTATTTGTAAAGAAGGCCTTTTCTTCAGACTCCAAAATTACAACACCATTTCTTAAGGGAATTGGTTTGTCTTGACTGTCCCAAAGTTGACCGATGACCGTTTTAGACGCATCAGAACCCACCTGAACTTTGTGCCCTGTATAAGTGCCAGCAGTGAATTCATAACTATCAGGACCATAGTCATACCCCAGAGGTGCCTCGGGCACATCTATATATACCGTTGATGAACCATGAGCTCCGTAAATTGGGACCAATCCAGAAAGATTTCTGGTTGCAATAGACTCCGGTTCCTCTTCAGAAACGCCGTTAATAAGCACAGGAGCCTCTATGGTGTCATGGATGTCAACTATCACAGCTGGCCCTCGATAACTGCGCCCCCACGCTATATCAGATCCCAACATTGAAACAGCGGTACTCAAACGCGCTGAAACAGCCTGATTACGTTCTTCGGTGAGATCATCTATTTCCGCTTGATACTCCAACTCCGTAGTGAAGCGATTGCCCACATAGTCGCCGCGAACCGAATAATCTTGAACATTCTCACCATACTCCGCTGTAAGCTCATAGCCATAGCCACCGGGTGTGGATTGGGAAAATTTAGAAAAGGTGCCACGAACTCGATTAGTTCGAGTTTGGTATTCGGCACTAGCTGCATAGAAGTCCACCGAAGAGAACCAGTCCCAACGAGCAACAAAGAAATAAGATGTTTCGCCAATACCTGTCGCATCATCATACTCATACTCAATGCTACTGGTGAACTTGAAATCCCAGGGTGACCAACTGATCTCTAAAGCTCCAAAATAGACACTTTCAGATTGGTCCCTATCCAAAGTCCAACTGCCTCTTAGGGTATAGTCTATGTTTGAGGTTACATAGTAACGGTAATCCCCTCTAGCTCGCATTCCTGACAACAGGTCTGCACCAGTCAACCATGGAGTGGCACGATAGTCAGTAAACACTTCATAAGAAAGGCGAAGGTTAGGGCTACTGAAGCCTAGATTACCAAACACACTATGTTCATAGTCAATACTTGCAATGCTGCCGACTGCGGATTCATCTTCGTAGGTTAAACCACTAAAGCGACTACCAATATTACCAAATGGTGCACCGACGTTAATCACACCGCCAACAATCTGCCCCTCAGGATGATAAGCCCCGTTTAAACCTATAGTGAGGTGATTAGTAAGTCCGTATTCATAGTAACCTTGTGCGACATACTGCTCTGTATCGTACTCATAATCTGTGTCAACGATATTGGAGGCAACGCCAGCATAAAGAGAGAAATCACTGATTCCGGAACGCAACAATCGAGTATTGAAGAACTGACTATAGTTAATAACTTCGCGCTCTCCCGACTGGTAGCGAATTTCAATTCGAATGTCATTGCTACCCTGATCTAATGGTAAGTCCTCTAACTGGTATCTACCTGGCGGAAGCCTGATATCCGTGAAATAGATGTCGTTGATATAAATATAAACGTTGGCACTCTCTCGAAGGTAGATGGACTGAGAACCGCCATTTTGTATGTTTCGCGATGGCTGAAGGCTGGACCAGAGTCTCTCTAAGGCGACCCCTCCAAGATTTAAAGAAGGCACATGCCCGGAGGTGATAGTGCTAACATCCCCAGCGGATATACGTAACGGGTATTTAGGTCTATCGACAAACATACGAATATCCCCCCTGTACAGTCGAGAGCCACCTTCAAACGTATCTGAATCAACCCCCTCAACATAACCGGCTCCCTCAAAGTTAAGTCCCAGAGCACCACCGATGTTACCTGTCGCTATCCACTCACCGAGCCAACGATTTGCTGCATTACCATCAATATCTCGTGCATAGTCAGTGGTGAAATTAAAAACGTTGTGCCAAGCAAAGAACGAAGAATCAGAATAGATTTGATCCTTGTAGGTCCCATCAAAGTCGATCAATTCACGACTAGTTGAATCCGCTTCCAGAGCAACATCTAAACTCAGATCATTGGCACTAAACTTCAGCCACACACCCAAAGGGTTTAGTTCTTTATTGGAGATCTTTTGTGAACCATATTTAGCAATCTCTTGTCTAGTGGTCTGCGACACCACCCTTCTGAGCACCTTGTTAATCTCATTTGCAGGAACACCCTTAAGTGTCTGCCCATCGGTAAAGACGTTCACTTCCCCTATTTCTCTATCGTCGTAATAGACTGGCATAGGGAACAACCACTCTTGCTCTGCGAAAACAGGTTCACAGAGTAAGAGAGTTACTAGCATCCAAATTGCTCTCATAACAAAAGATCTAATAAGGGCCGATAGTTTTCACCTTTTTAGATTTCGAAACCTTCTCTGGTAGCTTTATCTTTTGAGTACGCTTTGGTAATAAATAACCAGCAGTCTCTGCATTTAGATCCACCCATCCTAGAGACTCTGAAAACAAACCACTGGAAAACTCAAATCGCGCAAGATTTAGGTCATAGACACAGGAACTTGGATTTCGCAAAACCAAACTACCTTTTGAGATAGAAGACTCAACACGAGGTTTACAGTTCATTGGGGATACAAAGATAACTGTAGAGAAGTTAACCATAAACTGGACTGAACCTGAGTCTTCACCCGAGTCATCACTTGTCTGGATTTGTTCAAATATGACGCGGTATACACTCGTCTGAGGTATCAAAGCATCACCAAGATAACGAACCCTAAATCGCTGGCTCGCTTGTGGGGCTATCTTTGATTGCGGTGGCAATATAAGGAAATCATCCTCGTTGGGGGTTAATACCTCTTTTCCCAAAGCATCAAATTTAACACTGTAGACCACTGCTTGTAGCGTAATCTCTGTAGGATCAGTGTTACTCACCTCATAACTACCTTGTGAGGCTCGTCCCGCTACCTCAAAGGTTTGGAACATAGGAGAGACTTGATATGCGAGCCCTTTCCATGAAACCAGAAGTAATAACAAGAACCAAAACGTCTTCATTAAAACATCCTCCATTTACCACGGAAAAGTGGGCACAAGTGCCCACTATACCGCTGTTTCCAATGTAGAAAGTTTCGCCTAGAAGTTTCTTATAGTGGTAAACCACTTACAGTCACAGTTAGTACATCTCTATAACGACCGGCAATTTTGCCATCAACACCGCCTAGGTTTTCTACTTTCAACATGTTTGCACCGTTAAGTACTGCTGCATTATTGCCCATGAATGACCACACGAATGATTTCTCAGTACCACCAGTGTTAGCTGAGAAAGTATCTATACCACCAACATCTACGTCATAGTCAATGTAAGTGTCAGCTACGTCCATATTTTTCAAAGCACCATTTTGTGAAGTCAATTTCAAATATACTGACCCTGTATTACAACTAGCAGAGAAATTACCAATCTCTACATCATCAATGTTGCCGCCTCTAGAAAGTTGGCGAGCTCTGAATAGACGAATTTCAGTTGCTGATGGTAGTGAAATATCGCAGATACAAGGAATTCTACCTTTCAATACAATCTGAGTAGACTCTTTACATTTTGGACCACATTCATAATAGTCGTCGTCATCGTCTCTCGGATCGCCACCATCATCGTCATCATCATCATCGTCGTCACCACCACCTCGGCCACCTCGATGAGAATAAAGAGACCCGCCTTTGAACCCTTCGAAACCATCATCATCATCGGCATACACGCCTGTGCTGAGACCAAGAGTCAGCAAGCACGTAATCATTGCCAGCCATAACTTATACATAACCAATCCCTCGCTTTTTTACCCACTTTTTACCAAGTTGCGAGGAAAGCTTAGTTTTGTGCTATCTATTCAGCGTCACCCTAGGTAGTGAGTTACCCCCCGTTTAGTGGGTGATTTTTGGGTGAATTTGTCGATTGTTCTACCGCCCGTGCAATAAGCTCGGCGCGCGAATGCACGTTTATCTTGCGCATCACACTCGAGGCATGTGTTTTCACTGTATTAACACTGACGTTGACGGTTTCGGCGATTTGCGGGTTGTTGAGGCCCTTCAGGATCATAAGGCAGATGTGCTTCTCTTTAGGAGTCAGTGCGTGAAGCAGCGCGAAATCATCTGCGGCTATATGTGGATCGAACTCATTAGCGATATAAGCTTTAGCTAATTTGCTTAGGTCTTTGCGGGTATACCAAAGCTCCCCACTATCGATAGATTGAACTGCTAGAGCTATCTGCTCCAAGCAGCGTTTGCGCATTACCACGCCTGAGAAACCATTGAGTATCCAGTCACCCAGTTGGAAATTGTCATCTTCTACATTAACCGCTAGCCAATCTCCTTGTTCGTGACTTGGGTTTACTCCGTTTCGGATTGGGTTACCTACTGTGGAAGCGTCGATTAAATAGATACAACGATTGGCTAGGGAATCATCTGGACAAAAACACTCACGAATAGACGACGCGTGACAAAAACGCGTTGAGGGGAAATGGAGTCTGAGGATAGCTATAGTGGCGCTCGCGAATTCATCTGATCGCGTAACCACGTGTCCACATGCGTAACTGAGAGACATAAGTCCTCCTATCGAACCTATGCCATCAAACGCTCCCTGTGTGGGATGAATTGTTTTTATCGGAAAAACATCTGGCCGTCACAATTCCATTTGAAGGCCCTTTAAATCTAGGCTTTTTCGGGGGCTTTGCCATAAGCACAAGGGATAAGTAGAAAGGGGTAGATTAGTCAAATTTACACAAACTCAATAACCACCTGAAAAGTAAGGATTAAAAAGAAAACTACCCCTTATTTGATTATTTTATATAAAACCTCGTACATATGCGTGATGCTTATTTAGCTGTAAAAACAACAAAGCCGAGCATTATGCTCGGCTTTTCAATTCATTCGACACTTAGTGGATAGGAGTGTCAGTTTTCGCGTAGAACTTACCAAAGTATTCTTCTAAAACTTCAGGGGTTAGCTCACCCGCTTCTTCCAGTTTCTTTAGCTCAGCTGCAATGCGCTTTTGCTCTTCGATGGTAGGAAGCTTCTCTTCAGGTTGCTCTTCCGCACCTTGTGCCATTTCCTGAAGCTCTTTTTCAAAATCACTCATAATCGTAACCTTTATCTTTAACTGAGCGAATTTTACTGGCTTGCTAAGACAAGATCAAACTCAGCCTAGCTTTCATTGTGGAAACACAAAAAAAGCCCCTCTACATAAGAGGGGCAAGGTTTCCATCGCATATTATTATAGTTAATCCGTTTACTACTTTACCCTCGCTCTCTAAGTAAGTGCGATCTACTTATCGATGACTGCGAGGGTAATATGGGTTAATCGAGTCGATTAACCAAAGTCACCATTTACGTAACCCTGAGTGCGATCATCGCGTGGGTTGCTAAAGATAACTTGTGTTTCGTCGTGCTCAACAAGCTCACCCATTAGGAAGAACGCAGTACGATCAGAGATACGACGTGCCTGTTGCATTGAGTGAGTTACGATAACGATGGTGTAATCTTTCTTAAGATCTTCCATCAACTCTTCGATCTTGTGCGTTGCAATTGGGTCAAGTGCCGAGGTTGGCTCATCCATTAGGATGACATCTGGTTCCATCGCGATAGTACGTGCGATACATAGACGCTGCTGCTGACCACCAGAAAGACCGAATGCATGAGACTTAAGACGGTCTTTAACTTCGTCCCAAAGTGCCGCACCACGCAGAGAGCGCTCTACCACTTCATCGATGTGTTTCTTGTCTTTAATGCCTTGAGCACGGAGACCGTACGCTACGTTCTCGTAGATGCTCATTGGGAATGGGTTTGGCTTTTGGAATACCATGCCTACTTTGATGCGTAGGTCTGCAACATCGATGTTGCCATAGATGTCCTGGCCATCCATTTCTACTAGACCTTCAATCTTCACGCCTTCAATCAAGTCGTTCATGCGGTTAAGACAACGAAGAAGCGTTGATTTACCGCAGCCTGACGGACCAATTAGTGCAGTCACTTGGCGTAGAGGAATAGGCAGGTTAATCGCTTTCAGTGCGCGGTTCTCGCCGTAATAAAGGTCTAGGTTTTCAATGTTAAATTTGTTCATTTTTCTGTCTCTTAAATTCTTTGAATACGGCTAGCTTAGTAAGTCGCTTTGTTGAATCGGCTAGCGATAAGTTTGGTCACTGTATTGATTAGAAGTACCACAACGATAAGTACTGTTGCTGTACCGTAGGCTTGGTTCCACTCATCGATTGTGAACAGTTCAGTAGTCAACTTATAAAGGTGAACGGTTAGAGTACGACCAGAATCCATCAAAGAATCTGGGATACGAGCAACCATACCAGCGGTTAGGAATACCGGAGCTGATTCACCGATTACACGACCAATACTCAAGATGACAGAAGTCAAGATACCTGGCATCGCACTTGGCAGGATAAGGCGCCAAATGGTGTAGATTCTTGACGAGCCCAACGCATATGAACCTTCACGATAAGTCTGAGGTACTGCCATAAGTGCTTCTTCCGTTGCACGGATGATTACAGGCAGGATCAGGATACTTAGCGTCAACGCACCAGATAGAATCGAGAAACCGAATCCCATAATGGTAACGAAGAAGGTCATACCGAATAGACCAAAGATGATTGACGGGATACCCGCCAGTGATTCAGTACAAAAACGAATCACTTTAACCAACTTACTACCAACCTTTGCGTATTCGGTTAGGTAGATAGCGGTCATGATGCCCAATGGCGCAGCAACTGCAATAGATGCGATAACCATGTAGATGGTTGAAACGATCATTGGGAAAATACCACGCTCTTCACCAGTGCGTGTGTAATTATCGAAAATAAAGTTAAAGTCTACGAACTTCAGGCCGTTCGATAGGATGTACCAGATGATCCAAAACAGAAAACCTACTGTTAGACCTGCCGCAATCCAAACGAATCCACCCATCATGGCGTCTTTGCGCTGACGAGCTTGTTTTAGTTTAACTGTATCCATTGCTTTTACTTCGCTTTTTCACGGTTTAGGTACAGAAGCGCACCGTTTAGAATCATAATAAACACCAGCAATACCACGCCTGTCGCATATAGAGCGTTCGCGTGAACACCACTTGCGTAAGACATTTCGATTGCGATGTTTGCCGTTAGCGTACGAGCTGAATCAAGCAAGCCCTCTGGCATAGCTGGCGCGTTCCCCATAACCATGATAATTGCCATGGTTTCACCTAGAGCACGACCGATACCTAGGATTACACCTGTCATGATGCCCGAGCGAGCTGCTGGAACTAACAGTTTAAAGATGGTGTAGATTTTCGAAGCACCCAGTGCCAGAGAACCTTCTTTATATGTGCGCGGTACAGCGCGGATAGAGGTCTCAGATACTGTGATAACGGTTGGAAGAATCATCACACCCAGAACTATGATACCGGCAAGGATAGTGTTACCCGCTGGTACGTTAAAGATGTTCTGAATCAGCGGAACGATGATAACTAGGCCGAAGAAACCGTAAACTACAGACGGGATACCCGCTAGAAGCTCGATTGCCGGACGAATTAGATTCGCAACACGCTTTGGAGCAACTTCTGCAATAAAGATTGCGGTTAGTACACCTACTGGTACACCGAAAAGAACTGCACCGATGGTCGAAACTAGAGAAGCAACAATCATGGTTGCTACACCGTATAGTGCCGGTGGAAGCCAGTTTTGACCTAGAACGATACCGCCAACACCCGCTTGTTGGAATGCTGGGATACTTTCTACAACGATGAAGTAAGCAATGATGGCAAGCGAAACGATGCCGATGATAGCACTGGTTAGGAATAGCGCGTGGAAAATACGCTCTCTCCAGTCGATACCACGGTCTTGACGAAGAGAACCTCCGCCTACAACTGCAGCCTGAACATTGTCATTTTTCATAGAAAAATTCACTATTAATTGCGATGGTAATTTCTAATGCTTGCAAAGAGGCAAGCTAAAAGCCCAGCCCTCGCGGGCTGAGCAAATTTTTAAAGCTGTCAGTTAGATTAGTTAACTGAGATGTAGCCTTTTTTCTCTACGATAGCTTGAGCTTCATCAGCAAGCATCCAGTCTAGGAACTTCTGAGCTTCAGCTGAAGGTTGACCTTCTTTGTAAAGAACTAGGAACGGACGAGCTACTTTGTAAGAATCGTTCTTAACGTTGTCTACAGATGGCTCAACACCGTCGATAGTTAGAGCGTGTACAGACTCATCAACAGTACCTAGAGAGATGTAGCCGATTGCGTATGGGTTGCTTGCTACAGATACTTTAAGAGCACCGTTACCGTTAGCTACTTGAGCACGTTGAGTGATAGCCGTTACGCTGATACCAGAAACTTTTTGCTTAAGGCTCATGATGTCTTCGAACGCGCCACGAGTACCAGAAGCTGTGTCACGAGTGATAGCAACGATTGGCTTGTCTACGCCACCAACTTCTTTCCAGTTAGTGATTTCGCCTTTATAGATAGCAGTTACCTGCTCTGAAGTTAGACCTTTTAGAGAGTTCTCTGGGTTCACAACAACTGCGATACCGTCACGAGCAACCACTTCTTCAACTAGAGTTGCTTCTTTCTCTTCTGCTTTAAGAGCACGAGATGACATACCCATGTCAGCAGAACCGTCTTTAGCAGCACGAACACCAGCAGAAGAGCCAGGGCCTTGTACTTCGATAAATACGTTAGAGTTTTGCTTCATGTATGTTTCAGAGAAAACTTCCATCAGTGGAGTAACGCTGCTTGAACCTACTGCTGAGATAGTTTCTTTAGCTACAGCTGTGTTCATTGATAGAGCACCTAGTAGTGCAACTGCACCGATTACTGTCTTTTTCATCATATGTCCTTAATTGGAATCACTGTTCACGACGCTTCGTCGTGGGTTTGTTTAAACGACGAGGGACACTTTAAGCGGGTTTTATGACACTTATGTTTCAGCAATTTGAAACGTAAATGACAATTGCAGATTAGAAATCAAACAGCAGGAGATTAGTCTAGGCTATACAGTTATGCCCTGAGCCCAATGCTGGCAAGGGGTAGAAGATTCAAGGTATAAAAAAACGGAGCCCTTTGGCTCCGTTTTTTTATTACTCTGTGTCTGCTTTTGGTTTCTTTTTCGGAATGAAAACTGAATCACCCACAGCGACATTGGTATGGAAAGTCTTATCTCGTTTCGCAGGCTTCTTCGCCACTTTCTTGCGAGCGTTTGGTTTCTTAGCTCCAGGCTTAACACGAGATTTAGCAAACGCCGGCTTCTTAGGACGCAGGCCTTTAAACTTACCTTCAAGTCCCTCAAGCACATCAAACTTAAGGTCTTGGTGTAGGAAGTTCTCAACTCTCTTGAAGCTATCCCAGTCTTTAGGACCCACAAGTGATGCAGCACTACCCTTGTTGCCCGCACGACCAGTACGCCCTACGCGGTGAACGTACTCTTCAGTATGCTTAGGCATATCAAAGTTGATCACGTGAGACACGTTAGAGATGTCGATACCGCGAGAGGCAATGTCCGTAGTAACTAGAATCTTATACACCGCGCGCTCAAATTGGCTCATGATGGTGTTACGCTGATTCTGGTTAAGACTGCCGCTCAAAGCCACAGCTTTAAGCTTCATCTCGTTCAATTTCTCAGTCAGACGCTCAGTATCAGAGCGCGTCGCAGTGAAGATCATCACCTGCTTATAATCTGCCTCTTCAAGCAGACGCATTAACAGGGCTTCTTTGTGATCTAGGTGATCACACAGATAGAACTTCTGCTCGATATCGGTATGTTGCGCTTGAGCACTGTCGATAGAGATACGCTTTGGTTCGTTAAGAAGTTCCATTGCAAGATCATGTACTTCAGCATTATCTAGCGTTGCTGAGAACATTAGCGTCTGACGACGGCGGTGTTTAGCAGCATTATGAATGCGGCGCAGTTCCACCGAAAAACCAAGGTCCAGCATACGGTCTGCTTCATCAAGAACCAGTGTATCTAGGCCTTCTAGGAATAGAGAGCGATGTTCTAGGTGATCGGCAAGACGTCCAGGGGTTGCCACAATGAACTTAGGGTATTTACGAAGGGCTTTAACTTGGTCGTTAAAGTTCTCACCACCAACAATAAGCTCAGCATGGTAAGAAAGACCACCCAGCATAGAGCGAAGCTCGCCATATACTTGACGCGCTAGTTCACGAGTTGGTGCCAAAATTACACCACGAGGATCACGTGCAGAGAAGGCTTTAGATTTAAGAGCCTTATGAAGCATCGGCAGTACAAACGCTAGCGTTTTACCAGAGCCTGTCTTAGACGATGCGAGTAGATCTTTCCCAGCCATAGCGACTGGAATTGCTCGCTCTTGGATCTCAGTTGCTTTAGCAAACGAGTAGTGATCCAAGTTCTTCATCAATCGATTGTCTAAGCCCAGTTCACGAAACTTCAATGTGTTCTCCTAAAAGTAAGATGTTTAAACCGCGCTAATGATACATCACATACCGACTTAGATCACAAAATTATCCGAATATAAGCGCTTATATTCATTCAAATTTCATTTATATAAGCTTAGAGACCCCAGTATTTCCTTGAATTAAAGAAAATTTCTACATTTTTCAGACAACTACTACACTAAATAAGCCATCGGTAACCAGTGGCATAACTAAAAATGACAGGAGTTCTTATGAATAATAAATTCTTACTCGCAGCAGGGGTTAGCTCGGTATTATTATTAGCAGGTTGTGCATCGGGTCCGGATGAAGAGACCACGGCAAAGATGAATGACCAAGATGCGCGTATCTCACAGCTAGAGTCAGACGTTGCAGCACTTAAAGCAGCCCATGAGAAAGATTCGGCTGAAAACAAGGCAGCAGCTATGCAAGCTAAAGAAGCCGCAATGGCAGCGCAAGACGAAGCAGCTCGTGCTAATGAACGTCTAGACAACGTTTCTCAGTCTTATACCAAGTAAGAGTAAATAGAATTGAATAAGCCAGTGACAGTGTCACTGGCTTTTTTATTGCTGCATCGTTTCTAGGTGGGCACCGTCGGCGATAAGTGTCGGCAGGCCAGACTGAACCTTGATCACGCTATCAACGCGCGTTGAAGCAAATTGATATTGGTCGACCCAAATCTGCAATTCCAATGGCCATTCCAGTGACTGTTTGTACCCATCTCTACCGGTCAAAGGCTCGTGAGATTCCACATACACACTACTATCTGGCTCAACCGCAACCTTAATAGGCTGGTTGACTATCTGAACCTTAGTACCTCGCGACACCTGCTCAAACAACCACTCAATATCAGCCGGCTCCATACGAATACAGCCACTACTCACCCTAAGCCCGATCCCAAAGTCTTTGTTGGTTCCATGGATAAGATACTGTCCAGAACCGTAACGCAGCCTCATGGCATACTCACCCAGAGGATTATCAGGCCCCGCAGGTACGGTTTCTGGTAGCTCAATGCCGTCTTCTTCATAAGCCATACGAATAGACTTCGGAGGTGTCCATGTAGGACCCTCAATCATCTGGCTAATGGTGGTTTTCATCTCAGGGGTTTCACGACCGATCTTGCCAATGCCCACTGGGAAAACATGCACTCGTTCACCATCAGGGTCAAAATAATAAAGCCTCAACTCTGCAAGATTTACCACTATGCCCTCATGTCTGGCATTGGGGAGAATGAATTGATGAGGGATGGTGAGAACTTCACCATCGTGTGGAAGAAAGGGGTCTATGCCTCGGTTAGCGGCCATCAGGCTAAGTAGGCCGACATCGTAGTCTTTGGCTAAAACTGCGAATGTTTCACCGGATTCAACCACGTGGCGTTTTAATTTACCCACCATGTGGCTACCTTCTTCAGGCAAATCAAATGTCGCTGCATTCACGCTTTGTACACCGATGAACAATCCAACTACTGCAATCAAACAACTGACTTTACTTTGCACGTTCCCTCGCCTCTTTATACATCTCAAGCGCTTTTTCTCGCTGTGCCTTGTGATCCACTATAGGTTGAGGATAGTCCAAACTGCCAAATTCAGCCCACAACCAAGGCTTATGGATGTATTTGATGGGTACGTCAACTAGCTCTGGAAGCCAATGTTTTACAAAGCTGCCATCGGGGTCAAACTTCTCTCCTTGGGAAATGGGGTTAAAGATCCGAAAATAAGGCTGGGCATCGCATCCAGTAGAAGCCGACCACTGCCAACCACCGTTGTTCGCAGCGTAATCCCCATCCACCAGCGTCTGTGAAAAGTAAGCCTCGCCATCATGCCAATCAAGTAATAAATCCTTGGTAAGAAAGCTCGCGACTATCATGCGCAGTCGATTATGCATCCAGCCAGTACGATTGAGCTGCTTCATAGCGGCATCAACGATGGGATAGCCGGTCTCTCCTTGCTGCCATTTTTCGAGATGTTCTTCATCCCCTTGCCAGACAAGCATGTCACCCCATGGAGTAAAGCACTGACCTCGACTAAGCTTTGGCTCGAAATAAAGAAGATGCTGATAAAATTCTCGCCAAATTAGCTCACTCAGCCAGGTCTGTTCCCCTGCTGATAACTCTTCGAGATGTCGGCCGTTAAAAAGTCTTGCAAGACACTGCCTGACAGATAACGCTCCTATGGCAAGATAAGGAGATAACTTGCTGGTGCCCTCAATCGCAGGAAAATCTCTGTCATCGCTGTAATCTGACGCTTTTTCTGCAGCAAATTCTCGCAGTTTGGTAATGATCTCTTTGGTTGAAATTGGATAAGCGGAACTGTCTTTTAACGGATAGTTAAAGCTAAGCTCTGACTGAATAGTTAATGCATTGTGCTCTAGCCTTGGAGGCTTAGAAACAGGTACAGGCCTACTGGCAAACTTGCTTAGCCATGCCTTTTTGAAAGGGGTAAAGACTTTGAAGTAACTGCCCTGCTGGTTCAACACCTCACCTGGCGAAAACATACAGCTGTCATCAATGAATCTAGACTCAACACCTACATTGGTGAGGGTCTCAGCGACAAGCTCGTCACGCTTCACCTCGTTAAGCTCATATTCTTTGTTAGCCCACAGCCGATTGATGTGATGTCGCTGACAAAGCCTTGATAAGACGTCGGCACAATCAGAAAACGAATCACAGCGCTCGAATATCATCGAAATATTAAGCTCTTTGAGCTCCGCGGATACCTCATGCAACCTTCTAAGAATCAGGTCTGCTTGGATGGGAGCTAGGTTGTGTTCTTGCCACTGTCCCGGAGTTTCGATGAATAGAGCTATCACATTCGAATCTTGCGACATAGACGCGAGCTCCAGAGCTTGCTGGAGCGCGCTATTGTCTAGTGTTCGGAGATCTCGCCTAAACCAAACAAGATGATTCATAGCCTTGCCCTATAGTGGGTAACGAAGACGAAGCTCTTGCGGATGCGGTTGCAGATACTTCTGATCCTGCAAGTACGCATCAGGATAGAGAGTCAGATAGTGCTTTATCAGTGTAAGAGGACTCAGCAGTGGCAACAGACCATCGCGATACTCATCGATGACACGTCTTAGCTCTTGCTTCTCCTGACTTGAAAGCCACTTCTTAAAGTAGCCCTGAATGTGCATCAGCACATTAGAGTTGTTCTTGCGACTCGCACGGTTGGTAAGCGCCTGCATAAACTTTAAGCGGTACATCTCGAAGAACTCTTGTGGTTCATACTCAGATACTTTGGCTACTAGACGCCCCAACTCTTTATATGATTCAGGGTGATGGGCCATCAAGGTCAATTTATAGCGAGAGTGGAAAGCGACGATTTTACCCGCTGTCGGCTGTCCGCCCATAGAGTCGTAAAAATCACGAAGGCTAAATACGCGGGAGATAAAGTTCTCTTTCAAGATAGGGTCGTTCAAGCGTCCGTCTTCTTCTACCGGAAGCCATGGCATCTGTTCCATCAGGATGCGGGTATACATGCCAATCCCTTCCTTGGAAGCGCCGCCTTTTGAATAAACCTTCACTCGCTCCATGCCACAGGTCGGTGATTTGGCACACACAATATAGCCGCAAAGCTCTTTCTGTTTCAGCTCATCTACCTTGTTGTTCGAGAACGACAACATGCCATCAGTGTAATCCTTAGTATCATCTTTGGTCTCCACCAGCGCGATACGTTCTTCATTACTCACAAGACGGATAGTTGGACGAGGTACTGTCATGCCCATTCCGACTTCTGGACACACAGGCACAAAGCTAAGGTAAGGTGCGAGCTCTTTGGTAACAAAACGACTGATCTTATGGCCGCTATCGAAACGAACCTTTTCACCCAATACGCACGCGCTGATACCAATTTCGATGCTACTTTGTTGTTCTTTTACTTCTTGTGTCATACATACATCCTTGCGTAATGACCTAACCAATTGTTAATACTAAGTTATCAAGTTTTAGTTACGAGTGCACCACTAAAAAGCCCATTTTTGATCTGACCTTTTTTAGTCATCGATGACTTTTGATACAATCTTAAGGTCACCATAATCTGAGCTTCTCACTTGAAAGAGTTAGATGAAAACACCCTAGCCGTTAATTTCTGTAAAAATCCTCTGTGCGAGGACTTCGGCTCACTTAATCCAGATAACTATCTAGTCTCTGAAGAACAATCTGGCTCGATAAAGATTGCTTGTAAAAGTTGCCGCTCAGTTCGCAACCTGCTCGACTCTGCAGAGCTATTTGTTGAGCTAACTCAGCAAAACCAAAGAAAGCGTAATCAACTCCCTTGTTGCAACAATGATGAGTGTCGAAGTTTCGGTTTGAACGTGCATCTGTACCCGGAGAACTACCATTCATTCGGCTTTAGCGGAGAGAAACAGAGATATCGCTGCAAGCAGTGTCAATCGACAGTAGTCGATCGATTCTCCGTAGAGAACCCCCAGTTAGAAACCCATGTCACTATTTTGGGCCTACTTCTAACCGGATTCAGCCCAAAAGAGGTGGCAAAAAAGCTCAATATTCAAGCTAAGACCTTTAATGACCATCTGAAAACAATGGCGATAATATGCCGTCAAAAATCTGCGATTTTTGATTTTCACTGGCAGAACAGCAAAGACAGATTTAACCTCGGCAGTGATTTCACAAGGCTTCAGCCTAACAGTGATAATGGTGTATTTCTTATCGCCACCTGTGATCTGAACTCTCACTACATGGTTGATCACAACATTAACCTAACCACCATAGACAACCCGCCTCAATCTCGTCAGGAAGCGAAAGGGCGCCTGATAGAAAAAAGCATTATTTCTCTGCACAATAAATCCCATAAAATTGAGACTCAGCTACCAGTTATCACTAAGTTAAAGCGCATAGAAGAAGTGGTGAGCGAGCGCTTGGACGAGCTTAATGTGCTCGAAGATAGCGCCAAGATAAAATATCCGCTCAAATCCGCATTGGTAAGACCGCATTATGCGACGACTGCGCACTTCTCTCGTATCGCGGCAAAGATAAAAAATCGTCCTATGACGCTGTTTCTCTCTTTTGATCCACTTTTAGGGTATTCCGCCCTAAATGCATTCAATTATCTTAGACAGCAGCAAGACCTAGATATTGCCTACCTTGTTGAAGATGCGAAATGGGCAGAGGGAAGAAGCTCATCTAAACCTGAGCCAATCAAGGAGATAAAGACACGAGCCTTGTGGACGCTATCCGAACAGCGACACATTCGAGGGCCAAGTGAGCAACGCGCAATTGGCACCTTAGTAGAAAGCAACCTCGATGCTCGAAAGGCCCATGCAATGCCTGGACTGTCACCTGTGACCGAGTATCTCAATCGCTTCCACGCACTGTTTCGCGTCACCATCAACGAACCGAGAAGGCGCCTGCGACCAGAGGGCTTGATGCCACTTCTGGATATCTATCGCGCATGGAATAATCTGTGCCACCAAGAAAACCCTGGAGAAACACCGGCTGTAAACGCTGGAATCTCAGAAAAACCTTTATCTCTTGATCAGCTACTAGGCTAAGAAAATGATACCAACGCCAACCACGGCGCTGATGGTGCCAAGTATGGCTCGGCGGGTTAGCTTCTGCCCTTTAAGCTTATAAATACCGAGCATAAATAAAGGGCTGGTCGCAATTAAGGTCTGCGCCACGGCTGGGTTAGCGTATTTGAGCGCTATCTGTTGTAGCCATAAAGCAATGAAGGTACCAATAAAGATAGCGGCCAGTAGCAACAACCAATCTTTTTGTAGCATGCCTTTTAGGTGGGCTTTCATACTGCTCCAAGGGCTTTTCTCCACAAAAGAGATCACCATCATCACAGCAAGTACGCCAATGGATAAGCGAATAAGCGCGCCGAGTAGCGGGTTTACATCCCCCGCGACTAAAGCAAAGTGAGAAATCACCACACCACTAGCCTGACAGACACTCGCCAACAAACCAAAACCGATACCCGAGCGAGACACTTGCTGCTCTCTATTTGGGTTAAATATCACAAAGGCAACAGAGACTGTGGTCAGAAGTACACCAAACCAGGCGCCAAAGCTTAGCGCCACTCCAAGTGCTAGCAGCGCAAGAAGGCCCGACAGTGGCGGAGCCAGTGATTCAAGCAAAAGCGTGTTATTCGGACCGATACGTTTCAGCGATGCAAAGTAGGCGCTGTCACCAATGGCAATACCAATTACCCCCGAGATACCGAGTATTAGGGCATGCTTGGGAGTGATAGAAATGGAATCTGCAGGAAAGAGAGGCAAAACCATGAGCATCATTGCTGAGGCCACTACTCCTTTGATGATGTTCATCTGCATCGCGCTGAACTTATGGCTGAATTGTCCATAAATCCAAGTAGCTATCGCCCAAACCAAGGCGGCACTGATGGCTGCAATTTCTCCTTGCCAGATCACTCTACTCTCCAGTTGTAAATCAGTAAATTTTGTGAAAATTCAATAAACTAGTTGTAATGAAACAGATTAAACTAGACAATGAAATTACTCGAAAAAACATTAACAAGGATGATATATGTTTCTCGATTATGTCGCTCTCGGGCTACTTATCTTCGTCGCCCTGGTTATCTTCTACGGCATCATAGTAATTCATGACATTCCGTATGAAATCGCCCACAAGCGTAACCACCCCCATCAGGATGCCATCCACGTTACTGGTTGGATAAGCCTTTTCACACTGCATGCGCTGTGGCCCTTCCTATGGATATGGGCAACTTTGTGGCGTGAAGACCGCGGTTGGGGTATGACTCAAATCAAACAAGAGCAATCCGACCTGCATCATGACATCACTCAGCTCAATTTAAAAGTTGCAGAGCTAACTCAGCAAGTGGCTGATCTTCAAAAACAAAAAGAAGAGCCTAAGCCAGAAGTTGTCGCTGAAGAGAAGAAGGAAACCAAGGAGGGTGATGAGTAATGGATTTACTACTAATACTGACCTACACCGCCATCTGCGTAGCAATCTTTAAGATTTTTAAGATCCCACTAAACAAGTGGACTGTCCCTACAGCGGTGCTTGGTGGCGTAGTCCTAGTCGGCACCTTGGTGCTACTGATGAACTACAACCACCCGTTCACTCAAATTGGCGGTCAAGTATATAACACCACCCCTATCGTACCGACCGTGCGTGGTCGCGTCGTTGAGGTGAACGTCGAACCGGATGTGTTTATCCGTAAGGGTGATCCTCTATTTACTATCGAGTCTAAGCCTTTCGAGGCTGAATTAATGCGTAAGCAAGCTGACCTAGCAGCCGCGGAACAAGCGGTATTCCAGTTGGAGTCTGAATACAAAGCAGCTCAATCTGAGACTATTCGAGCAAGAGCAGAGCGTGATCGTGTTAGACAAGAGTTTAATCGTTATAACGCTGGTTTTAAGAAAGGCGCCTTCACCGCGCAACAAGTAGATACTCGTAGACAAAATCTCAAAGGGGCTCAAGCGGACCTAGAGGCTGAAATCGCTATCGAGAATAGTGCTCGTGTGGCTTATGAGTCCGAGATTAACGGAGAGAACACCACCGTAGCCCGCCTCAAAGCAGAAGTAGAACAGGCACAGTTTAATTTAGATGAAACCGTAGTTCGCGCGCCGACCGATGGTTACGTGACACAGTTGATTCTAAGACCTGGTCAGATGGCCGTGCCTCTACCAATTGCGCCAGCTATGGTGTTTATCCATGCCGAAGAGTACTACTACGTGGGCGCTTTCCGCCAAAACTCTCTGCAACGCCTAAAACCTGGTTTTGAAGCGGAGTTTATGTTCCGCAGCCTTCCAGGACAGGTGTTTACCGGCGAAGTGGTTAACGTTATTCCGGCGATGGCCGAAGGACAAGTGCAAGCCTCGGGTCAGTTGATTGGCACCAGTGCTATTAACACTCAGGGTCGAGCCCTTGTTAAGCTAAAGATCACCGATGACATCAAGCAGTACAAGCTGCCTCTAGGTACTAACGTTGAGGTCGCGGTCTATTCAGACAGCTTCCATCACGTATCTATCATGCGAAAAATCCTGATTCGAATGAAGAGTTGGCAAAACTACCTCTACCTCGACCACTAAAAGAAAAAACCGAAGCATTTGCTTCGGTTTTTTTATTAACGGGTCACACTTCCCCAGCTGAACAGCCTAACCTCATTTCCCTCTGTGGGCTTAGCCGGAATGTTAAGCGACAGCACCAATGAGATGCCTGCCATTGCCGCCCCTATGATGAATACCAGCTCTGGAGAAGTTAGCCAAATTACCCCGAAGGTAACCGGAATCACTACCGCAGCAATGTGGTTAATGGTGAAGCTCACGCCCGCAGTAGAGGCCATATCCGCTGGATCAGCAATCTTCTGGAAGTACGTCTTAATAGCTAAGGCTAGAGCAAAGAACAGATGGTCAATGACATACAGTGCCGCTGCCATGTGTGCACTTTGCACAAAAGCATATCCTAGGAAGACGCCAATCAAACCAATGTATTCAAACATCAGCGCCTTACGCTCACCCACCGCTCCGATAAAACGACCAATGCGTTTAGCAAATAGGAAGTTGAACAAGTAGTTGAGCAGGAACAGCAGCGTTACGTCTGCCGCGCTGTATCCGAAGCGCTCCACCATCAGAAAGCCAGCAAATACCGTAAAGATCTGACGGCGAGCACCACTCATAAAGGTCAGAGCGTAGTAGAGCCAGTAACGTTTACGAAGCACCAGTTTCTTGGTCTGCACAGTTTCTGTCTTAAACTGGGGAAAGCTGAAGGTCATAACCGCCACCAGCACCAACGCACTACCACCAGTAATGGCATATACGATGACATAATCCAGTTTAAGTTGCTCCAACATCACCCATAGTGCGCCGTAAGTTATCAGCGATGCTAACGCCCCCACCGAGATCATCTTGCCTAGCATCTCTGGCGCTTCATCTTTAGAGAGCCATTGCAGAGACAGCGACTGTTTCAAGGTTTCAAAATAGTGAAAGCCTATCGACATGATCAAGGTGGTGATCAGCAAGCCGGTGAGACTTGGAAAGAAACCGGTGAGAAAGGTGCCGAGGCTCAATAAGAACAGTGACACCAGCATGAACTTTTGCTCACGGATAAACAAAAGCACGAATACAACCGTGAAGGCGAGAAATCCGGGGATCTCTCGCACGCTCTGAAGTAGACCTATATCCGCACCATCAAAATTGGCGCGCTCAATAACGAAGTTGTTCAGCAAAGCCATCCAACTGGAAAACGCCACAGGTACAACAATCGAAATCAACAACAAAAAATTCTGTGGGGTTTGCCACGACTTTGCTTGTAACTTCATGGAACTCAATCTTCCTCTAATTTATCTGAATAGCCTTTTGGTGGTGGTGTCCATCCACGCTCACCGCGCTCATGTTTATCAGAGCGGTCGGCATTCATCGCATTTTTTACATTCTCTTCAAGTTGTACGAAGAGTTTAATGTAGTTGTTGTCATAACGCTCACCTTCGGAGTCATCTAACCATGCATGATAAAGTTCATCCGAACTCTCTTTCTCTATTTGAATGTACGAGTTCTTCTGTTGCTCTATCTGGAATGGATGGAAACCTAGACAGCGCAGCGCCTCCGAGCCAAGCTCCATCGCCGAATGGAAGGTTTCACTCTCGATGTAATCGGCTCCAGCCTGACGAAGCAGATAGAAATGACCACGGTCGAACGCCCGCGCCAAGACCTTAACGTGTGGGTAGGTGTGTTTAACGTACTTCACAAGCTCAGTGGCCGCTTCTTCATTATCTATCGCGATAACTAAGGCTTTAGCATGTTCTATGCCCGCGGTGTGCAGCATATCCGGCTTAGTCGCATCCCCATAATAGGTTTTTGTACCCACGCGGCGAAGGTTTGCCACCTGAGTGACCTGATGATCCAGCACCACGGTCGGAATGCCATTACTGACTAGCAAGCGGTTAACAATCTGACCAAAACGACCAACACCTGCAATGATAACGGTGCCTGTTTCCTCGATGGTGTCCTCTTCTTCCTCATTCGACGCTTGCTCATAACGAGGCTGGATGACTTTCTCGAAGAAAATAAACAAGCCTGGGGTGAGGAACATCGACAGAGCTACAACCAAGCTTAAGTGTGATGCCATATCGATCGGCAACACATGGCTTTGCACAGTAAAGCTAAGAAGCACGAAACCAAATTCACCCGCTTGCGCCAAACTCAGGGTGAATAGCCAGCGATCACACCCTTTTACTTTGAAGATAATGGCTAAAGCAAACAGAACTAGGCCTTTAAGTAGCATTAAGCCTAGGGTCATAGAGATAATCGGGAAAAAGTCTGACGCCAATACAGAGAAATCTATCCCTGCGCCGACCGTAATAAAGAACAGACCGAGCAACAGTCCTTTGAATGGCTCGATGTTAGATTCAAGTTCATGACGAAACTCGGAGTTTGCTAACACAACTCCGGCAAGGAAGGTACCCAATGCAGGTGACAGCCCTACCAAACTCATAAGCGCAGCAATACCTATTACCAACATCAAAGCGGTAGCAGTAAAGATCTCGCGAAGACCCGATGCCGCAACGAATCTAAATAGTGGACGGCTGGCAAAGTGACCACCAACCACAACCACAGCAATAGAGGCAGTAATAACCAAACCGTAAGCCCAACCCGGCAAGCCGGCTACTAAGCTAAGTTCCTCGTGATGATCCGCGGCATGAGCCACGGCCGATTGCGCCTTTTCCACTAGCTCAGGCAGCGCAAGCAGAGGGATGAACGCCAGCATAGGGATCACGGCAATATCTTGGAACAGAAGTACCGAAAAGGCATTTTGTCCGCCTGGGGTTTTTGTCAGCCCTTTTTCGTTAAAGGTCTGCAGTACAATCGCCGTCGAGGAGAGCGAGAAGATCAAACCGATGGCAAGGGCAATAGACCATTGCAAGCCCATAGCTAAACAGATGCCCATGACCAAGGCAGCAGTCACACCGACCTGAAGGCCACCTAGCCCAATCAATTTATTACGCATTCCCCACAGCATCTTGGGCTCAAGCTCAAGACCTACCAGGAACAGCATCATCACCACACCAAACTCAGCAAAGTGCTGAATGGTAGTGGTCTCTTCACCCACAAAGCCTGCAATAGGACCGATGACTACACCGGCAATCAAGTAGCCTAGCACTGAGCCAAGCCCTAGACGCTTAGCAATCGGCACGGCGATAACGGCCGCAATCAGATAGATGAAAGCCTGTAAGAAATAGCCTGTCATGCGCGCTCTCCTGAAATAACGGTGGCAAGATTACCCGTGATTTGTGGAAGTACCGTGGCTTTCTCGAGATCCACCTTGTCATTGACTAGGGCTTGAAGGAGCTCTTTGTAGCCATTCACATGGCGCTTAACTCGCCCCTCCTCTACGGCAGTACGCGCGCCAAACAGGATATAGGGAGGCAGATAGGTCATGCCGGTCAATCTTGCTGTTTGCTCAATCGGATGAAGCAGTTCTCGAATGGTGTAATGGTTATAGCCCTCTTCTTGATAGGCATCTTCACGCCCACCAGCGGTAATCGCCGTTAAGAAGGTTTTACCATGCAGCGCTTTACCCTCACTGCCGTAAGCAAACCCATACTCCAATACAAGATCTTGCCACTCTTTCAAAATAGAAGGGGTCGAATACCAATAAAGGGGAAACTGGAACAGCACCACGTCATGCTCTAACAAGCGTTGCTGCTCTTTCTCTATATTGATGTCGTGACGCGGATAATCGTAATAGAGGTCCACGCAGGTAACACCTGGCACCTTTTTGGCCGCTTTAAACAGAGCCGTATTGACCTCAGAGCGCCTTTGAGACGGATGTGCAAATAGGAGTAGAACTTTCTTTTGGTTAACCAGAACGCTGTTTTCAGATACAGCTGGGCTATCAGATATTTCGAGAGACGGCATAATTTTCCCTGTCTTGAGACCTGAATGAGAGAGATGAAATCAAAGGTAAATTATAGACTTCTCAGTTAGTTACGCCACTTACTATCTTGCTCCTTATGAATTTATTTTCACTCTCTAAAGGGTGAGCTAGCTCAAACTAAGCCACGTGCATAAAGATTAAGCTATAGCGGTAAAGGAAGTCACAATCGCAAGGAGTCGCGATGAAGTTTGTATTCGGTTTACTGAGCTTGTGTATCGGCCTGCTCTCACCTCAAGCAATGGCTAGCACAGGTTTAGGAGACATCCCTGATCTCACCCAATCTGGCGTGGGGTACGCTTGCCTGATTATTTTTGCCATCGCCTATTGCTTGGTGATGGGCGAAGAGCACCTAAAACTGAAAAAATCCAAACCCGTTCTTCTCGCTGCCGGCCTTATCTGGATTCTGATTGGCTTTACCTTTACCCGCTTGGGAGAGATAGAAACCGCAAAATCGGCCCTTGACCATAACCTTCTCGAATATTCCGAACTTCTGCTGTTCTTGCTGGTAGCTATGACCTACATAAATGCGATGGAGGAGCGAAGACTTTTTGATGCGCTGCGCGCCTGGATGGTGAGCAAAGGGTTTGATCTAAGGAGCCTATTCTGGATTACCGGTATCCTATCTTTCTTTATTTCCCCAATCGCGGATAACCTCACAACCGCACTTTTGATGTGCGCAGTGGTCATGAAGGTGGGTGGCAATAATCTAAAATTTATCAACATCGCCTGTGTCAACATAGTGGTCGCGGCAAACGCCGGTGGCGCCTTTAGTCCGTTTGGCGATATCACTACCCTTATGGTGTGGCAGGCAGGGCATGTCGCCTTCGCTGAGTTCCTAACCCTATTTGTGCCATCAGCGGTGAACTACGTCATACCGGCGCTTATCATGTCTTGGTTCGTGCCAAAAGAGCGCCCTGATGCGGTCAATGAGTACGTCGAGGTAAAGCGAGGCGCAAAACGCATCGTTGCTCTGTTTATCTTTACCATCATCACAGCGGTCTGTTTCCATGCCCTATTCCACTTCCCGCCGGTGATCGGCATGATGATGGGCTTAGCTTATCTGCAATTCTTCGGTTTCTACCTAAGAAAAACTCTACCTCGTTCATTGCAGCGTAAACGTGAAATCGCCGTGAAGAATCACGATGAAGCGGCGCTTAAACGTCTGGGCTCTGTGGTGCCGTTCGATGTATTTAGACGTGTTTCCCATGCCGAGTGGGATACGCTTTTATTCTTCTATGGCGTGGTAATGTGCGTGGGCGGTCTCAGCCTGCTTGGCTATCTTGGATTGGTCTCTGAGATCATGTACACCCAATGGGATCCAGTGTGGGCGAACGTTATGGTGGGTATCTTGTCGGCTATTGTTGACAACATTCCAGTGATGTTTGCCATCTTAACCATGCAGCCAGAGCTCTCAATGGGGAACTGGTTATTGGTTACCCTAACTGCCGGTGTAGGCGGTAGTTTGCTTTCTATAGGTTCCGCTGCTGGCGTAGCTTTGATGGGAGCGGCGCACGGCAAATACACCTTCTTTGGTCACCTAAAGTGGATGCCAATTATTGCTCTAGGTTATGCCGCCAGTATCGCAACTCATCTTGCTATCAATGGACACCTTTTCTAGAAACATTTGGTAATACTTCGTCTATTTTCGCGCCTTGACCTCGCAATTTGTATGGCCAATGGCGCGAAATCGGAAACGAAATTGATCTGAGTCATGAATGTGTAGCACGTAATGTGGGTTACTGTCGGCCTAATAAATTCGATAAAGAAGTATATCCATGTCACAAGTAGACCAAAATCGCCTCGTTGATAACTTTATTAAGCTAATCAAAATCGACAGTGAATCAGGCAATGAGCTTGAAGTTGCACTAGAGATTGAAGCGCAGCTGCAGAAGCTAGGCTTCGAAGTTGAACGCCTTGCTGTGCCTGAGAGCCTATCAAACGGCTTTAACATCTATGCCAAACTTGAAGGCAAGATCGATGAGAGCGTTGTACTAAGTTGTCACATGGATACCGTAGCGCCAGGTAACGCTATCGAGCCTGTTATCGAAGACGGCATTATCCGCTCTGCAGGCGACACCATCCTTGGTGGTGACGACAAATCTGGCATTGCGGCTATCGTTGAAGCGATCCAAACCATTCAAGAAAACAATCTTGAGCACAAAACCATTGAAATTGCCTTCACTGTATTCGAAGAAGGTGGTCTGCACGGTTCAAAGCAATTCGATGAAAGCAAAATCCAATCTAAGAACGGCATCGTTCTTGATTCAGGCGGCCCAATCGGCACCATCATCACAGTTGCACCTGGCCAGCAGAACCTAAAAGTAAACATTACGGGTAAGCCAGCTCACGCAGGTCTTGCACCTGAGCAGGGTATCAACGCTCTAACCGTTGCGGCTGACGCTATCAGCAATATGAAGCTGTCTCGCATCGATGCAGAAACTACCGCGAACATCGGTGTAGTGAACGGTGGTCAAGCGACCAACGTTGTAATGCCAAGCCTGTATCTTGAAGCGGAAGCACGCTCTATCGACGAAGAGAAGCTAGCGATTCAGGTAGCGCACATGGTAGAGACCTTCGAAGCGGCGGCTGAAAAACATGGCGCTGAGCTCAGCATCGAGTCCACTCGCGCATACAACCCATTCCAGATTGCTGATTCACACCCGCACATTATGGCTATCCAAGAAGCCTTCACCGCTCTGGATATCCAACCTATCCTAGCTTCTACGGGCGGTGGTAGTGATGCTAACATCTTCTCTGAAAAAGGTCTGACCGTAGCAAACCTATCAACGGGTATGTCTAAGGTTCACACTACAGAAGAGTTTATCGCTATCGAAGATATGCAGAAGATTTCTCAATTCCTAATGAGCTTCCTGATCAAGTAATCTCGATAAGCTCCTATAGACACCAATCCCCGCCAATAGTGCGGGGATTTTTTTATTTCTGTATCAGGTACTCTAAAATCTACTCTCTAAGGTTTTGCTTGCCTCAGTAATCCAATACAATAGCGTCAGTTTTATTTCAATTATGTAAGCTGATGAATTATTTCACTAATTTTCTAAAAGGTATGGCTATGGGTGCCGCGGACGTAGTTCCGGGAGTATCTGGCGGTACCATTGCCTTTATTACCGGTGTTTACGATACCCTGCTCGAGAGTATCCGTCGCATCAACCCTAGCCTCATTGGCATATTAAAAGAGAAAGGCATCAAAGGTGCTTTCGAGCATATCAATGGCTTGTTCCTAGTTACTCTTTTTGGTGGCGTACTGACCAGCATCCTTACTCTAGCTAAGCTTATCTCTTGGCTCCTAGTTACCCATCCTATTCCTCTATGGTCTTTTTTCTTTGGTCTTATCCTAGTCTCGGTATGGCATATACTGCGTCAAATAGAGTCATTTAACGCCTCAAAGTGGGCTTTTCTACTAGTGGGTGTTGGCTTTGCTTACATGATCACTGTGATCAACCCACTGCAGCTTGAACCAACGGGCATCAATGTAGTGCTTGCTGGTGCAATCGCGATTTGCGCTATGATTTTGCCGGGTATCTCAGGTAGCTTCATTCTGCTACTAATCGGGATGTACGCTCCCGTTCTTGCTGCGGTAAAAGGCTTTCAGATTGATATCCTTGCACTCTTCCTGGTGGGTTGTGTTAGCGGCTTGTTGAGTTTTTCTCATCTGCTTTCTTGGCTACTAAAGCGCTTTAGAGATTTCACCCTAATGTTCTTGGTAGGTCTAATGATTGGCACCTTGCCAAAGATTTGGCCGTGGAAACAAACCCTAACTTGGCGCACTAACTCGAGCGGTGAACAAGTGCCTCTCATTCAAGAAAACCTAATGCCTCATACCTTTGAATCTATCTTCAATACATCATCTCAACTGCCACTTGCTATCATCATGATGTTAGTCGCCATTGGTATGGTGCTGGCCCTTGAAAAAATTGCGGATAAGTAATGAATAACAACTTAGTTAAAGTCGTATTGGTTGGTGTAGCCGTAGTCTTGGGTTTCTTTGCTGGGGATATTTACCATTCATTTAAAAAAGACGACAGTAACCTCACTTACTGCGAAGCCTCCGCTCAAGGTTGCACTGAGCAAGGAGTATCTGTATTCCTTGATAGCGATGTGGCTAAAGCGATGCAACCTACTGAAATTGAAGTAGATTGGCCGGGGCAAAAGTCAGATATGCTACTGATTGAACTTGAAGGCAAAGAAATGAACATGGGAGTGGCGAAGTTTGAGCTTTCCCGTGACCAAGGCAACAAGTTTACCGGTACCTTGTTGTTACCGGCGTGCCACAGTGAAAAAATGACATGGATAGGAAAGGTGAGTTCTGAACAGTCACCTCAAGGGATCCCACTTCTAGTTAGGATGGAAAGATGAGTAAAACTTGGTCACTAATTTTGGTTGTTGCGTTTTCGCTAGGTTATGGCGTTAAGGCATACCTAGATGCCCAACAAGAAGTGGCCGCGCAGAGTGCACAGCAAAAAGCAGACATGCCTATGGTAACGGGTGAAGGAGGCAAAGAAGTTGCACTGTTTCACCCTGAAGATCCACGTATAAACGTGCTCTATTTTGGTTTTACTCGTTGTCCAGATGTTTGCCCTACCTCATTAGCCATGCTCTCAGCGGCGCTTAAACAGGTAGACGAAGAGGCCCTAGCTAAGATTCGCCCAGTGTTTATCACGCTCGACCCTGCACGCGACTCCGGCGCAGACAGCGATACCTATGCAAAGTACTTCCACCCAAACTTTGAAGGTTATGCTGCTGATGCCGATACGCTCAAGGCTCTGGCCGATAAATATGGCGTTATCTATATCCGGAACGAACTAGAAGACTCAGCCCTTGAGTACACGGTTGATCACAACTCCTATTTCTATTTTCTAGCGCCTGACGGCTCAGAGATAACCAAGGTGCAACACACGCTTTCCCCCGCACCTCTAATTAAAACCATAAATACAATAACCAGTGGGACTCAACAATGAAGACTCGATTTTTCACACTTTTGCTCTGCCTTCTTTCACCTTTCACTTGGGCCAGTGGCCTAGTTGAGGTTTCTCATCCTTGGGCAAAAGAGACGCCACCAACGGTAACCACCAGCGCTATCTTCTTAACCATCACCAACCCAACCGCTGATAAGCGCGCGCTTATTTCTGCGAGCACTGAAGCGGCAGGCATTACTGAGCTACACACTCATAAAATGGATAATGGCGTGATGAAAATGCGTAAACTGCAGCGCATCAATCTATCACCAAAAGCGGATACTGAGCTCAAGCCTCACGGTCTGCATATCATGCTGTTTGATCTTAAAGAACCGCTAAAAGAAGGCATGGTGATCCCACTAACACTCACCTTTGACACTGGCCGCACTATGACGCTGTCTGTACCGGTGAAAAAGATGGCAATGAAGCAACATCATCACTAATGAATAATCTCAATGCCCTTGGTTGGCAGCCCTTTTTTCAACAGCAGCTGACCTTAGAAGATTACGAAGGTAAAGTGATCGCGCGCGTAAGTGCGCATCACCGCTCCGGATACACCTTACAAACTGAATCTGATTCCATCTCACTTGCCATCCACGATTCGCTGCCAGCGATGACCGTAGGCGACTGGGTTATCCTAAATGAGGATCTGAGCTTTTCTAGACTGCTAGAAAGAAGCTCTCTGTTTTCACGTAAAGCGGCGGGGACTAAGGTCGTTGAGCAATACATTGCCTCTAACTTAGATACAGTGTTTATCGTTATGTCACTTAACGATGATTTCAACCTAAGCCGAGTGGAGCGCTATCTAGCCCTTGCGAATGAGGCTCAGGTTGAGCCAGTGATCGTGCTGACCAAAGAAGACCTCTGTGATGACTCACAAGTGCTCAAACAGCAAGTGCAAGACCTTGACCCTATGCTGATGATAGAGACGGTCAATGCATTGAACTCTGACAGCGTACAATCCCTTCAGCCGTGGTGCAGGACAGGAAAAACCGTCGCATTTATGGGCTCATCCGGTGTAGGAAAGTCGACACTAGTGAACACCTTAATGGGTGAAGAAGCGCAAAAGACAGGTTCTATCCGTGAAGATGATAGCAAGGGCCGCCACACCACCACCGGCCGTACGCTCATGACCATGCCTAGCGGTGCGGTCTTACTCGACACCCCAGGAATGCGTGAGTTGCAATTAGCGAACGTGTCACAAGGCCTTAGCGAGACTTTTTCTGACGTGGAAGAACTGGCACAGCAATGTCGCTTTAGTGACTGTTCACATCAAGGCGAACCAGGTTGCGCCGTTCAGAAGGCTATCGATGAAGGCTCTCTCGACCCAAGACGTGTAAACAACTACATGAAGTTGCAAAGAGAACAAGCCCGCAACAGTGCCTCACTAGCCGAGCTTCGATCTCACGATAAACAACTAGGTAAGATGTATCGCTCCCATCAGAGCGAGGCTAGGAATCGGAAGAATAAACCCTAGTATAAGTTATCAGCTATCAGCTATCAGCTATCAGCTATCAGCTATCAGCTATCAGCTATCAGCTATCAGCTATCAGCTAGAAAAGTATCGTCGTGCCGGCCTTGAGCCGGCATCTTTTTCTGGATTGCCAGTGAAGATTCCCTTTCAAAACACGGGAATGACGTGCCAGCCAGCTGAGAGCTTGCGGCTGTCAGCTTTCTACTCTCACCAAACAGCAATACCCTTTAGCAGGAATCGTCACAGTAACATCCCCATCAACACTATCAATGTGGTCCCCTGAAACAAGGTCACGCATAGCGTGCTCCCACCTCAAACTAAAGGTCTTTTCGGTATCCGCTTTGTTGATAGCTACCAAGCCTTGGTCACCACGCTCGAATACCAAGTGATCATCACTCGCTTCAAGCACAGCCATACGATTACCGTGAACTCGGTTATGGAATTCAATCAAGGTTGCCATACGCGGGTCTTTCCAAGCATCTTGCCAGCGAGGTAACCCTTCCGAATCCTTAATACCACTCGGGTCTAAATCCGTGTAAACAAGCGGCACACCGCCATCACGACACAGGATATAGGCGTAAGCTAGCCACTCATACTCTTCAGGCATCACCAAGTCTCTAAAGACATCGTTATTTGGAATGTCGTGAGTGATGGCAAAGGTAATCGCTCTTTGACGTTTCAGCGCCTCACCAAAGCTGTATGGGTCGATTAGCGCAGACATCCTGCCCTTGTCTCGAAAGGCGTGAAAAACCGTATTAAACAGCGGGAAATCGTATGCTCCTAACTTAGTCTTATTCAAATAAGGCTTAAGGAAGAGCTCATATTCCTGCTTAGTCGCACCACCATCGGTAATGATCTCACCAAAAATGTGCACGCCTTCAGTTATCTCAGGAGTCCACACCTTGCGTATCTGCTCGATACTGATGTGCTTGGCCGCATCGATACGGAAGCCTTTAACACCCAACTCTTTGAGGACTTTCAGGTACGTCTGCTGCTGCTCGACGACATAGTCGCTGTCATTGAGCGATGGCAACCCAGGATCGTTGGGACCACCGGTTATGCGTCCTTTCTGTACCTGATGTTTATCCTGCCAATCTACGATGCCAAAAGCTTCATAGAAGTCTTTCTCTGTAAATAGGGGCTCAGAGAGATCACCAAACAGTTTTAATGACTCGTATTTCTCTGACTCGTTCTTATAGAGCTCCAGTTCCTCTTTACTCGGATACTGCAGGTCGTCTCGCTTATAGGCTTCATTAGCCATGTGGTTGAACACCACATCTACATACACACGAAGGCCTGCGTCGCGTGTCGCGGTCATCATATCTCGAAAATCTTGGGTATCACCTAGTTGGTTATCGATGATGCGATAATCCTGAGGTTGATACCTTTGCCACCAATCGGTTCCCTTCTCATGTATGAAGGATTTCATCGGTGGTGAAACCAGTACGGTTTTATAGCCAAGCTTCGCTATCTCTTCGGCGCGCTCAGCTACCATCAAATAGGGCCAGTCGAAGGCATGTAGGATCACATCACTGGCTTGAATATTCGGAGTAATCTGGGTTGACATAGAACACCTCTAAATTACCTGTCGTTTCAGACACTTTGCAGTGCATCTCATATTGATAATTATGATGCACGCTGTTGATTTAGCGTAAGTTACAAGATGTATGCCAGTTGCTGAATCATCCCTAACACTGCCCAAAAGGGGGATGAGTACAACAGCATGGACTTAAACTGGGGGGGAGTATCCGGATGAGTCAGAACTTAAAACCATAAAAATACTAATTTAAAGCACATAAACAAGGTGATACATCTACGAATTAGAGCATTAACATTGTGAATGATGTCTGGTTAAATCACTGATGGTTATAGAACTGGTTACAAAAATACGAAGCTTAACCATTAAATGCTATAGATGAGAAGCCTTTCACCTTTACCCCGCTAGTGGGTGCTTCTGCTCTAGACTCACATGGCGTGACTTAGATCAAACTTTCGAATTCCACCTATACTTATCCAAGCTTTTACGTTGGAGAAAAGTCATGTTTCGATTTTTGATTTTAGCGCTAGTAGGTTTCAGTTTTGTGGCCTCTGGGAATGACTTAATGAAGTTATATAAGTCAGAAAACGAAATTGAATATAGCGATCTGGTTATCGATGTTAAAGGCTATAAGGTGCCTACCCGTGCTGCCTTTAGAGGCTGGATGTTAATGAATCGTGCTGAAGACAGAGTCCAAGAAATTGCAGATCAGCTCATCGCCGCAGGGATCACCGAAGAGCCACTGAAAACCATGCCTATGCACCTTATCCTCTTGCAAGGAACAAACTGGGCGATGAATGGCACGTCCGTGTTTACCGTTCCCGACAAGAAGCAAGTCCCCAACATGGTAAGAACGGTTAAGTTTATCCAAGAACACGTCGAACCGGTAACAGGACCTCTAATTCCAGTATCAGGAGACCGAGATCAGTACTACAACCAAACCTCAGGTGGCGCGACCAAGAGTAAGCACCTTAGCTTTTGTGCACTAGATTTAGTTCCTATCAACGATGTTTCGAGAGAAGAGCTTCATAAGATGCTTTGGCAGGTATATAACAAAGCAGGAAGAGAGAACAATATGGGACTTGGACTCTATTCAGGAGTGAGGTTCCATATTGATACTTGCGGGTTTAGGAATTGGTAATATTTCGCTCGATAACGAACTACGGAAATAAATCGTCATGTCGGCCTCCGAGCCGACATCTTCCATATGAAAGAATTGAATTTAAGCCTAATAATCTTAAAGATTCCCGCTCAAAAGACTGCGGGAATGACGGTTTTATTTAGTAGCGTTAGGAATGCCGGCCTTGAGCCGGCACGTTTATGAAGACGAGAAGCTCGGCTTAGGCAATCTGCAAATACTTGTGGGTCTGAATAGACAAACGCCAATTCTTCGCAATACAGGTATCAATACACAATTGGGTGGCTCGCGGTTTTTGGCTGATCGGCTGGAGCAGTATCTCAACTCCCTCCCCTACAGGATTAGCCAGCAATAGCTCTTCAAGTGCGTCAATATCCGCTTGTTTACCCACAGGGTGCTTCACTTCGTTAGCTCGGGTCATAGCTTGTGGTTCAATAGGAAGCTTACCTTTCATGCCAATCTTAGGTGAAACCGTTACCCAAGTGTTTTTAGATGCCTTTACCTCAAAGGTACCACTGGTCTCAATCTGACAGCGGAAACCGTTCGCTTCCAAAGCATCAGTAAGAGAAACAAGATCGTACTGGCATGGCTCACCGCCTGTGATCACAACATGCCTTGCCGTGTACTTGTCTAAACAAAACGCCACCAGCGAATCCACAGACTGATTACACCAAAACTCATCATCCCCGGTTTTTGCGATGATAGTACCAAAGTCCGTTTCTTTGTCCTCAAGTACATCCCAGGTCTGTTTGGTATCGCACCACGCACAACCTACTGGGCACCCCTGCAGACGAATGAATATAGATGGAACGCCTGTGAAGAAGCCTTCGCCTTGGATGGTCTCAAAGATCTCGTTTAGCTTTAGCACGATAGATACCTTTACGGAAAATAAGCATTGGATAATTCAGGGCGGGGATTGTAGCAAGAATGGCGACATCTACCAATTAAAGTCACTGAACGCAAAAAGGCAGAGCTAAGCTCCTGTCTCTTGATCACAAGTCTGATTAATCAAGAGACTTAGAAAGTTCGTACCCCTCAAGGATGGTTTGTAATCTAAGCCATCCTTGCCATAACGATTTTATCGAGGCACGGCCTGTCCGTTTGGTATCTTTCCAGCCACCAAGGCGTGCGATCCCTCTATATGCCCATGATATGTCGGGGGTCTCCGACGGCAACTTCTTTCCTTCGACCTTCAGCCACATTAGCTTCCAAACTTTACCTTTTAATACACTCTCACAACTTGTTTTAGATAACGTTTCAGATTCGTTCATAAACCTCAACTGAAGCAAGCGTGTAGCGATAAAAGCTAAAATAACGCTCAGTCGCTCCAAGTTATCTTTACTTTGCATTCGTAACTGCTCAACTTGCGTACCTTCACTTTTCCAGACCTTATGAAAATCTTCTATTAGCCATCTCTGTTCATAATAACTCACGATTTTCAGCGCTTCTTCCTTGTTTGTAACTGGCTCAAATGTAAGTAAATGCCAGGCGAGTTTTTCGTCGTTACCGCCTTTCTCTATACATCCAACGCAGTAGAGAGGAATATCATTGAGTTGCTTCTTATTGGCTGGGGACTTCAGTGTCACAGGTGCATACTTAATATCTAGTCGAACGGATTGAGCTTTACGGCCTCCTTTTTGTGGCACTTTGAGTTCCTTCTCGCCTGCTGAGACAAGTGTCGAAGCATAGCTATAGAGACGATTCTCGTCCTCCTCTATACAACGGCTTTGCATTGAGCGAACAAGAAATCGTTGTTGGTGTTCGCACTTATAAGTGAGGTATTCAAATAGGTCTGCTTCTCTATCACACACCGAAATAACATCTGACATTTTATCGCCAAGTCGTTCCGCCAGATGTCGTGAAGCTAGTTCCCATTTATAACTTTCTTTTTCTTTGTATGGTCGGATCGCGTATTGGCGCCTTTGACCACGCTTTGCAATATCCCGAGTCCAACGTTGCTGTTCAATTAAGCCAACAACCGACTGAGTTTGTGGAGCAAAAAGCAGAGTTGAGTTTACGAGCATAGCTCGATGTCGATTACCGTGATTGGAATGGCCGAGATCATCTCTAATGCTACGATGGGAGTAACTTAGGGAAGTGGTATCTTCTGGTGCTAGAAGTGTCTGATGCTCTAAAGCCTCTTGTGCTGTGACATGGAACCCTGCCTCAGCAATATCTTCTGCTTTGATATGTTCATTGCGGATAAAGCGATAGGCACCTTCCATATCCGCAGGGGAGATGATGAGTTTAGAAACTGCTACCCCAGGCTGTTCAGCAAGTGAAGTAGCTAAAGCAACCAGCCTTTGAGTTCGTCTAGGGTCATTGAGGCGAGCTTGTCCAAACTGTTTTTGTGCCCAAAGTGTTGGGTCTAAATAGGCCATGATTATCATCCTTGTCGTTGCATAGATGATCAGATCACGAAGTATAAAATTAGTTCAAAAAAATCCCTAAGCCGCGACTCAGGGATTTGTGTATAAGAGACAGGAGCTAAGCTCTGCCTTTGGAAGGTATTCTTAAAGAAGAATTATAGATAGTAACGAACACCAATTGAGTAGCGATCATCATCATCAGATACGTCATCGCCAAGATCTAACTGATAACCAGCGTAGCCGATAAACGCTGGAGTGAAGTTATATTCTACTTGAAGAGCCATCTGACTCAACTGAGTTTCATTGTTATCGTCGTCTTCGATTGACTCATAGTTGAGAGAAAAGTTGAGACTATTAGCAAGTGCAAATGCGACAATAGCTTCAATTGAGGTAGAGTCAAAATTACCTTGAACCTGCTCACCCATCTCGTATACAGCAGCTACAAAAAGGCCATCTCCGTAGGACCCGTATTTCGCCGAGAGCGTGTTAGCCATGGCATCGTCATTCGAGTACGAAACTGACCCTGTATTAAACACATAACCAACAAAGATCTCTCCGAGGTCAAAGGAGAGAGCTAATTGAGCGCGATCACCATAGTCCTCTGGATTACCATCGTTTTGCCCCTGCCAGCCAGCACCGAGATTCAAATCTAGGTTATCACCAAACATGAAAGATTTGCGATACGAAACCATTCGCTCAGCACGAGCAGTACCCAAGTTACCACCATTGGTGTACAAAAAGTCGTTAGCAAAAGCAATCGGCATATCGGCAATACCAGCCACATCGTAATAAGGAGACCACTGAGTACCACCTACAACTCGACCCCATGTTTCATGTGTTACCCCAATGTAGCCCAAACGCGTAGAAAACGAATTGTCTCCACCGTCCAACATGTTTATGGACCACTCAGCTTTCGCGTCGGCTTTGAAGCCTCCACCAAGTTCTTGGGTCGCGTTAAAATTGATTCGTGGGGATATAGATTCAACACCAAATTCGTATTCTGTTATAGCTTTGTCTCTGTTTGCATCTGGATTACCTACCCCGATAGAAACGTGACCACCAACCGAGAACGTCGAACCGTCATTATTATAGAGTTCCACTGCCCATGCTTGGCCGCTAACCACTGCTGCCGAAACTAAGCTTGCAAGTACTGTTTTTTTCATAATGTATTTCCATTTACCTATGTGTAAAAAAACGTGTTTTAAAAACACTGTTATTGTCGTACTGCAAAACCGACTTAATTTATTATTGCAATTTGCAATGAAGATCTTGTCTAGCACCTCCATCTGTGAGAACTATGGTCTAGTCCTACAAATTTGCTTTTGTTACAGCGTAGTAATGAATTTTTAATATTCCAAATTTAAAGCGTGCATAGATCACAAAAAGCATACAAAGTAAGCTGATATTTGTTCTTTGATTTACAAATATCAGTACTTATCTAGTGGGCTACTTTAGGTTTAAATTCGGATAAGGATTGAATAAAGATCGCCTTATTAAAGATAAACGACATACATCTATTTCCTAATAGCAGAAACTTCTAATAGTGAGCATTAATGTGAATGAATCTAACTCTGTGCCAAGCCAACTGGTTCCTTACCCAAGCATCATTCAAATACCTATCGCATGGGGTGATATGGATGCCTTCGGTCATGTGAACAATGTCAACTTTTTTCGTTATTTTGAATCAGCCAGAGTTAATTATTTTGACGAGGTTCAATTATTAGAGCAAATGAAGTTAACTGGAATTGGTGCGGTTGTAGGAAGCACTGATTGCCGATATTTTTTACCCATCAAATATCCCGATTCAATTTGGGTGGGTAGCCGCATTTCAAAAATGAGTACTACTTCTTTTATCATGGAGTATGAAATTGTAAGTCAAACAAAGATCAAAACCTGTGCAAAAGGAAGCGCAAAAATGGTTATGTTTGACTTCAATAAAAACCGAAAGGTTTCTATACCGGAGAAATTAAGAAATGCTATCGAACAGATAGAAAGCAAGCCAAGTTGTCTTGCTAATAGATAATTAGATACGGAATAATTTACGGGTATTATAAGAATATTATTTATTGGTAAGCTACTGATTTACCTAGATTTATAGTATTAATCCTAATTAGGTACTTCATAAATCGAATATAAATACCGATTGGAATAGCCCACATCATATGCGGGCTATCGAATTCTGATTACTTGTAAGCTACGCCCATCAAAACTGGAGCAACAGTGCCGTCAGCCAAGGTAATCTCGAACGGAACCGACAGCTCTATATCGACAAAGCCGGCCTCATGCAGCGCACTATGAGCACTTTCTTGGGTCAAACCTTCTTTATCACTCTCAGCCAACCAATCCCAATGCACGAATACACCGTCAACATCGAGTAGTGAATGAATGATAGAAGCTGCTTCTTGGAAGTCATCTAAGAAACCGCATACTGAAGACGCAACCACAAGATCAAACTGACCTCTAAAGGCTGGGTGCTGAGCAACCAAACCGCGGGTGAGTTCATCTACTACGGGCTCTACGTTTTCTAGAAGCTTTTTATCCAACTCTTCGATCATCGCCTCTGACGAGTCCAAAGCCACGATGTTACGCGCCAAAGGCGCCATTCTTTGACTCAACAAGCCCGTTCCACAACCAAAGTCCATCACTCTAGCTGCTTCAAGTTTATTGAGCGCTAACAACTCTTGAAACACGAGGTCTGAAAACTGAGTGGTTGTTTTATCGCTCTCCCACTCGGCAGCATATTCATCCCAGTTGTGCACCATTTGAAATCCCATCCTCAAACTTTTGCTTAAACGAGAGTAAAGCAAATCTTCGCGCAAAAAGATACAAAATTGCATTTAATACAAATAGATATTGGGCTTAGATCAACAGATGTTTGATTTTACACCACTCTAAACAACAAATTCCTGACAGCAGGCGTTACACTTTCTGACCAGAGTCAGGATTATTGACGTGTATAATAATGCTTGATGACAATACTTTGCCGTAAGGACTCCATCAATGAACCTATCGCATATACAAGCCTTCGTCGAAGTGGCTAAGCTCGGCTCCGTCTCCGAGGCCGCTAGACAACTTGGGTTCAATCGCACTCGCTTGAGTATGGGGATAAAAGCGCTAGAAAAAGAGTTGGATACTGAGCTATTTATCAGGGCTGGAAACCACCTCACACTGTCTGAAGCAGGTAAAGCCATCTTTAAGGACTGTGAGTCTTTGCTCATTACAGAGGCCCGTATCAAACAGACGTGCCAACATGTTGAAGGTGCGTTCAACGCCGAGATCTGGATTGCCCGTGACGACTCTATTCCAGACGATATTTGGCAGAACCTATCTCACAAGCTGAATAATAAATTTCCAGCGACCTCATTCAACATAGTGCTCGCATCCAGTGGCGACCTAGCCAATCTAGTGGAAACCGGACAGGTGGATTTTGCCTTTGGTGTGGATTACGAACGAGAAGACGACCCTAGGATTATCTATACTCCAATTGGCAAGATTCGCATGATGTCGGTGTGTAAGTCAGGTCATCCACTTAGCAAAAAGCGCCGTGTTTCAGATGAAGACTTACGTAATGCACCACAGGCATCAATGGCGTATCTGAACGAAAAGGACAACCCAGAGCTGCAACCTTTCTCATTGAAATATATCGGCTTTTCAAGCTTCGACTATATCCTCTCTACCATCGAGAGCGAAGGCGCTTGGGGAGTACTTCCTGAGCCTTTAATAAGACATCTACTTAGATCCGAAGAACTTGCTGTCATTAAACATACTTATGGTCTTACTCAAGAAGACTATTGCATGTTTACAGCCAGTGGCATGGACTCCAACCCAAGCATGAGTTGGCTGTGCGATAAACTAAGTGAGTATCTGTTCGGATTTTAACGCACTCAGTGAGCGTCATATTTTTTGACACTTCACCATGGCACTTAAGTAGTTGATTTTAAACAATTTAAATTCAATAACTTATTTCACACTATCTTAGGCATCCAATTGTTCATTGAGAATCTGCCTTGGTTACCGAACAATGAACTTAGTCGTTAACCCAAAAGGTTTACAATGAGTAGCAATAAAACCAATCTTGAAAGTCGCATCCTCACCTTCTCCGCCATCCTTTGCCTAGGCTTTGCGGTCATGGGCGTGGTGGTTGGACTCTGGGTTGGTTCTCTAGTTATCGTGTTTGATGGTGCTTACTCTCTGATCAGTCTTCTACTGACACTTCTCTCTTTAGTCGCCGCCAAATACATCGCTAATCCTTCTCGCACGCAGTTCCCACTCGGACTTGCAGCTTTGGAACCCATCGTTATTTCCGTAAAAGCGACGGTTATTCTCAGCGTAGTAGTTGCCTCTCTTTATTCAGCAGCCATGTCACTGTTTAGCGGTGGTCGTCCTGTGGATGCGTCTATCGCAACCTTGTTTGGAGTCGTCAATGTCGCGGGCTGTCTTCTGGGTTGGCTAGTCATCAAGCGAATGAACAAGAACCTGAACTCTGGGCTTATTGATGCAGAGGGAAAACAGTGGCAGATGGATGCCCTGATCAGTCTGGCCGTTCTTCTTGGGTTCGTTGCAGCTTGGGTTTTGTCCCAAACCACACTAGCAGCCTATTCGGTCTATGCTGATCCAGTAATGATGCTGCTGATGGGCGGTTACTTTCTAAAGGTACCTTTCGATATGCTCAAAGGTGCGGTGTTGGAGCTTCTAAATAAATCTGCGGATAAATCTGTATGTGATCAGGTTATCAAGCAAGTTTCAAATGAGAACGACGCTCAGCCTCTGGATATTTCGGTATCTGCAGTAACTAAGGTAGGTAATGAGCTTAGGGTGCACATAGATGTTGCAATCCCAGAAGATGAGAATCTGCAGTGTCGTGACATTGAGCGCACTAAAAAATCTCTTCATCATAAGTTGAATAAACTGCCCTATAAGCTTCAACTGAACATGAACCTAGCGGTCTAGCGCACTCGGAAGCTGTGGTTGATACAATCTCAGTTTCCACAACCGCCTCTTCAATTAAATAGTCTCCGAAATCCTTATATAGCCGCTGTTTGCGGCTTTTTGTTTTGCGCTATCTTTTATTTCACAGCTTGCATAGCTTGTGCGCTTACTATAAAGTTGCAATCAAAATACATGTTAAGGTTTTCGTCATGCTCAACATAACAGACAAAGCAAAAGAAGAGGCTATCCCTGCCATTCTGCGCTTAGGCTTTAGGCCCTTCTTTCTCTTAGGTGCACTCTATGCCTTTATTGCGATCCCAGTTTGGATCTATGCGTTTCAGCATGGTCAACCTGAAGCTCTGTCTGTGCCTGCTCTTTGGTGGCATGCCCATGAGATGCTATTTGGCTTCTCTATGGCGATTGTTGCCGGTTTTGTATTGACCGCGGTACAAAACTGGACCGGCGTTAACGGAACAAAGAGTACACGCTTGGGCGTTATTGTAGGGCTCTGGTTAGCGCCTCGAATTCTTTTCTGGACCTCTACTCCACTTTGGGTGATAGCCATTATCGATGCTCTATTTTTAGTGGTTACCGCATACGAGGTTGGCTTTAGAGTGGTGAAATCTGAGGGTTGGCGCAATCTGTTTTTCGTACCCCTATTTGCACTGGCTATCTTTGCGAACTTCGCAAGCTTTGCCACTGTCACTGGTGTCGCGCCCTTTAGCTCGACCTCTGTATGGCAAGCCATGCTGTGGTGGTTTATGTTGCTCCTATCGGTGATGGGCGGGCGCGTGATTCCGTTCTTTACCGCGCGTCGCTTCCACTTTGATAAGCCAGAACCTCAATTGTGGCTGGATATGGCAGCAAACCTTCCTTTAGCCCTGCTGTTTATCCTGAGCTTCTTCCCTATGACCCTGGCAGAGTTGCAAACACCTCTGTTTATTTGGGCGGGTCTATTCCAAGCGATTCGAATGATGCGCTGGAAGCCTCATCGCACCCTAGGTGAGCCTTTAGTCTGGTCACTACACCTAGCTTATGCGTGTATTCCAACTTATCTATTGGTGAAAGGCATCACCACTAACGCTCTACTGTCACACAATGCGCTACACATATTTGCGATAGGCGCATTGTCGGGGTTAATTCTGGCGATGATTGCGCGCGTGACTATGGGTCACACAGGTAGAAATATCTATCAAGGGCCACAAATGCGCGTGGCGTTTATCGCCCTTGTTTTGTCGGCGCTAGTGCGCTCACTGGGTGTGGCTTATTTCCCACAATACATTATGGAAATGCTAGATGTGGCCGCAGTACTGTGGATGGTTGCCTTTGGTATGTATCTATTGAAATTTGGTAAGATGCTACTCACCCCGCGAGCTGACGGTCACCCCGGCTGATTCAACCAATGCATCAAAGCTCTGTTGCACCGGCGCACTCTTCATTATACGGCCATGACCTAGACCGGTTGTGGCCACAAGCTCTACCCTTTCCATCTCACTCGCCGCCTTCTCAGATACTGAGAACTTGGTAAACTTATCACCTTCGTCATGCACAATGATCGTAGGCTGAG
Source organism: Vibrio ishigakensis (assembly GCF_024347675.1). Classification (NCBI taxonomy): domain Bacteria; kingdom Pseudomonadati; phylum Pseudomonadota; class Gammaproteobacteria; order Vibrionales; family Vibrionaceae; genus Vibrio; species Vibrio ishigakensis. Next base: position 1,125,885 of record NZ_AP024882.1, on the reverse strand, counting down.
GACGCAGTTTCAGCTTTCCGTACGGGTCAATGGTGTGGATAGGATAGTGATACTCACTACTCACCTCTTGCACCACTTCTTCAAACAGCTTCATAGAATAGCCTGAACGACGGACGCTACCGAAGAGGTTCTCAAGGTAATCTAATACAGGCGCAATCAATAGAAGTGGCACAGTCTGAGCTTTAGCGTGCTTACACTCAATGGTAGAGGCCGTACCCATGCTGTGGGCCACAATACCAGCAACCTCTGGCTCACTGTCTAAAATCGCCTCAAGACCCGCGACAAACGCTGGAATATGACCGTATGCCCCGCCACTACTGCCGTGAGCCGGTTGGTCATAGCCAAGAGCGGTGAAACCTTTACTAGCAATATACTCCATTAATGGAAAGAACTGGTTAGCACTGCCAGACCAGCCATGATTGAGCACCCAAACTGGCCCTGTGCCTAAACGGTAGGTTTTTAACTCGCCATGATCTGACGAAATCGAGTCCACCAGCATACCTTTAGGCATGGTATTTTTGCCCTGAGAACGAACAGGAGTAAGAAGCAGCTTTCGCGCCATCTTACGTGCATGCCTAGGGGCGACCTTATGGTGCACTCGGGTGGTCATATTTACTAGGGAACGGCGAAGGTTAAACTTCTTAGAGGTATTAAAATAGATTTTGTCGCTCATCGCTAATCCTAATCCATGCTATTTAGCGTGAAGAGCGACAGCATAGCACAGTCAATCCATCATGTTGAACCGGGCCTAAGGTCGCGAGCTAAGATAAGCGCGAGTCCAAAGATCTGTAAAAACAGTGCGATATTCTTGTAATGGCTCATGAAAACGTCGTTTTCGTGCATGCTCTCCATCAACGTTACGTTCTCGAGATAGTAGTTATCAATAAAGTCCCGCTGCTGGTCTTGTTGCTGCTCGACCAGCAAAGTAAGCGTTTGAAGGTTATTAACCGATATCGCTGGCACCTGTTTTCCCGTCCAAGTTTCTATTTGCGACTTTAACTCATCAAGAGTTTCGGTTGGTGCAGATTCACTTGCTAACATGACCACCATGGTTTCTTTTTTACGCTCTAGGTTTTCGATACGATTCCAAGCTAATTGTATTGAGCGTAGATTATTATCTCTCGCCTCACTTAAGCTCCCATTTTTCGACACTAACCCGTCAATCACCTGACTGGATATCAAGATGGCTAAGATGTTAAGCAGAAGGCCGACTAACACTAGAAGCCAAGCCGGTGGCCAGAATCGTCGCATAAAGCCTCTCTAGAACTGGGACAAGCCGATATTAATTACAGCCAGAGAACAAATTGGTATCAAAGTCAGAATCATTCCCCAATAACGCCCCTTAAATTTTTTATTCAAAATAGACAGGCCGTGCATAACTCGCCCCACCACCAGCGATAAGCCAAGCAGATGCACCAAAGGCGTATACAAACCATTGTATTCAGCTAAAAAGAGTAAAATAAGAGCGATAGGTATATATTCAGTAGCGTTTGAATGGGCGCCACGGGCGACTTTGAGGTCTTCCACCTCACCATCGGCATGGGAGATGCGATGCTTACGCCGTTGCTTTATTACTTGAAAAGCCAAGTAAAGCACCCAAGCGGCTAACAGACTGGCATAGAGAGAGGTCGCCATAGAGAATTCCTTTTCTAACGTTTATTGATTGTAGATAAGGATTGGCTAAGTGTTGGATATTGAAGTGAAAAGATTGGTTAACTCAGACTCAGTGCAAAAAAAAAGACCCCGGATAGGCAGAGCCTTCCGGGATGACATTAATTAACTAGTTTTGTTTAGAAACCGTCATATATGGACCCACCCAGTTTGCAAGTCATTTTTCATTCTTAGTTATTGAGTCATTGTCGTTCATATATCCGGCCTGTTAATTGAGTTGTGTCGTACTCATGACCTTGATGTAATCTGCACCCAGTGCTCTTTATCATACCGACGGCTTCCTTTGAGCCAATGACGGTTTCAGAGTTTCGCTGGGGCGGGATGACCGCTAACCATCGATGTAAAATGTATCGCAACTGACGATGTGTGCTATTTAAAATTTCTGATTTAAATGTAATTTATGGCGTAATCGCTATTGGTTTACGCCTCTTTAAGTTGGTACGGTTTGTTGTGTGTGATTACTGCCCATACAATGCGCGCTAACTTGTTCGCTAATGCAACACAGGCTTTGTTGAAGCTCTTCTCGTGCTTCAACTTAGTCGCCCAGACGCTTACTCTGTCGTTTTTCTTATCTGCATATTGGAGTGCACTTCTTGCACCGTGTACCAGAAGAGCTCTGAGTGCAACATTACCTTTTTTGGTAATACCATATAATTGAGACTTTCCTCCAGTTGAGTATTGTCTCGGTACCAGGCCACACCAAGCGGAGAAGTGTCGCCCACTCTTGAACTGTGTTCCACTTCCAATTGCAGCATACAAGGCTAAAGCAGTGATAGGTCCTATACCCACCACGCTTTTCGCTATCTGGCAGACGTGATTCTCTTTAGCAAAAGCCTTCAGCTTGGTCTCGAGTTGTTCAATACGCTCGTTTAATACAATGAACTCTTGGTTGAGTTCATTGAACAACTCTCTCGCTACCCAGGTTAGCTCATTATTGGGGTCTTCTAGGAGCTCAGGAACGGTTCGACGTAAGGCTGAGAAACCTCGATTCACGCAAAGCCCATATTCAAGCAGCAAACCTCGTATCTGGTTCATCAGTTGAGTGCGTTGTTTAATCAAACGCTGTCTGATGCGCAGATACATTTGGGCATCTTGTTGGTCAATTGTCTTTACCGGTACAAACGTCATATTGTCGCGTTGTGCGGCTTCTGCTATGGCTTCTGCGTCGTTGTAGTCGTTTTTATTTTTACGACGATACGAAGTGACATGTTGCGGGGGGGACAAGTTTTACATGATGCCCAAGCTTGATGAGTTCTCGAGCCAAGTGATTAGAGGCACCACAAGCTTCAATGGCTATTACTTGAGGAGTCAATTTGGCAAAGAATGGCAGTGTCGCAGCTCGCTTAAGTTGCTTCTTACGAGTGATTTTCCCACGTGATGTGACGAACACTGCATGAAAAACATTCTTGGCAATATCTAATCCGACCGTTACATTTGTCATGTGGACCTACCCTTATTTAGATGCTTGTTTACTCAACTTCATCTTGGCGCATTGCGACGCCGTGTAAAGGGTGGGTCCATTTCATTATACCGGAAAGCCAATTGGCTTATCCGGTATCTTCACAGCTACTTAGTCTTCTTATAGAACACAGTAGCCAGCGGAGGAAGCACCATCTGTACTGACTGCTCCAAGCCTTCACTCTCAACCTTCTCGGTCACTAGCTTAGCTGGAAGCGCAGTGTTCGAACCGTTGTACTTCTCATCGTCTGTGCTTAGTAGCAGTTCGTATTCAGCCTCATTAGGAATTCCTAAACGGAACTCTTGGTGCGGTACTGGCGTAAAGTTAGAAACGACTAGGATACGCTCGCCGTTGTCATCGATACGCTCATGAGCAAGTACGCTTGCCTCTGCCGCATCTTGTAGGCGCCACTCAAAACCGCGAGGATCATAGTCCAAGTCGTGCATCGCAGACTCGTCTTTATACAGCTTGTTCAGGTCGCGAGTCAGATTTAGTACGCCTTGGTGACGCTCATAATCTAGCAAGAACCATTGCAGTTGATCGTCGTGGTTCCACTCAGCCGTTTGACCGAACTCAGCGCCCATGAAGTTCAACTTCTTACCAGGCTGACCATACATGTAGCCCATGTATGCACGAAGGTTTGCTGTCTTCTGCCACTCATCACCTGGCATCTTGTCGTGGATAGCACCCTTTCCGTATACCACCTCATCGTGAGACAGAGACAGCACGTAGTTCTCACTGTGTGCATACACTAGCGGGAAAGTAATGGTGTTATGGTGATACTGACGGTGAACCGGATCTTCTTTGATATAAGAAAGACTGTCGTGCATCCAACCCATGTTCCACTTGAAGCCAAAGCCAAGGCCGCCAAGGAAAGTCGGCGCTGATACGCCCGGGAACGCAGTAGACTCTTCTGCGATAGTCATCGCATTCGGGAAGTGCTTGTACACCTCCTCATTCATCCACTTCAGGGTCGAGATAGCGTCGTAGTTTTCGTTACCGCCATCTTGGTTCGGGATCCACTGATCGTGGCTACGCGAATAGTCTAGGTACAGCATTGACGCTACTGCGTCTACACGGATGCCATCGATGTGGTAATGCTCAAACCAAAACAGTGCGTTCGAAACTAGGAAACGACGAACGTGCTCACGACCTAGGTCATAGATGTACGAGTTCCAATCTTGGTGCCAGCCGCGACGCGGATCTGGATCGTGGAACAGTGGCGTACCATCGAAGTTAGCAAGGCCGTGATCATCTGACGGGAAGTGTGCTGGAACCCAATCCAGAACTACACCAAGACCTGCTTGGTGACACTTGTCTACGAAGTATTTGAAATCGTCCGGTGAACCGTAGCGGCTAGTTGGCGCGAACAGACCGATTGGCTGATAGCCCCAAGAGCCATAGAACGGGTGCTCAGATACTGGCATTAGCTCAACGTGGGTATAGCCTAGGTCAACTAGATAAGGCACCAGCTCTTCTGCAAGTGCGCGGTAGTTAAGAAAGTCACCATTCTCATCACGACGCCATGAACCTGCGTGAAGCTCATAGAATGACAGTGCTTCGCCACGCTTTTGCGTTACTGGGCGGTTCTGCCAAGCTGAATCCTGCCACTGGTATTTAGTTTGATCATAAGTAACCGAAGAGAATGACGGATACTGCTCGTGATGGAAGCCCCATGGGTCTTGCTTGTGAGGTAGACCTTCACCGTTTGGACCTTTCAGCTCAAACTTATAAGCGGTGCCTTCTGGCAGTTCAGGAATAAAGATACCCCAGATACCGTAATCTAGACGCTGCATTGGGTTACGACGACCATCCCATGCATTGAAACCGCCTACTAGGCTTACCGCTGATGCATGAGGTGCGTATACAAGGAAGCGCGTACCTGAGATGGTTTTGCCATCACGTTCAACCGTTACAAACTGCGCACCCATGTGTTGATACATCTGCTTTGGTGTATGCAGATGATCGAATTCTTCATAAAGAGCGTGATACTGATACGGGTCATCAAGGATCTGCTCGGTGTCACCCCAATGAACAGCTAGCTTATAGTGGGTGAAAGAAAGGTCGATATCTTGAGCAAGAACGAATGCGCTCTCTTTATCACGCTCAAGTTCGATACGCTTGTCTGAAATTAGCACTTCAACACGGTCTGCACCTGGCATCCAAACCGTCAGTGAGCGACCTTGCTCACGTACAAATGGCCCAAGCAGTGAAAATGGGTCAGCAAAAGATGCTTGGCTTAACTGCTGGTAAGCTTTCTTAATTTTATCAATAGGCTTAATCACGCCTAATCTCCTCAATAGTCCGTAATTTGTAATTATTTTTCCTTAGTTCTCGTAATTCACGAGCCCTAACCAATCATTGTTATTGTGTTGTTTATTAGCTTTTTCGTTATTTTTTATTCAATTTAGCCAACCACCGCTACAAAAATGGTGGTCAGCTGACAGCTGAAAGCTATTAGCTGTCAGTTGTACCTATGACATAAAAAATGCCCGCTGAATGAGCGGGCATTTCAGAGCTTCCAGATTGTAACTTAATTACAAAATTGAAAGTTTGAAGCGAGTAGAAGTTTTCACTTTAATTGGTCAGACCAAATTAGTGAGACGCCTTCTCACGAACCTCAGATAGAGACTTAGCAATCTCGTTCACATCATCACGTGCAAACATCTCTTCTAGGTTCACTGACAGCTTACGACGCCAGTTTGGATATTCATCCACGGTGCCAGGGATGTTTACTGGTTTATCCATCTCTAGCCAGTCTTCAAGCTGAACACTTAGTAGAGTTGAAGAGCCTGCTGCTACGTGAAGCTGAAGCGCTTTCGCCAGGTAACGATCCATTGGCACGTATTCCGCGTTCTCACCAATACCTGAAGACAGGAACTGAGGGTTGTTTTGGCGAATTGTGTTTAGGATGCCTTGCTTGCACTTCAAGCGATCATCAAACAGACCAGCAAGTTGCTCTTCGTTTGGATACAGACCTAGCTCTTTACCCAGTTTCAGGTCATCACAGTGCCAGAAACCGCGTAGGGTTGGCATGTCGTGCGTACATAGCGCAGACATAGACTGGTCTGTGTACTCTGTTGGGTTGATGAAGCTTTCATCTTCATTAGTTTCGAAGAAGAATACCTTGTAAGAGTGAACGCCTGCGTCACGTAGGATACCTACGATCTCATCTGGTACAGTACCTAGGTCTTCACCGATTACTGAGCACTGGAAGCGATGCGACTCAAGCGCAAGGATTGCTAGCATATCCTCAACTGGGTAGTACATGTACGCCCCTTTAGTCGCGTTCTCACCCTTAGGAATCCACCATAGGCGAAGTAGGCCAAGAACGTGGTCGATACGCAGAGAACCACAGTGTTTCATGTTTGCACGCAGTAGTTTGATGAAAGCATCATAGCCAGTCGCTTGCAGCACTTGAGGGTTTAGCGGTGGTAGACCCCAGTTTTGACCTAGAGGACCTAGGATATCTGGTGGAGCACCGATGCTCGCGTCAAGGATAAGGTTGCCTTCGTCAGCCCACGTTTCAGAGCCAGAATCTGCAACACCTACCGCAAGGTCACGATATAGACCAACAGCCATGCCTTTCTCTTCAGCCAAAGCTTGCGCCTCGTTGATTTGAGTATCAGCAATCCACTGTAGGTACATGTATAGGTTTACTAGTTCACGGTTGTCTTTGATGAACTTCTGAGTTGCCGCAGTTTCGAAACGACGATATTTCTCAGGGAATACAGGCCAACCCCAAGTATTTGAATCTTGATCGTGCAGTTCTTTGTGCAATGCATCGAACGCTGCTTGATGAAGCAGGCTATCGCCACCCTCTTCAACAAAGTTTAGGAAGGCTTGAGCACGCTCAGTGTTCTTGTCTAGATGACGAGATTTGAACTCAGCGTAAAGCAGAGGCAGCACGCTCATCTTGAGATCAGAGACTTCGCTGTAGTTCACATGTTGAACTTCACGAGCCTTCTGCAGACGCTGCTGGAATTCAGCACTGCCAACCTTCTGTTGCGCTTCCGCACTTAGCGCAAACTCAGGTACTGAGCTTACATCGATGTATAGGATGTTCAGCCAGCGACGAGAAGACGGGCTGTATGGGCTCGCACCTTCTGGGTTTGCTGGGAACAGAGAGTGAATTGGGTTTAGACCTACGAAGTCACCACCGCGCGCTGCGATATCGCCAACCAGTTGTTTCAGGTCACCGAAATCACCGATACCCCAGTTATGTGGAGTGCGTAAGGTGTACAGCTGAACACTTGGGCCCCAAAGCTTCTTGCCTTCTTCGATAGAAGACTGCTTATAGCACGCTTGTGGAGTCACGATTAGAGTCATTTCGTAAGGTGCTTTACGACGCTTACGCGTTACGATCAGCTTGTGGTAGCCCCACTCAATCTCGTTAGGAAGGGCAAATACCAAAGCACCACCATCAGCACGCTCATCACGAACGATTTGCGACTGAAGGTAGCCTTCTAGTACTTCACCTTTTTCAGTTTCTAGACGCCAAGCAAACTCGCTTTCACGAGCACTCACACCTAGGTTCAATTCGATCTCTACTGGCTCACCGTCGCGAACGACTTTAACTGCCGCCAGTACGTCTTTCTTGTGTTTTTTCTCAGCAGACTTTAGCAGTGCTTCGTCACTGCTCGTATCATAGCCTAGTGACGCTAGCAGACGACGAATGGTCTCGTCTTCCACATAAGCCTCATCACCCCAAGCACTGACATAGCTATCGGCAATACGAGCCATTTCAGCGACTTTTTTTAGTGCGGATTGTTCTTTCATCGCTCTCTCCGAAGACGAAACACGCCTTCATCCATTTCATTGTTGTTTTTGTGATACTGGCGCGCAACTGCGCACCGATTGAATTCTTTCAGACCCAGCCACTGCTTTGGTCGTCATCCCGGAAATTCTGAAAGAAATATCCGGGACCTTGTTACGCAAAGTTCCCAGAACTCATTTCTAAGTTCTGGGAGACTTTAATTAACGGCTTACCGCTTCTAGCTTCCAGATGTTGTTCACGTAGTCGCGAATCGAACGGTCTGAACTGAACTTACCAACTAGTGCTGTGTTCAGGATGGCTTTCTTAGCCCAGCCAGCTTGGTCACGGTATTGAGCATCCATATCTTCGTGCGCCTTCACGTAAGATGCGAAGTCTGCAAGACATAGGTATGGGTCACCGCCGTCTAGTAGGCTGTCGTAAGTTGCACGCAGCAAGCCCGGTTGACCTGGAGTGAACTCTTCACCGATTAGTAGGTCCATAGACGCTTTCAATAGGTGGTCAGCATTGTAGTAGTCGAATGGGTTGTAACCGCGTGCTTTAGTCGCTTTCACGCCCTCAACATCAAGACCGAAGATGTAGATGTTCTCATCGCCAACTTCTTCACGGATCTCAACGTTTGCACCGTCCATCGTACCGATAGTTAGGGCACCGTTTAGAGCCATCTTCATGTTACCTGTACCAGATGCTTCTTTACCCGCTAGCGAGATTTGTTGAGAAACGTCAGCCGCAGGGATGATGATCTCAGCCATGCTTACACGGTAGTCAGGGATGAATACCACTTTCAGCTTGTTGCCGATGCGTGGGTCATTGTTGATCTTGTCTGCAATCTTGTTCACTGCGAAGATGATTTCTTTCGCTAGGTGGTAGCCAGGAGCTGCCTTAGCTGCGAAGAAACATACGCGTGGTACGCAATCGAACTCAGGATCGTTGATGATGCGGTGGTATAGAGACAAGATGTGTAGCAGATCTAGGTGCTGACGCTTGTACTCGTGTAGACGCTTGATTTGAACGTCGAAGATAGCATCTGTATCTAGCTCAATACCCATGTTCTCAGAAACCCAATCAGCTAGACGCTGTTTGTTCTCTTTCTTAACCGCCATGAATTCTTTCTGGAATTTAGCATCGTCAGCAAACTTAGCTACTTGTTCAAGTTGCTCAAGTTTCGCTGGCCACTCAGAACCAATCTTGTCTGTGATAAGCGCAGATAGACCTGGGTTACAGAACTTCAACCAGCGACGAGGAGTGATACCGTTAGTCACGTTGTGTAGACGTGTTGGGTACATCTCGTGGAACTCTGGGAATAGGTCTTTCTTAACTAGCTCAGAGTGAAGTGCTGCTACGCCGTTTACTGCGTAAGAGCCGATCACACATAGGTTCGCCATGCGCACCATGCGATGGAAGCCTTCTTGGATGATAGACAGCTTAGCTTGCTTCTCACCGTCACCAGGCCACATTGCACGTACTTCTTGTAGGAAGCGGTGGTTGATTTCGAAGATGATTTCCATGTGACGAGGAAGTAGACGCTGGATTAGCGACTCAGGCCAAGTCTCAAGTGCTTCTGGAAGTAGTGTGTGGTTGGTGTATGCAAATGTTTGCGAGCTGATTGCCCACGCTGCATCCCACTCAAGACCACGCTCATCGATTAGGATGCGCATTAGTTCAGGAATAGCGATAGTTGGGTGCGTATCGTTAAGCTGAATGGTCTCTTGCTTTGGTAGATCTTCTAGAGAGTAACCTGCCGCTTCGTGACGACGTAGGATGTCACGTACAGACGCTGCCGAGTGGAAGTACTGCTGCATTAGACGCAGAGTCTTACCCTTCTCGTGGTTGTCGTTCGGATATAGAACCTTAGTGATGTTACCTGCATCGATTAGCGCGTGCTGTGCTTCGAAGTAGTCACCGTTGTTGAAGCTTTCTAGAGAGAAAGGAGCAATTGCCTGACATTCCCAAAGACGCAGTGGGTAAACCGTGTCTGACTCGTAGCCCACGATTGGAAGATCCCATGGCATTGCTTTTACAGTCATGCCTGGAACCCACTTGCGAACTTCTTTACCGTTCTCAACAACCCATTGAACTTCACCGTAGAAGCCAATTTCTTGAGCAAGCTCTGGACGAGCTACTTCCCATGGGTAGCCTTCAACGCCACGCCATGCATCAGGTGCTTCTTGCTGACGGCCATCTTTGAATGATTGCTTAAATAGGCCGTATTCATAGTGCAGGCCGTAACCTACAGTCGGGAATTCTTGAGCTGCACATGAGTCCATGAAACATGCTGCTAGACGACCAAGACCACCGTTACCTAGTGATGGGTCGCGCTCTTCTTCTAGTAGGTCAGTTAGGTTATGACCTAGTTCAGCCATCGCGTCAGTGATCTGCTCATACAGACCCATGCTGATAAGGTTGTTACCAGTTAGACGACCGATCAAAAATTCTAGTGATAGATAGTTAACGCTTTTTGCGTTTTTGATTTTTGCATCCGCTTCAGTTGCAAGCAGATCGAAAGTGGTGAGTTCAGCTAGCGCGCGGCCCATTGCCAAGTACCATTGGCGGTCGGACGCGTTTTCTACAGTGGTAGCATAGGTAGATGTAAGGTGATTCTTCACGCTCGCTTGGAATTGAGCTTTGTCGAATTTTTTTTGTTGTGCAGGTTTCATTAAGAACTCTCACTTAGTGTTTATTTCCAACTGTGGCCATCATCCTCGAACCCTGGCAATGGTTCATCCTCCTACCCGAGGGGTGGATAAGGAGGAGTAGACAGGGCGTAGGGATGAGGAGAAAAAAGAGTTGTTGAGCCAGATCCCATAAACACCCCCCTCCCCTCTACAGGGCGAGACCAAGATCACGTTAAGTCATGATTTGCGCTCTTATGGAATGAATATCCGTAACCCGAATTATTTTTCAGAATTGTAAAAAGCGTGAGTTCAATCACGACAAATTATGAGCAGAATGAATGTTTCATCGACGAAAAATGTGCAGGCTCAATCCCTGCTTGAGAGCGAAACCCAGCTATTTGAGATCGGCTTCACAAATCTGAGGCGTAGACGGTGAATTTAGGTGAATATCAGACCAAACAGGGGTGTGATCAAATTACATCCAGTGCTTATTCATCTAGAATCGATGAGGTTTAGGGATGAGACGCCGTACCAGAATTAAATATAAAGGCGAATAAGACGACAAGGTGCACTGCCAGCGCTACCCCGTCATCCCGGAAAGCATTAGCTTACTCCGGGATCTTCAAACCGAGTACATCCTACAAGTGTGCCGGAATGACGACTCCCCCAAAGCATAAACATAAGAATAACTGACTAGGTAAAGACACAAATGTGGATTCCATCAAAACTGACTCGCCCCGGCCGCTTACATAACGCCATCGTGCGTCCCCGTGTTTTGGAGCTTTTGCAGCAAGCGCCCTTTTATAAGCTGGTGCTATTTCGCTCCCCTGCCGGCTATGGCAAAACCACTATGGCAGCTCAATGGCTAGCCGACAAAACCCATGTAGGCTGGTATAGCCTGGATGAGAGCGATAACGACAGCTACCGCTTTATCTCCTACTTTGTGCGCGCTATTAATAAAGCAACCGACAACATCTGTGTGAACTCTCTGGCACTCATCGAAAAACGCCAGTTCTCATCATTGCACAGCTTGTTCGGCGAGATTTTCGCAGAACTCACTAGTACCCATCATGAAATCTACTTGGTGCTAGATGACTACCACCTCATTACTAATGAAGAAGTGCACGAAGCGATGCGCTTCTTTATCAAGCATATGCCAGACAACGTCACAGTTGTGGTCACCAGTCGCTCTAACCCACCACTGGGCACGGCGAATCTTCGTGTACGCGATCTTATGATTGAAATCGACGATGACCTGCTCGCATTCGATACTGAAGAGACGTCACGCTTCTTAAGCATGCGTACCAAAGAAGAGATAGATGAATCAACCGCTACGGATCTTCGCAACTATGTAGAGGGCTGGCCGTCAGCACTTCAGCTTCTGGCTATCCAAGCCATTCAACAAAATAAGCCGATTAAAGAGTCTCTACTGGCGATTGAAGATTTCAATCACACACACTTATGGGACTATCTGGCAGAAGAGGTATTTGATTACCTAGACGAAGACACTCAGCAGTTCCTGATGCAGTGTTCAGTGCTGGATAACTTCAGTGATGAACATATTGCGGATGTGACCGGACGCGATGACGCGCTGAATATGCTGGAAAACCTAAACCGGTTTGGTCTGTTTCTTAATACCAGTACAGACGAGCAAAACTGGTTCCGCTTCCATAACTTGTTCAGTGACTTCCTGACCCACCAGCGCAGCACTCACCTGCCACAGCAAGAGCTATCTCTACAAACACAAGCGGCTAAAACCTGGCTTAAGTACAATCGTCCTGTAAAAGCACTGGCACACGCACAAAAAGCCAAAGACTCCGACTTGTGTGCAGACATCATGCGCGAGCACGGCTGGGCCATGTTTAACGGCGGTGAGCTAGTAACCCTAGAAAATGCCATTGCCGAGCTAGAACCGGATCAGCTGTATCAAACAGCGAAACTGCCTCTATTGCGTGCATGGCTTGCTCAAAGCCAGCACAGATACAACGCGGTAGGTGATTTGCTTGCCGAAGCTAAGGTAGAACTGGAAAAACGCAACATCAGCATCTCAGCCAACGAGAAAGGCCAAGTCAGCGCCCTACTCGGCTTGGTTGCCATCAACCAAGGCAAACCTGAGAAAGCTCTAGAGCTGGCTGAACTGGCACTAAGCCAAATTGACAACAACGACTTTAGAAGCCGCATTGTGGGCACATCCGTTATCGGCGAGGTAAACCACGTACTGGGCCGATTAGACCGCGCGCTACCTATGATGCAGCAGACAGAAAAGCTTGCGCGTCAGTATCAGGTTTACCACCAAGCGCTGTGGGCTCTGATCCAACAAAGCGAGATCTTGATTGCTCAAGGCTATATCCAAGCCGCACACGAACTTCAAGAGCAAGGCTTTAAGATCATCGAAGAGCACCACCTGCAGCAAGTACCACTGCACGAACACCTACTGCGCATCCGCGCTCAAATCCAATGGTGCTGGAACCACCTAGATGAAGCTGAGCACTTAGCCTATAAAGGCATCGATGTTCTAGGTGAGAAGAAACAGAGCCGTCACCTACACAGCTACTCAATGCTAGCGCGCATCGCTATCGGCCGCGGTGAAATAGACAAAGCCGGTCGCTTTGTAGAAAAAATTGAAAGCCTACTAGCCGAGTCCAACTATCACCTAGATTGGACAGCTAATGCGTCCCTTTCACAGCTTCTGTACTGGCAAGCGCGTGGTGATACAACCTCCATCCACAACTGGTTAGTACAAGCAGAGCAGCCAGAAAGCGCCAGCAACCACTTTACTCAACTGCACCTTCGAAACATCGCCCGCGCACAAATCTGCACGGAGCAGTTTGATCAGGCAGAACTTACCTTAGCGCTAATGCGTAACGAAGCCGAAAAACACGGCCTAGTGACCGACAAAAACCGCAATCTCATCGTTGAATCTGTTCTGCACATCAAAACTAGCGACGAAGTACAAGCCGGCGAGAAGCTAAAACAAGCCCTATCCATGACCAACCAAACCGGCATGATCGGCAACTTCATCATCGATGGCAATACCATCGGCAAACTGATGGATAAGCTAGTCAACAAAGGGCAGCTAGGCGACCTAGAGCGCCACCGCGCCCTACAACTACTAAAAGAGATTGGCAACAAGCAACGCAGCCGCGCCGTCCACTTCGATGAAGAGTTCGTCAACAAGCTCGTCAACCATCCAAACATCCCAGAGCTGATCCGCACCAGCCCGCTGACCCAGCGAGAATGGCAGGTGCTAAACCTAATTTATTCTGGCTTCAGTAACGAGCAGATTGCGCAGGAGCTTGATGTTGCCGGGACAACAATTAAGACGCACATTCGAAATTTGTATCAGAAGCTGAATATTGCGAATCGAAAAGAAGCAATTGAGACGGCTGAAAATCTTTTAAGACTAATGGGCTACTAGACTAGCAACACAAGTGGCATCCCGGAAAACTCGTAGGGTTTATCCGGGACCTCTCAAACTAAAAATCTAAACCCTATCCCCTGCCCCTTTACCGAGCACAGTCTGGACTATGTACTTAAAATAATTAGAAATAGACATAGTTCGAATCATTTTTGCATCCCACTCAGCAAGCAGTTCAGGCGTAGACATATCGATCTCATTCACCTGAGCCAAGCCAGTGATACCAGGCCTTACATCAAAGACTTTCAAAGCACTTCTCGCACTGATTAACTCTTCTTGATTAAACAAGCAAGGCCTCGGACCAACCAAGCTCATTTCACCTTTTAGCACGTTCCAAAGCTGCGGCAACTCGTCTAATTTAGTTTTCCGAAGAAAGCTACCCAGCTTAGTTACCGAGCTAGCACCAACCAAGTGCGTTGCAACAGAGGCCGTATCAACTGGCATAGTCCTGAACTTAACCAGTACAAACTCTTGTTTATCTTTTCCAACTCGGATCTGCCGAAAAACCGGTGCTCCTGTATCAAAATATCCTAAAACCCAAACTACCAACAACACTGGCCACAAAAATAACAGGCCAAAGAAAGACAACACAAAATCTAAGAATCTAATCACGCTCTGTTCCAACTTAACTATTCTTATTCGCTAAAAAGTCATCGACGGTCTTTTGTATACCCTCTTCAAAGCTATAAGGCGGTTCCCAACCAAGTACTTTACGAGTTTCACTAATATCTACCTGAAGAAAACCAAACAACTTAACTTCTAGCTCTGGTTTTCTAAAAACAGTCGCCGCCAACTTAAATATACTGCGAGGCACGGGCACAAGATAACTTTTAACCTTCATAGATTTAGCGATAGACCTAAGTAAACACCTAGTCGACACATCATGATTATCTGAAACCAAAAAGGTCTTACCTGCAGCCTGTGGATTTGTGCAACAATTCAACACTAGATCAACAAGGTTCTCAACATAGACCAAACTTCTTCTGTTATCGATCGAACCAAAAGGCAATGGTAACTTTCTTGATGTCCATTTCATTAAGGTTAAGAAATTCGCCTTGACTCCAGGACCATATACTAAAGGAGGTCGAATGATTACTACTTCCATACCGGTTTCTTCAGAAACTTTCCGAAGGCGCAGTTCCGCTTCGTATTTACTCTTGCCGTAAAAATCGTCTGGCGCTAAATCAACGTCAGGTTTAAAAGGATGGTTTGGTGCACTGTATTCGCCGTTAACCTTTACAGAACTCAAGAAAACGAACCGTTTCGCCCCATTGTCTGCAGCTTGTCGAGCCAAATTTTCGGTACCGAGCACGTTAGTATCATAGTAATCGCTATAAAGTGCCTCATTATCCATTTGATGAACAAGTGCTGAACAATGAACCACGCATTCAACCCCTTGCAGGGCTATTAGCCAGTTCGTTTTTTCTGTTAACCCTTCAACGACTACGTTGTTAGGCAGTTCCATAATGGACTTTCTGGTTTGCGATACCGGGTTCAAACCGAATTTCAGACTTGTTTTTACTACCTGACTACCTATGAAACCGTTAGCACCTGTTACTAAAATCTTCAATATTCACCCTAATCGTTCAAATAAGCACCATTAACTAAATCGATGCTAGCAAAGCCCCAAAAAGCTATTTAAAATCATAATGTTCAAATAAACCAGATAAGTGTAAATGTTTAATCCATACAAGTTCATAGTCTTTGCCAATCGCAAAAACAAACGAATCATAACAGTCACATACGACGTTGTTGCTGTACTTGCGTCTTTATATGTATCTATTGCTGTTAGGTTAGGCGGTATGTATGTACCTTTAGGTATGGATGAGTATGCGAGTATGCTTATAACCCTTTTGGTTACTCTAGCATGCTTTACAAAGCTCGGAATGTATCGAGCAGTCCTTCGCTATATGATGGTTCCTGCGCTCGGGAACATATTTTTAGCAGTCATATTATCCGCATTGGCATTAGCCTTATCCAGTTTTTTTATTCAGTCCTTTATTCCTAGAAGCGTACCGTTTATCTATGCTGGTATTGCTACGCTAACACTAGGTGGGCCTCGAATTCTAATTCGTGTTTTATTTCATCACTATTATCGTCGAAAAAAGCCAAATGTCCTCATTTACGGCGCAGGTGCCACAGGTCGAAATTTGGCCTCATCACTCATACAGGGAGACGAATATCATCCTGTAGCAATTATTGATGATGATAGGAGCAAAGACGGCAACATCATTTACGGATTGAGAGTTCATCATAGTACTGAATTTCAACGTTTGACGTCACTTTATCAGCCGCAAAAGCTGCTATTAGCGATTAATAATATTTCTCAAGGAAAAAGGCTACGTCTTCTGGACGAACTTTCTCACTGGCCTATTGAGGTTCAGTCAGTACCTTCATTGGAAGAAATTGCCTCAGGCAAAGGTTCTGCAACCGAAGTCCGAGACTTGGATGTTGCAGATTTGCTCGGAAGGGCCCCTGTCACACCGAACAAAGATCTTATGAGTCGAAACATTACCAATAAAGTTGTTATGGTAACCGGCGCGGGCGGCTCTATTGGTTCTGAATTATGCCGACAGATTATCGTTCAACAACCGAAATCTCTGGTCCTATACGAGCTAAATGAATTCAATCTTTATCAGATTGATCAAGAATTGAGGTCAACTATTTTAAGGCTGAAGGTAGACTGTTCAATAATATCTAGCCTAGGTTCAGTGCAAAATGAGAACCGACTAATCAACACCATGAAAACTCACATGGTAGAAACTGTTTATCACGCTGCAGCTTACAAACATGTACCCATGGTTGAAAACAACATTGTAGAGGGAATAAGGAATAATGTATTTGGAACCCTCGCGTGTGCGAATGCAGCGATGATCACCGGCGTCAATAACTTTACACTAGTTTCTACAGATAAGGCTGTACGCCCAACAAATGTAATGGGTGCCAGCAAACGATTAGCCGAGTTGGTCTTACAATCACTGGTTTACAGAGAAAGTGAGACGACCTTTACAATGGTAAGGTTTGGCAATGTCTTAGGTTCTTCAGGTTCAGTTGTACCTCTATTCAAAAAACAAATCCGCAAAGGTGGCCCAGTCACTGTTACTCACCCTGATATAATTAGATATTTCATGCTAATGCCAGAAGCAGCGCAATTAGTTATACAAGCAAGTGCAATGGCTAGAAATGGTCAAGTTTTCGTACTTGACATGGGAGAGCCGGTTAAAATTCTTGATCTCGCAAAACGCATGATTCATCTAATGGGTATGAACGAAATTGGCTCAAATAATAACGAAGATGGTGATATTGAGATAAAATACACAGGGTTAAGGCCTGGGGAAAAGCTATATGAAGAATTACTCATAGGAGATAATATTGAAGGAACTGTTCATGATAAAATAATGACTGCAAATGAACTATCAATTACTTGGAATGAAATGGAAACGATAATTGAGATGTTAGACCGATATTGTAAAGACTTCAACAGCGAAGCGCTAATGAAGTATTTAAAAACCTTACCTATTGAATTTTCGCGAAAACAAGATTTGAGTTAAATAATGCAAAAGCATCTAGCAATTATCATTAACGTGGACTGGTACTTTAATTTACATTGGTACAATAGAGCAAAAGCGGCAAAAGAGAAAGGTTATAGGGTTTCGATCATAACTTCGTTTACTGCACCTCGATTGAAGCTCCAATGGGAATCAGAGGGATATGACTGCTACGATATAAAAATTTCTCGCAGCGGTATCCTGATTTTTGAAGAAGTCGCTTCTATATATCATTTGTACAAAATCATAAAAAAGATAAAACCTGATTTAGTTCATTCAGTTACTATCAAACCAAACATTTATACAGGCCTTATATCTAAAGCACTAAAAATACCATGCGTTAAAAGTATAACAGGTCTAGGCGTTGTATTTTCAAACAATAGCTATAAGTTCAGAGCCATCAAAACGGTTATCGTACTTTTATATAAATACATAGGAAGAACTAACCAAGGCCCATTTTTATTTGAGAATTCTGAAGATAAGCTTCTTTTTCAAAGAAATGGAATAGGGCGCAGTGACCAGTTGATACAAGTAAACGGTGCAGGCGTTGACACCAATAAATACCAATCTAGAAAAGAAATATTAACTGAACCCCAGATAACCGTCTTATTCGCTGCTCGCTTACTTAAAGATAAAGGTTTAGATACCTTAATCTCTTCTATAAACCATTGTCGTCAAATTGGCATGGATATCAGACTGATCGTTGCTGGAATATTCGACCTAGAATCAAACAATGCCTACTCACAAGATGAAGTAGAATACCTTTCACAAAAACACGATTTTAATTGGGTAGGAACAATTGAAGATATGCCTAGTCTCATGAACAACGTAGACATTGTTGCATTACCGACTAGGTATGGAGAAGGGATTCCACGTGTATTGATTGAAGCTGGGGCTATGAAGAGGTTAGTTGTCACAACAAACGTTGCCGGTTGTAGAGATCTTATCAGAAACGCTTGTAACGGGTGGCTGATTGAGCCCTACGACTCGGAAAGGTTGGCTGAAATACTAGTGACTACCGGAAAAAACCGTAATGAGGCTTGCTTCATTGCATCTAATTTATACAAAGAAGTAGTTGAACAATATAGTGATGAAGTCATTGTTCAGCAACTATTAGGTATTTATGAGAGTACCTACCAACTAACCTAACTCTACTCGATATTATACTGAGTTTAGAATAACATAGGAACGCTGCAAATTAGTACCTTTACAATTAAATATAATCTACTGGGTTAATCAGTTGTTAACACTAAAATAAATCGATTAAATATTTAAGTAGTTCAGTCTGATGAGTCTGCTCTAGCATGAGTGATTTACAGATAGCGCCGTCGAATATCTTGATAGGTTTACTACATACAAGGGCCGAAAATTATCTTTTAGTTTTCAACATGCCACGTTAATAGTAAACCTTTTAGTACTTTCGCTTAACTTTCAGCCTTAAAAAATAGGGGGTAAAAAGAAGTTAAACAGGATATTTAGATTAGATTTCATCATATCGTAACTTTTTCATTAGAGAAAAATCTAATCTCTCTGTAATATATTTTATATCCTCTCGTTTAATTTCTTTTTTCCAAATCTCATTTTTATAATAACTCTTATAGTATTCACTATCTTTCTTATCAGACTTAGTTGATCTAAAATAATTACAGAAAATTTCACAGTCCCTATTAAATACGGCCTGGCTTATTCTATCAAGTTCTACCTTCGGATTGATAATTAAATTTTCACTTTTTATATTTAAAACATTACCCACTTCACAATCAACATAAGACCTATTTTTTAAATTCCAGATTTCGATAGGTGACAAATATAGGTCATCCAAACCATCCCGACCGACAGTCCTCCATTCTGGTTTCAAAAAACCTCGAAAATCATCATAATAATCGTTAAGTCTATGATAAGGTTTCCTATAAAATGAAAGCAACCAAGAATATGGGTTTTTCGTTATAGTGATAATAAGTGTTTTAGACAAAATTTCCTTGTGCTTACGTAACTTATCACTACAAATAAAAGAGTGCTTCCAACCTAAATTAGATGAGAAGCTAGATTCAAAATAATTATCGATTAATTTTTCTCTATCTGAAGCTGGTAAATTAACGTTTTTTGGAAGGACACTTGGATCTACTGTTGACCTAAGTATGTTGATCCGAGGAAAGTTAATAGACAACAACTTAATCAAATAATTAGTAGCTGTGTTTCGTTCGCCATATACCTTAAAATTTTCAATTTCCATCTTTCAACAACTTTTCATACTTTTTAAGCTTGGATTGGATTGTTTTCCCATGTGGCTTCAATTTTAATGCAGCAGACATTAAAAGGCGGCTTTGTTCTAAATTTACTTGTTCTAACGAAATAGCTGCATCACGTAATTTATCTGACGAAAGAATTTGGTTGTTAGCTAATGTTGAAAAAATGAGATCAATGCTTTCCTTACCTAAAGTGAATTTTTTGTTTTGTTCCGAGTACATTGTGAAATCTTCATCAAATTTCAGATCATCTCCGAACGCATTCATTAATTCAATATTAGAATCTGAGAAAGACGAATAAATTGAGTAAGCAGTTGAGCGACTAGGTAAATATTTCTGACCTGAAGCGTTATGGTGTTTAAATAGATTCCTAATCAATTTAGACGTATGATGCCTATGGCAAAAATATTTGTTTAATATCAACCCTATTTCGAAACTATTTCTAGACAGCGACTCGTTACTTCGACGCGTTTCTTTAGGAATCGATATACCAAGTAAATCAAAAAAGTCGCATACAGCATCTCCATTTTTAAGGCTATTCCTTTCAAAAAGCCTAATTACCAAATTATTCTTGCCAATTGCATTAGCCCAAAGACTAAGCCTCTTGTGGTAATCTAGGTAAAATAATTCGTCATAATTATTCTCTTCGAAAATTCCTTCACTATAATATAGATAAGCTGGCAAAGTTGGTGCTTTAGACCCCTCTTGAATATGGGAAACTAGTTGACGGTCTTGTCTTCTCAAGTAAACAATTACTTTTACATCATCAAAATGCTTAAACAAATGAGCTTTGAGCTCATCTATAACATCTCAATCAAATATCCAACTCATGTGTTCACAAGACATGATTCATTCCCACGAAAACTAGCTAGAGCAACGGCCAACTTTGCTACCTCAACTATGGATGCCCCTCCGGTTTTGTTTTTCAAACTGTCTCTATTGAGTTTAATCCAAGAATTGGTCGAAGTAGAAACCTGACTTCCGCTAGGGTCTATATTGAAATAGCTATAACCATTGTCATTAAGCAGTGAATCATTATTATTCAAACTATTTTGAATCGAAGTACTACCAGTTTTGTGTGACCCTATATGTAGTATTAGTTTTTTCATTATCATCCCTATAATTCGAATGAGCACTTTCTTGGAATAAGTTTTTCAAAATAAACTGATAGAAATTCAACCATCTCTTTGAAGTCTTTTTCCGACAGAATCTCTGAATCCGAAACACTTAGCAGTACTAAGCGATTTTTCTTTAAAATCGCTTCCAATCTATTTAAATCGCTTTTACTCTTTATTTCAATAGATAGTGAGTCGTGTTTATAAGAGTTACTACCAACAAAATCTCCCATTAATAGATTAAAATATCGATGTACGTAGTGACTTATATCATTCGCATTTCTAAATCTGTGCTTTGAGGTCTGTTGCAAAAGCTGTTGATTTTCTCGAAAATAAGATATTGTAGATTTAAGATGTGGTTGTGGAACATGATTTATTTTAATCCAACTATATTTTCTAAATATTTTATATACCAATCTACTACTCTGGTCTAATTCTTCTGATTTTCTAAAGTTACTCCATGCCTTGGTACGTCTTAAGTGACGAAGGCAGTTGTTAATTACAGACACGTTCAACGCGTTACTCTTTCGAATAAATCTATAAAAAAACTGAGGTCTAGGTATTGACAACTCTAAGAAATCGACAGGTAGTCCCCTGATAAAAAAACGAGATTGAGATACCGGTTGCAAAACTATAGTATCGTCATTAAATAGTATAAACCTCTCAGACAAACCTTTAATCAAATCTAAATTAGACTCTATAGCATTAGAATTGAATGTTGGTAAGTCATCTACTCTACTAAAGATATCATTATGAGTGACTATATTAAGTCGACTATCTTTTGTATCGAGCCAATCTGGTAGATGACCCTCGGTAACCAAATGAATTTTACGCACCCATGGCATAAAGTTATCGATGCTTCTAAAAATGTACTTCAACATTCCCAAGCAACGATATCGACTCTTTCTGAAGTCATTAGATGTTTTGTTGCTTCCTTTCGAATAGTGCTCGAGTTTTCTCTGCCAATTGAGGTCCTCAGAGTCTACCCAAAGAATCACAATGTCTATATCCAGTTTTCTTGTAGCATTATTTTTCACAACTTGATTTCTCTGGAAATATTTTCAACATAGTTTTGTGATAAAGTTCGATGTTACGCTTTCTGAGATCTCTATCACCAGGAACATCATTTGTGCAACAGCAGGGAAAGCCTTTAAGCTTGAGGAAGTTAATTTTTATCGCAAATAACGGGTCTAAAAGAGATACGTAAAGATATCTTAAATCACTTGATACTGCAGTGCCATTGTATTCTCCGTAATAATGTATTAGCGAAGACAAAAGAGAGTAATCACTTTGACTACGGAATCGATTTGAAGAATTAAGTCGAACTACATTTTCGTGATTGTGTTCGAATAGCTTAATGACACTTTTTTTTAGCGCCATTGGGGTATGCTTTAATTTGAAATCCACATTATCTAAGTAGTTCTTGCGCATAAATGCCTTATTGTTATAAGCCGCAAAGTCTACCGATGCCACACAATCATTTATACTATCAGCGACTCGAGCTGAAGCAGACTTACAGAATTTCGTTTTACTTCCGTCTTCTGTGAAAAAGGACTCATACGAGACGTAGTCCGAAAACAAGAAATCATCATTCATATATAAGAAATTTTCGGAAAGACCCGGAATTCGATGCAAATTAGATTCAATAGCATGTGAATTAAAGCTCGGTAGAAATGTATTATCGAGAAATATATCCCGATGATCCACAACTTTAATTTTATCAGAGTCCTTCAACCAATTCGGCTTTTGATTGTCCGTGACTAAGTATATTTTCCTAACCCAACTAGCATATTTTGCAATAGACCGTAATAAGTATTTCAATTCATCATTGGAATCAAAACGTTCTTCACTTTTAGAATCATATACTCCTCGTTGAGGTTCAGGTATTGCACTAAATTCGTGTAGCTTTTTTCTCCATGACACATCATTACTATCTACCCAAGTTATAACAACATCGATTGGAAAAGGTGGTTCCTTAATTCTTTGAGTGTTTGAATTTACGTTGAGCTGTCTTATATTAAAGACGACATTTGCAAAACTATCGTACATTAGACTAAATAGTCGATACCTACAAAGTGAACTAAGTACTCTAATCAAAGAAGCCCTAATCATGTAAGAACCCCAAGTGCTTCGCCAAACGTTCATTGCACTTTCCATCTCGATAAGCGAAAAAGTTATTTCTTCTTTCTTCGAACTTTTCCTCTCTGTACCCGTTGTTTGCAATTATCAGGTCAAAATCACTGACATTTTCAAATACTGGACCAAAACCGTCGTTTTCGTAATCAAAATAGCCTTTCTCATAAAAATGGCCACTATCAAAGACTTCATGTTTATCAAATTGATAGTAACATACCGATTTAGATAAATAGGCAACTTCGAAAGCAACCGACGAATAATCTGTAATCAGTAACTCACACTGAGTAAACAGTGCCTGAAAATCTGCCACATTTTTTTCAATTTCAATATAATCGGGAATGTTAAAATCGTCTAGATAAGGTAAAAGGTTCTGATGAGGAACAAACTTAACCTTACAGTCAAGATTATTAGCATGTTCTCTCAATTGAGCCGAATTAAGTAACTCGTCCCAACATTGAAGAAAGACTGACGACTTAAAAGCAGTGTTGATATTTCTCTCGTTACCCTTACCTTTTACAGACCCAACTAATGACTTTCTCCAAGTAGGCATAATTAATATCATGTCGTTATCATTATTCTCTAAATTTCTAGAAATGAGAGCGTCATGTCTTGGAAACCCACTTAACAAAACTTTTGATGGGTTAATCAAATAATTCGATTCACTAGTGACGATACTATTGTATTCATCCTTAGCTGCAGTAACGAAAACATCTATATTTTTTGAATTACACCACGCTGATATATCATCCTTCGTAACACCATGTTGTAAAAACACAAACTTGAAATTCGTTATATCTCTTAATAAACCGTCACCAAAATAGTCAACTATGTACTTATCCATGTGAGAGGATATCAAGTATTTAGCGTTTAGTAGAGCGAGTTCGTAATCATGACTACCAAATTCTAAAAGATTGAAACCCTCTCTCTCCAATCTATCCCAGCATTTAGTTCCCTTTCGTACAGAGAAGTACAAATTTTTAATGCAAGTATTATTTTTTAGGTATCTATAAAAGTGCTCGCCGTTATCGTCACCCGCAATGTCGCGATCCATAATGATAACAGCGTCTTGGTAAATAGGGTTACATTTACCAATTTCATTATAGTAAGTTTTCATCAACCTTTTTTGTTTGACGCTCAACGGACATTGAGAAGATATATATTTACTTAGCGTAGCAAGTTGGTAAATATTAACAATCTCGGGTAAAGATTGACTACCAATCTTTACAGTGCAGGGCAAATCATCGATAAAAACTTCAACCTTGCTCGAATAATTATCGAAAGGGATCAATATCTGACTTTCTTTGTATATTTCGACCTCATCTAACCTACGTACACTATTAGTCACATGTTCCTTGGTCAAAATTTTACCGTCTATAGTTATTGAAATAACAGAATTAGGTCTTGAAACACAATAAAATATCAACTCCTCATCAGTTATCCCCTTTAAATAAACTACTGGATTTATATGTGTGGCAGTGGGGTCTCTTAAAACAAGTAAAATTTGCCTGTGTAGATACCATATATTAGAAATCTCAAACTCTATGATATCTTGGACAGAAAAATTGGCTAATATTTTATGTAGAAGATCGAAGAAAGCTTTCTTCTCACTATCACTTAAGAAGTTTATGCAATTTGGATTATCTACAAAGCGTTTAACATACCAAATTAGGTGATACAAAACAGCATTTTTAACATTACCGCTAACTTCGCCTCTCACTTTTTTAGAATGCTCTATTAGTCCCAAACATCCATACTGCAGCACATCTCTGTAGTGCTCTTTCTTACTCCAAGTCGTATTCAACGTAGAATCATTTGAAGACCTTTGTCGATAATAGTATAAAGAATTCTTCGAAAGGCCTACTTTCTTTACATCATTATCAATTATAAATCTGTTGACAAATTCTGCATCCTCAAAACAGGGCTTAATGTCTTCACTAACCCATTTACTCATGTTAAATATCTTTGCAGTTCTGAATACTGCTGTAGACATCGACATTTGTAAGCCAGACATCTTATCTGCATCACTTGTAAGCTTATTTCCTTTGAATTTAAAGTTAAGCGGATGTGTTTCCCTTTCGTCTGAGGTGTCCTCGTCATAGTAAATAAATTTAGTGGAAATAATATCGATTTGAGGATTCTTTTTTATCAAAAAATCTATTTGACTAAAGTAATCCTTGTTTAAAAAATCATCAGGATCAGTAAACGTAATAAAGTCCAAAAGTATATTGTTATCTTTAATGTAATCCAAACCAAAGTTTCTTGCTGAGGCTTGTCCTCCATTATTTTTGTTTAAAATTACAATGTTATTAGGATATTTGCTTTGCCACAACTTTATCTTTTTTTCAGTTGTATCAGTTGAACCGTCATTAACTAAAATTATTTTTATATTAGAAGAAAACCCACAAGACTGTTCAACGATTGAACTAATAAACTTATCTATGTAGCTTTCCATATTATATACAGCGCTAACTATACCATATTGATACACTGTTGTATTATCAAGTTTCGTAGCTATAGATTTTCTCAAACTATAAAATCTAATTTTCGTAATTAGACGCGGATTCCTTATTACTTTCTTTATCTTATTTAAAATCATAGTATTTCTTTAGCTCTTGGCGATACTCTTTAATCTTTCTATTGATTGTTGTCCCGTTCCTTCTTTCCTTCGCTAACATCATAATAAAAAGCGCCTCTTTGGGGTTAGTCTTTTCGATGCTTATGGCAAGGTCCCTCAATGAATCAGTAACCAAGTCTTCGTTGTTTTTGATTGCTTTATCGAGAACAGCTTTGAAAATTAAATGTAATTCTGAACTAGTTATATTAACATCTGTGTCTGGATACCTATCAAAGTTCTCTTCAAATATGCTCTCACAGGACAAACTAACCGAATACTTTTTGTTTAAATCTTTATTTGACTGTTTGAAGCACTCATAAAAAGCTATAGCTTCATTTTTAGTAGGTAGAAGTTTAGAACTATCGTTGTCTATATTATTAATCGACAAGTTATTTATCCCATATTCATTTAAGAGATGATTAGATATTTGTTCAAGTCGGTTCATCGATTCGTTCAAGTTGCGAGGCTCTTTGAATGAACAAGAATCATAGTCTAAATCAATTAGATTTAAGAAGTCTTTTATCAAGTCATTTTTATAAAGCTTTTCTTTTTCCAATATTCTAACGCGAATATTTTCTTTTCCAAAAACTTTAGCCCAGCTATCAATAGTTATATTATAATCAAATATTTTCTTAGCATATTCAGACATCAACGGCAAAGCTGATATTTCATTATCAAAGGCTTGAAATATGTTAGGTTTAGAGCGTTGTTGCTTGTAAGAAATAGCATATAAATCTTGTCTACGTAGATAAACTGAAATTTCGATCTTCTCAAAATATGTTTCGAGATATGATTTGAATTTTCCAATTTCTTCCTCTGAAGTTACAAGATCAAAATTCTCTGAAGATATAATTACATTATCTGCTGTAGATTCTTCCAAAAAATTAGTAAAGAATTCAGTTTTAACTTCGTGACATTTAAAATACTCATCACTATCATATCCACTAGATGTTTTTCTTTTTACCGAACTGTTGGAGTTCATCCCTCTAGTACTTATGTAATCCCAACTTCTTTGTCTTAATTCATTTTTGTTATCTAACAAGAACTGCTGAATAGTTGTTGTGCCGGTCTTGTGTTTTCCAATATGAAGCAGTAACCTTTTCAATTTATTCACCTTTTAATAGCATTTCTAGGGATGCATTAATTACTTTTCCACTGGGGTTTAACTCTCTTGCTCTGCTCAAGTATCTCTTGCTCTCGGCATGATTTAGATTCATCAACAAGATACCAGCATCTCTCAATATTTTGGTGTTTTCGTAATTTGTCTTATAGAAAGCATCATAGTTTTGATTAAGGAGCAGTGTTAGAGACTCGCGTTCAAATGAAAACCTGTTGATGTCGGAGGTATTGTCATCGATTTTCTGTTTGTCCAGGTGAACGTAGGATTTTGTTCCTAGATCGTATGCTCTATCACATACTTTTTTTATCTGTCTTTCGCTATGAGAGACGAATAAAACCGTTTGATCGTTGCCTCCAATATGTTCTAGCATTGCCGCTTCTGCTTTTTGTTTAAACTCTTTATCACCAACGGCTAAAACTTCATCTATCAGAAGAACATCAACTTTGGTAATTAAACCTGCAGAAAAGCCAAGCCTAGAGCGCATACCAGAAGAGTAGGTTCGCACTGGTTGTTCAAAGAACTCTCCAAGCTCTGAGAACTCTTTTATTTTCTTAGCTAAATCCTTTGCTTCTTTCCTGCTATATCCGTTGAACATTGAACTTAGGATGACGTTATCTCGGCCAGTTAACTGCTGATTGAAGCCCAATCCGAGTGACAGCAAGGATACCGTAGCGCCTGTTGCGACTTCAATTGAGCCCATATCAGGCTTCATGACACCCGCTAAGATTTTTAGTAACGTCGATTTACCTG
This sequence comes from Vibrio ishigakensis, assembly GCF_024347675.1. Taxonomy (NCBI): domain Bacteria; kingdom Pseudomonadati; phylum Pseudomonadota; class Gammaproteobacteria; order Vibrionales; family Vibrionaceae; genus Vibrio; species Vibrio ishigakensis. Next base: position 1,098,419 of record NZ_AP024882.1, on the reverse strand, counting down.
CGCCATTTTTTCCTAAAATTCCAAGTACTTCACCTTTCTTTACCTCAAAACTAACATTTTCGAGTGCTGTATGTTCAAATGTATTGAAAAGTCCTACTCTAGTGCGATATTTAAATCCAACGTTATTACATTTTATTATTGAGTCGGTCATGAGAATAATGTTCTGGTTAGCTTATTGTTAAACCTATGAAATAAATATAGGCTGAATATAAGAACAAGAATGGAAAAAACAGTTATTGTAACTATGTGTCCGAGGCTTAAGGGCAGATTATATATCAGAACCCGCCTAAATCCATCTAAAATACTTGCCATTGGGTTAAAAGTGAATATCAATTCTCTCGTAGTTTCGCTTTCTAGTTTATTAATATCCCAAAATATCCCGGAACCAAACATAACACCGGTCATAGCAAGACTGATCAAGTTGGAGAAATCTTGAGCGAAAGTTACCAATACTGCACAAATAAATCCAACTCCGCAAATTAGTAAATATGTACAAAGAACTAACGGAATTAGTTGCCAATATCCTATATAAGGAGGATAGCCTAGTACCCAGAGTAAAATTAAAATAAGCACAAAAGAAATAATCATTTTATAGAGGTTCTCTTGTATATTTACTAATGGAAATACCCATTTTGGTATGGCTCGTTGTCCAATTATCCCTTTATTCTGGTTTAGGCTGTTTGATGCACTCACTACACTCTTAGAGAACCAAAGATAAATAATTTTACCTACCATAAGGAAAACAAAGAAATCATCGCCGCCTCTCTTAAGCAGGAAATCAAATACAAAATAAAAAAGAGCCACAAACAATAATGGTTCGAGTACCCACCATAAATAACTCAGTACAAGCTTATTAGCTTGAGATTTCATTTTCATCTTTGCTTGAGTATCTATGAGCTGATAATATTTTTTAATCAAGATCTTTCTCATTTATATCGTTATAACTCTATACAACCCCATTCAGGGAAGTATTTACGCACATAAGCATTTAATTCGCGCTCGGCTGATGAATACACACGCCCTTGCTCTTCAGTGCCATCAATCACAGTTTCTACCATACCTGCACCGACAGTTACATTAGTGTGGCGGTCGATTACAACGAATGAACCTGTTTGAGGAAGGCTTTGGTATGTATCTACTGCAATCTTGTCCGTTAAAGAAATCTCAGCCAGTGCGATTTCATTAAGCTCTAGCGTTTCGCTGTTCTCGGCGTGCTTTTCAAGTGTGTTCACATCTACCTTGTGAGGGATTGCCGTGACTTTACCCGTGCACGATTTTGTTGCGAACTTGAAAGTGTATTCTTTGTGCGTGCGCATTGGGTTCTCTCCCATCCACACTACATGACCTTGTACTTTGTTAGTCACACTTGGCTCATGACCGTTATGTACTAGCATGTCGCCGCGAGACACATCGATTTCATCTTCAAGGGTAATCGTGATTGCTTGGCCTGGGCGTGCCGTTTCAAGTTCACCATCAAAAGTATAGATAGACTTGATGCGAGATTGCTTGCCTGATGGTAGCGCCGTTACTTCGTCTCCCACTTGAACAAGACCGGATGCCAATGTGCCGCAGAAACCTCGGAAGTTGAGATTCGGACGGTTCACGTACTGTACTGGGAAGCGCATGTGCTCGGTGTCTTTGTCTTGGTCGACTTTCACCGTTTCAAGCAACTTCATTAGGGTAGCACCCGGGTACCAGTCCATCGCTTCGCTTGGGTTCACCACGTTATCGCCATTTAGTGCAGAGATAGGCACAAAACGAATGTCATCAATGTTGAAGTTCTTCGCCATCTCACGGTAATCCGCTTTAATCTTCTGATACACCTCTTGGCTGTAATCCATCAAGTCCATCTTGTTGATGGCCACAATGATGTGCTTAATGCCTAGAAGGCTACAGATGTAGCTGTGACGACGGGTTTGCGTTTGAATACCGTGACGCGCATCGACCATTACGATTGCTAGTTCACACGTTGATGCACCGGTTACCATGTTACGCGTGTACTGCTCGTGCCCTGGAGTGTCGGCAATGATGAACTTACGCTTATCTGTTGAGAAATAACGATAAGCCACATCAATGGTGATGCCTTGCTCACGCTCTGATTGAAGGCCGTCTACTAGCAGTGCTAGGTCAAACGCTTCATCGGTGGTGTTGAACTTTTGAGAATCTTTCTCAATCGCTGCCATTTGGTCTTCATAAATCAATTTTGAATCGTAAAGCAGACGACCAATTAGAGTAGACTTACCGTCATCCACGTTACCGCAGGTTAAAAAGCGAAGCAGGTCTTTGTTTTCATGTACTTTCAGATACCCTTCGATATCCGTTGCGATTAGCTCAGAGCTATGAGACATAACACTCTCCTAATGTATTCTTGGTGGGGCTTACCTGCCCACACCTAAATTCTGTTGTTAGTGCTCGCTTATGCGGGCACTTAAATTCTTAGTTGGATGACTTGTAGAAGTCGCTCAGCACTTGCGTAAACTTAGCGACATCACCTTTCGGTAATTGGTTGATACCAGCAGCCGCTTTGCGCCCTCCCCCTGTTGGGAATGACGAGCAAATCTCATCGGCACCTACACGGTTATTCAGCGGTGCACGCACACTAACGGTGTAATCTTGACCATTTGAGTTTAGCGTTAACACGCCATGGGCCAACTCTGGGCTTTGATTGGCTAGCTCGTTACCAAACACGCCACTGATGCGACGTGCCCATGCGTCACATGGAAGCTCAAACACTTTGCACTGCGGGTCACTGTGCGACGGTTCTATGCTGGTCACCTTCTCATGGTCTAGCGCGTAACCGGCCTTAAGCACGTGATAAGGTGAAGTTTCATTATCAAGCAGAGCAAGCGGGTCTTCAAAGTGACTAAGCTGTCGGTACAGTTCAGCCGGTTCAATGTGCAGGTCTTCAAGACTTGCGCCATAACCGTTGTAATTGATGAGCGTGCCAAGCTCTTTCAGGAACTCAGTTTCTGAATCCGAGAGACCAATCTCAGTTGCGAGTTTTTGCGCTGAGGCAAACAGGTTGTCACCAAACGCGGCTGCGACAGCCCACTTTGCGTATTGACCGCCCAGCTTTTGGTTAATCAACAAGCTGGTGCAGACTTCAGCATCTAAATCGATAAGCGCTTCAAGCTTGTCTGACTGCGGAATATCACCACTGCGGTGATGGTCGCAGTAAAACACAGACACATCTTGTTTAAGCAGGGCTTCAAGCTCCGGCAGATTCTTCTCCATAGAAATGTCCAGCGCCGTTACCGAAGTTGCTTTATCGCAATCCACTTGCTTAAGCAGTTTGATGTCACGCTTCACACCGGTAATCAGTGTCGAGTCTTTTGGCTCCGCAAAGCGAAGTTGAAGCAGCGCAATGATGCCGTCGGCATCGCCATTAAAAACGTCGTAATGCATTACGCTTCTTCCTTAAGTTGCAGGTAGCCTTTTTTCTCAAGCTCAGCAACCACAAAATCGGCGCACGCTTCGATGCTTAGGTTCTCGGTTTTGAGGTGAATTTCAGGATTCACTGGCGCTTGGTACTCAGAGTCGATTCCTGTGAAGTGTTTGATTTCGCCGGCGCGGGCTTTTTTATACAAACCTTTCGGGTCGCGCGCTTCACACACCTCAAGAGGAGTGTCCACAAACACTTCTAGAAATTCGCCGTCTTGCATCAAATCACGCACTTGCTGGCGGTCGGAGACGAACGGGGAGATGAACGCAGTCAGCACAATATTGCCCGCATCCACAAATAGCTTAGCTACTTCACCAATGCGGCGAATGTTCTCCACGCGGTCATCATCAGAAAAACCGAGGTCTTTGTTTAGACCGTGGCGCACATTATCACCATCGAGAAGATAGCTGTGTTTACCCATTTGCAGGAGTTTACTCTCAACAGCGTTTGCCACTGTTGATTTACCTGAGCCACTGAGGCCGGTAAACCACAAGCACACCGATTGCTGTAGTTTAAGAGCTACTCGGTCTGCGTGCGTCACGGTTGAGTTGTGCCACACCACATCACTAGATACCGAGTCGTGGTCTTTACGTTGATAAGGAGTCGTCATAATGAATTAGAAGTAACCTTCGCGTTTCTTCTTCTCCATTGAACCCGCACTGTCGTGGTCAATGGCACGACCTTGACGCTCAGAGGTTGTGGTCAGTAGCATCTCTTGGATGATTTCTGGAAGCGTCGTCGCTTCTGATTCCACCGCACCGGTTAGTGGGTAGCAACCCAGAGTACGGAAACGAACCATCTTCTCTTCTACTACCTCACCGTCTTTCAACTCCATACGGTCATCGTCTTTCATGATAAGCATGCCGTCACGCTCAACCACAGGACGTTTCGCCGCTAGGTACAAACCTGGGATTTCGATGTTCTCTAGGTAGATGTATTGCCAGATATCCAGTTCAGTCCAGTTAGATAGAGGAAACACGCGAATGCTCTCGCCCTTATTCACTTTACCGTTGTAAATATTCCAAAGCTCTGGACGTTGGTTTTTAGGGTCCCAACGATGATGCTCATCACGGAACGAATACACACGCTCTTTCGCACGAGACTTCTCTTCGTCGCGACGTGCGCCACCGAAAGCCGCATCAAAACCGTGCTTATCCAGTGCTTGCTTCAGACCCTGAGTTTTCATGATATCTGTATGCAAAGAACTGCCGTGTACAAACGGGCTGATGTTCATCTCCAAACCTTCTGGGTTTTGGTGAACAATCAACTTCATGCCCAGCTTTTCCGCCATGTAATCGCGAAACTCAATCATCTCTTTGAATTTCCACGTAGTATCTACGTGCATTAACGGGAATGGTGGGATACCTGGCGCAAACGCTTTTTGCGCAAGGTGTAGCATTACAGATGAGTCTTTACCGACTGAATACAGCATTACTGGGTTATCAAACTCAGCCGCCACTTCGCGCATGATATGAATTGACTCAGCTTCTAACTGCTTTAGGTGAGTCATACGCTCTGGAGAAATGTTCATTTTTCGAATCAAATCCTTTATTACAAACCAATGAAAAGAGGGATAGTGGTCACGACTATTAACCCATAAAGCAGGCACATCGGCACACCCACTTTTGCAAAATCTTGGAGCTTATATTGCCCCGCATTGAAGACCATCAAATTCGTTTGATAGCCGTAAGGACTAATAAAACTGGCGCTGGCTCCGAATGCGACCGCAAGAATATAGGCCTTGGGATCTGCATCCAGACTGCCCGCGATTTCCATCGCGAGAGGAAAACATAAAGCAGCCGCAGCGTTATTAGTAACTAACTCAGTAAGTAACCAAGCTAACAAATATACAACAATTAACCCAGTAATGGGTGTAAACAAATGGTCATAAGATCGAATAAATGAATCTAACCAAGATAAAGCACCACTGGTCGCTAAAGCCTGCGACAGCAAAAGTGCTGAAGAAATAATCAACCATATGTTTCTAGGCAAACGCTGTATCGCTTCGTTGGCACTCAAACACCCAGACAAAAGCAATAAACCTAGAAAAATCAACATTCCCTTAAAAAGGGAAAATATCCCAAACGCTGACAATGCTATAGCGATAATGAAGCCCAGAACGACAAACTTTTCACGCCAGCCACCTAAGTATTGCTCAGTTTCCACATCACTCAGTAAAAAAAAGTTTTTAGTGATATTGTGACGAGAAGAAAAGTCGTTACCTACTGCAAGTACTAGATAGTCTCCAGATTGAAGAATAACATCACCAAGTTTTCCAGAAATCGCTTCACCGTCTCGTTTTATTGCCACCACTGCCGCATCAAACAACGCTCTAAATCCGGCACGCTTTAGGGTTTTACCAATCAACTGACTGTCTGGACGAATGACCACTTCAGACAAGTTGGTCAAAGGTAAGCCAGTGTCATCTGCAAACAAGGACAAGCCATCAAACTGAGTTAAAGCAGTAACTTTTTTGATATCGCCACTAAATAATAAACGGTCTCCCTCTTGTATTACCTCACTGGGTGTGACCGGCGATATCAAGTGACCGCCCCTCAGTATCTCGACCAAAAAGAGAGACTCTAAGTGACGCAAGCCATTTTGTTCGACAGTTCGACCAATTAGCTCGGAGCCTGGTTTTACCTCTGAATCGATTAGATACTCTTTCGCTTCTACTTTATTGAGTCCTCTATCAGGAAGAAAGCGACTTAGAAAAAAAAGTAATACACCGCAGCCGATAACCAGGCACACTCCAACTAAAGTAAAGTCGAAAAAGTTAAGACTAGGTAATCCAAAGTCTATGACCAAACTGTTCACAATAAGGTTTGTGGATGTACCTACTAGAGTAAGCGTCCCCCCTAGAATAGCGGCATAAGAAAGAGGGAGGAGAAGTTTGCTAGGCTGATGGAATCTGTTATTGCGAATAGGTGCCAACATTGTCGACACAACAGCTGTGTTATTAAGTATCCCAGAACAAACTGCAGTTAGACCGTAAAGCCTAAACCAGGTCCCTTTGTATGTTTCACCGATAACATAACTTGTGACCGTACGGAGCAAACGTGTCTTTTCCAGTGCAACTGAGCACACCATCAGAATCATGAGGGTAAGTAGCCCTTGGTTGGCAAAACTGCTAATGACTTGTTCAGTACTAACTAAAGAACTCAGGTAAAGTCCAAGTAAAAGCAAACCAAACACTTTTTCTGAATGGGCTTGAAATTTGATCAAACCGAAGATCGTCAATGCAAATAGTACTGAAACCAGAGCTGCAGGCGTCGTTAAAAACTCGAACAAGTGATTACCTTTACTGTTTACGTTTTGGCACGCTACCGCCCTTGGGAGCGCCCAATACCAAACTCACAATCCAAAATGTCTGTAGATTGTTCCACAAATCTCCTATAAATAGAAACTTGTTCAAACTAACTGCTTGTTTCGTGTGCGAATAGTGCCTTCAGCCATGGAAATCATAGTATAGCGATCACAATTTCGTACCCATGACAAAACTTTCAATAATCATCACTTGCAAGGTCACGTATACTTTAATAATAAAAATTGAATAAGGTCAGCACGTCGCGACTTGTTTTAGTTACGCCAAGGAAGGTAGTTTGCAACAACCACTCATCAGTATTGTCATGCCAAGTTACAATGCCGCCAATACTATTGTTGAAGCGATAGAGTCTGTACAACGCCAGTCCTACTCAAACTGGGAACTATTAATTGTTGATGATAATTCGAACGATAATACGCAAGAACTCGTAAGCCGGTACGCCCAAAAAGACAAAAGAATCCGGTTTTACCAGTTAACGAACAACTCAGGTGGACCAGCAATTCCCAGAAACAAAGGCTTAGAGAAGTCTAAAGGGGAGATCATCTGTTTTCTAGACGCAGACGACGTATGGTATCCAGCGAAGTTAGAGATCCAAATTTCTCATATGATAAAAAACGAAGTGCTTTTTTCTTATTCTGCCTATGACATACGAAAGCTAGGAAGTTACACAACAAAGCTTTATAAGCCAGATTCGAACACTAATTTTGAAGGTCTACTGAGAAAAAACATAGTTGGATGTTTAACTAGTGCTGTACACAGGTCACTCCTCAAAGAAAATCGTTTCAAGAACATTGGTCATGAAGATCATGAGTTTTGGCTTAGACTTACCAGATTAAACGGTGTGCAAGCACACTGTTGCAGTAGCAAGCCGCTTGCTGAGTACCGCCAAGCAGAAACGTCACGCTCATCGAATAAGCTGAAAATGGCTTTCGCTCAATGGCATATTTTTTGTAATGAGCTTGGTTTAAGAGCCGATAGAGCGCTCTTCTACTACTTGAGATTTGTGTTTAATTATATTTGGAAATACAAATGATGATAGTGGTAAAAGTCATGGGTGGCCTTGGTAATCAACTATTTCAAATTGCTTATGCTATTGCTCTTGCTAAAGAGAGAAATAACTGTCCGATATATCTGGATACTAGTGCGTTTGAAACGTATAAGATTCGCCCCTTTTCGGCTTCACATTTGAATTTGCCTGATAACATAGAAATTCTTCAAACCGATACAATTTCATCTCGTAGAAATTACTTTTATACATGCACGCAGGTTTTATATAGAATTCTTCAAAGAATTATAAAGGAGCTGGGGTTCAAATATCAATACGGTCGAATACCCTTAAAACTACTGAAACCACTTGGTTTAATCTATAACTTTGACACTTATTGTTACAAAGTTAACACTACTGGTGATGACCTGTGCCTTTACGGTTACTTTCAAAATGAAGAGTACTTTCAAAGCGTAAAAGAAGAAGTAATTGAATCATTTAGTGTACTAACCACACCAACCGAAATAGAGCAAAATTACATCGATCGCATAAACTCTGGAACTGCTATAGCTGTGAGTATGCGACTAGGAGATGACTACAAAGAATCTGGAGACTTTGTTATCCCTGGTAATAGCTACTATATCGAAAGTCTTAAAGAACTCTCTACGCGCTATCCAAATGCTTCAATCTTCATATTTAGCGATGACATAATAAGAGCTAGAAAGGTTTTTAAAAATCATAGGGATCTAACCTTTATAGAAGGTTGCAAGGACTATCAAAGCCTTAGGTTACTCGCGCTCTGTGACCATTATATAATTGCGAATAGTTCATTCTCATGGTGGGGGGCTTATCTGAGCAAGAACGAAAATAAAAAAGTAATCGCACCTAAGGAATGGTTTACCTATATGGATGAAGTAAACAATATTTATAGTAGCAACATGGAAAAAAGATGAAGTATTCTTGCGGTATAACGCTATATCACCCCTCTTTGGAAGATATTGAAAATATATTAGCTCTATCTGAAGACTTTGACCATGTTTTAGTCTTCGACAACACGCCAAACAGGATAAGCAACAACTACACAAACACAATACAAAAAAAAAACAATATTACTTTGATGTCTAATGGAATTAACGATGGTCTTTCAATTGCCTTCCATTCAATGTTTGAGCGATGTAAAAAACAATCGGACTTCTTATGCTTACTAGATCAAGATAGCCGTTTTGATTCTTTGTCTATTCAAAAGATGAAAACTGCAATTCAGATTCATAATGACCCTAAAGCTGCCATTTATGCACCATATATACAATATTCTCATGTCGCAAAAAAAAATATAAAACCGGGGCTTACTGACGAAAACTGGGTTATCAGCTCAGGCTCATTTATACGAACAAGTATAATCAGAGCGGTTAATCTAATCGATACTAATTACTTCATTGATAAAATTGATTTAGATATCGCTATGACTCTAAAAATACTAGGTTATAAAATCTATACTATCAATGATATAGTTCTATACCAGCAACTAGGAAAAACAAAAAATTTCTTTGGTTTAAGCCTCGTGCAGCATTCACCCGATAGAGTCTATTATATTGCGAGAAACAGGTTTTACTTTTATAAAAAATTTGATGGTAAAGTTAAAGTGTCTAAGTTCAAGTGTGCACTAGGTACTATTAAAAACCTTGTTCAGATTATTGTCTATCATGATAATAAGCTCGAAAAAATCAAACTATTCATTCAAGGAATGAATGATCATAGAAATAGTAAATATGGAAAGCGAAGTTTATGATAAATTTTATTCATGACTAAAGGCACTTACGCTCATATGAATAGTTTATATTTTAGTTCTGTGGAAAAGAAACTCTCCATTTCTAATAAACACTCTTCCGTTGCCATCAGTTGAACCTGCTCTTTCTCTTTCCTGTAAGGTAATAAAAGGTGTAAGGTATCCCTTGCTCTCTGAAGATCTTCAAATCCATAGGCAATTCCTAACCTGTTCAATTCGTCTGGATACCATTGTTCTATGGTGACATTTTTATCCGGGATAACAACTACATCACATCCACACAATGCAGCAAACAGACTGTAGGCTGAATAAGTATCATAGGATATAAACAACTTAACTGACTTGAATATACTTGCAACTTTTATGTGACTTAAACCATCGATGCAAATAGAGTCTCTAGGGTGTTGATCGAGAACTTTATGTTTACCCTTTCTTACAGAGTACGCAACACCTTCCCTTATATCTATGTTTTCCATATTGTAAATCTCGAATGGTATATGCGTGATACTTAAGATTTTGTGAGAAAGTTTCGAGCTATTTGTCTTTACATTATCAATTAACCCATGATCAAACTTAAAATATAGTTCGTTAGGTCCGAAACAAAAGTTATCTGTAAAAAAGCCTGGCTTATTCAATAGCCACCTTACTACATTTTTTGCTTTCAGCGGATTGCCATAAGTGACCTCAGGGTAAACAACAACATCTTCCGAATTTAATTTACCATTAAATATTGGTGTAGAAAAAGCTTCATTAACTTTATATCCCACAAAAATAGATTTTAAACTTGACTTTATTCTATTCATAAGGGCGGAATATGAAAATCCACTCATATTACAAACATCATGGGTTGGATATAAATAAGCATCATAACCTAATTGTCTACATATGTGACATAACTTATGCAGCACAATATTACCCCCTATATCTGGATCATAAGTCGGTGCAAATATTATTACTCTACCCATTACTAACCTTTGTTTTCCCTAATAATATAAGCATAGTATTAAACAACATTATTCTATTTAAATAGTAATATAAAGCCAGCCAAAGGAAAATATATACAGGGACCACCATAAATATTTCTCTGCTAAAGAAAAAATCTATTTTAAGAAATAACAGAATTAAAAGTAATGGACCTATACTAGCTATTACAGAATCCTTGATTATTAACAACTGCTCGCTCAAACCCTTACCAAAAATACTTTTTGTATATATTGTATTCAACCATAAACATAAAAATGAAGTAAATGTTATGCCAACGCACATCCAGAGCACTCCAAATCTATAAGAAAGAGCTAAGACAAGTATTCCAACCAATTTTTTCCCTATTTCCAACCTTAAGTAAAGATCAGACCTTTTTTTCATTTGCAGAACATTAAGATTTACAACATGCAAAGGAAATATGCTGTATGCTACAACTAGTATATCGAAATATAACGCTGAATCTTCCCATTGAGAGCCTAATATAGAAACAAAAATAAAATTAGAAGATAGAATTAAAATGCAACATATAGGAAGGAAAACAAACATACTCAACGATATCGTATTTTCAAACATTTTAATCTTATTTTCTTCCAGCTTTTCTTGTGAAAGTAACGGCAAATTAACTCGGCTTATAATTGATGCGTAAGTATTTGAAAAAATTTCAATCAGCCTGTTTGCTTGATAATAAAGCCCAAGCTGATGACTATTAAACAATTTACCGATTAATAGTATATAACTATTACTATAAATAACTTCAATTAGGTTTGACAAGAACAATTTATAGCCATAGCTGAATAAATCTTTGAAAGAACTCAAACTTACTCCGGAACGATAGCTAATTTTTACCATAGTAAAATTTAAAACCATCATCATAAACGCATTCGATATAGTTTGATAAACTAAAGACCATACGCCATGGCCGTTCATCGCTGACAACAAACCAACAATTCCACCGAAAGTAACAGCTATAACATTGATGAAACTAAGTCTTTTAAACTGAATATTAACTACTAATTTAGCTCTATGTGCGGTAGTCAATGAATTCATCACAAACACTATGGAAAGTGTTTTTATTATATCAGTTAGTATAGGTTCATCATAAAATGAAGAAATATGAGAAGACAAAAAGTATGAGAAAGCATATACAGTCATGCCGATAAAAATACACACATAGAATACGGTAGAGTAGTCGCTGTCCGTTGGATTAGCTTTCCGTACTAAAGAATTATAAAAACCACTATCAATAAATGTGTTTGCTAAAGCTACAAGAACGTAAGTCATTGCCATAAGACCAAAACTTTCCGGTTCGAGTAGCCTTGCTAGGGCAATTAGTACGATAAGTTGAATCGCTTGTGATATAACCCTATCGAATGCACTCCAAAAAAAACCATATCTAGTAGTGTTCATAATACACTCTTAACAACTGATACTATTTTCTCTAATTGCGAAAAATTCAAATAATAGTGCATCGGAAGACACAACACTGACTCTGCAACTTTATGGCTAATTGGGCACCCTTGATCGGAAGTAGAAAATATTTTATCTAGTGAAGGTGAAAAGTAATTTCTACTCTCTATATTCTTATCGAACAGAGCTTCCTTTAGCACTGTGAGCTTTCTTTTCCCTTCCAATTTAACTGGATAATAAGCTGCGTTTGACTCTGAATTAGAAAGCCGTTCAGGGATATCGATAAAATCACTCAAATGGTGGTTGTAATAGTCAAACAATGCTCTTCTATGATCAATAACCTCATCTATAATTTCTAAGTTTACTAGTCCAACTGCGGCATGATACTCACTCAATTTTCCATTTATTCCTGCACAAACGATCTCACCTGTGTTCTGTTCTATACCGAAATTTATCATCGACTTTGCTTTTACAAGATCTGCTTCAGATTTGAAGACTATGGCACCCCCTTCAATCGTATGGAAAACTTTAGTTGCATGAAAACTAAGAACACTAGCATCTCCATGGTTTAATATAGATTGACCTGCATGTTGAACGCCGAAGGCTTGAGCCGCATCATAAATAATAGTTTTTGAATACTTCTTCCCTAATTCATTTATAGCATCGACTTTACAGGGATTTCCATAAACATGGGTAGCTACGATAGTGTTTACACTTTTATCCAATCCTATCAACGCTTCTTCAAGTCGCTCATGACACAGATTGAATGACTTACTATCGATATCAGAGAAAGCAAGTTTATTTCCACTGAATGCGAAAGCGGAAGAAGTGGCAACAAAACTAAAAGGCGTAGTAATAATATTATGACTATTCAACACTTTGCCTGCAATTTGCAACCCTGTTGTACCATTGTTTACCAACAGTAAGTTTTTTACTCCTAGATATTCCTCAAGCCTAACTGTTAGCTTTTCATTCAATGGTCCAAAATTTGTATACCAGCCACAATCATTTATCTTCGATAGATATTGGTTAAGCCTTCTTAAGTTTGGTTTTATTGGTTTATTTAGAGATATCAATTTCGGTCAACCTTATGGTTATACGAACTAAACTGATATTCGTTTCTATTCATAAAGTTTCTATATAGCTCATCTCTAACTGCAATACTTTGGCATTGAGAAAATAAGATACCTACCCTATCTTTCTGGTTGGGCCTTATGTTTTCCCCCAGTTTTATCAGAGGCCAGAAAGCTTTTACTGTATTAATTTCGTTGAAATTTAGAACATTAAAAGATTCTAGATGATCTGATGTTAGTGTGTGCCTTATAACTAAATTTTCGGATTCAACCTCCGCGCTTAATCGTTTACAAATGTAGTAAGATGCATACTTTGCCGCATATCTGTAGCCCGAACTGTACTCAATCAACATAGAATAAAGGTCACCGGGACAGCGTCTTGTCATTTCAATAAATTGTGGGTGACCACTTTTATCCAGAATAAATTGCAGGTGTAATAGGCCATCAACAAGAGATAAATGAGAGGCTAAGCGCTCAATACTCATTTTTAGAGTTTCAGAAATATCTTGAGGAAAATCGGAGATTAAAAAACTCGTATCTACAGCAAAGGACGTAGCTGATGATCCCTCCAGGACAATGAAAGAGTCCATAACTTTCTGTTGCTCAATAAATGTGCTGTAACTATACAGTTGACCTTCTACAAACTCCTCAATGACAAATTCTTTTGACTGACTATAAATCAACGCATTGTCTATGGCTTCACGTAACTCATTTTCTTTACTACCATCGAATACAGTCACGCCATTCCCGCTATAGGAATCTACCGGTTTGCATATGAAGGTCCCATAAATCGGAAAGTCAGCCGCTTCATAAGTGAGTGGACAAGAAATATGATTCGCTTTACAAAGGTTTCTGAAAAGTCGTTTTTGCGATAAATGGGAGTATACTTGAACGGAATCAAACAATTGACAAGACTCAGATAATTCCTGACAGACTCTAATAGAGACATCAGTGCAACCTGGTACCAAATAGTCAAATCTATGAGATTCAATGATTTCTTTAAGTTTTTCAGTATTACTGTAGTCTAATTCAATCCATTTTTCCTGACATCTAATAGCTAGCGCATCACCGCTTCGGTTTCCCACTACATAAACATCATGTTCAGTAATCAGATAATCATAAATCGGAATCGATGAAAAAGATGTATCAACCAATAGAACTTTTCCCATTTAATCTCTCTCAACTAAATTTATAGATAAACAGGCTTGTCTTCATTTATTGACCTTTGAATTGCGTCTATTACAAGCATGTTTTTATAAGCACTGCGACACGTTACCTTCGCTTCTTTTTTACTCTCAACACACTCTATAAAATACTCTAATTGTGCTTTTAAGGGGTCTTCGACTTTTAATTCAGGAGTCGAATCACCAAAATCAGAGGTCCAAGAAGGCGTGCCCTTGTAAAACCTGAATTGCATACTGGGGAAGTCTAAACAGCCATTCGTACCAGAAAAATGGTAACAAGATTGTTTCGGGAAATATGGATACATTGAATTCTCTCCACTAGTCATTTCCCAACTTTTGTAGCTCGAAGCGCAATCCGATAATATAAAACTACCTAGACAGCCCGTGTCGAATTCAAACGAAATAACAACCGTATCTTCGACTTCATATTGTCTAACTGAATTAGAAGCATGTGCGTATACTTTGACTACTTCTCCACACAAATACCTGAAAATCCCGATTTCATGGATTAGATTTATGAGAATCGGTCCTCCGCCTTTCTTTGTTCTCCAAGATCCTGCTTCGAAATAGGCTTTAGGTTTATAAAACAAAGCACTTCCTTGAACCGCGACAAGTTTGCCAAAAGAATCAGAGTCTAAAATCTTTTTCGCTAAGGGGATGTAACTGCTGTACGTACGATGATGACCAACTGACACAAGTACCCCACTCGCCTCTGCTCTCAGAGTGAGTTCTCTCGCATCCAATAAATTGCTAGCCAAAGGCTTTTCTATCAGACAAGGTATACCAGCACTTATACAAGCAACGCCATGTTCTAAATGACATTCATTAGGTGAGCTAATGATTGCAGCATCAAACTGATGTTTACTTATCGCTTCATCAATATCCCCATATATTGGTACGCCATGCTCTTCCTTCAAAGCTACATGCCTATCAGGATGAAGGCTTACGATCGCCTCTATTTGAGCCTTACTATGTTCGCTCAATAGTTCTATGTGCTTCTTACCAATAAGCCCTGGACCAACAACCAAAAACTTCAACGCTTTTCCCCAATATAAATATCAATTCACTTAAAGTACATTACTGTTTCGGACCAACCTTCTGTGTAGTGTCTCACATATACTTTGTAATCAGGTCTTAAAGTCATTACATAGTTAAAAATATCAATAAGGTCTTCGGAAGAGTGGTATATAGAAATTGCTAGCTTTGGCTTAGACTTGGAAATTATTTTTTCTGCACCTTGTAGCGCAAACATTTCATGTCCTTCTAAATCCATTTTTATGCAAGTTATGTTATCTTCACAAAGATCATCTATCGTATATAAAGGAACATCTATTTTTCCACCAGAGGTGAGAGCGCAAATGGTGCCAACGTCATCCTCAAATTTTCCAAAACCAACACAATTCGAGATCGCACCCTCTACAAAATGAATATCCCTGTAACCCTTTAGGCGCTCTTGAGCCTTAATTATATTTGCATGAGAAGGTTCGATTAGAATTATCTTATGATAGTCAGGGTAGTTGTCGGCAAAACTTTGACTACTGTCTCCATCGTAACCGCCCGCATCAAGAAATATTTCATTCTTGTACTCCATAAACCCCTCGACATATTGCTCTCTTGGACGAACTGAATAGCATCTCATTATATTTGGATCTAGATACAACCGAAAAGATATACAGTCGATAAAGGTCTTTCGAGATTCTTCATCTGCAAGTTTGGCCAATATATTTTCAATCTCAACTCGCCTGTTCGCAATTATTGACCACATCGAGGAGGAAAACGATGGCAAATGGACTCTTAATTCTGGTACAGAGAACAACTCATTGAGTGTAATAACGTTTGTAAATCCCCGTTCGTGAAAAACCCTCTGGACCGTGACGGGATAAATAGAGGTTGAACAATTTACAATTAAGCTATCCTTTTGCACATTTTGGCTTCGAACTACGGGTACACCAAGCCATTCAGACTCAGCAAAAAAGTCATCAATGATAGCACTAATATTTACTCTTCCAATTAATGCCTCAGCAACCTCATTACGACCTACGATATACTTTGCAGTTAATAATGACTCATCTAGAAAAGCCGACGCGTTAGTCGAATACTTCCACTCTCCTTGGCTTTCAAAGTTCATATTAGGCCTTCTCATTCGAATTAATCGACAAAAAAGACCTCAAAGATATACTATTTTCAGAATCCTTTGTGGAGAGGATTGGTTCAAGACACATTATTGGCCACTCAATACCAATACCTTGGTCGTTCCACTGAATGCTGACTTCAGCGTCGCTGTTGTAGTAATCAGTGCACTTATATACGACCTCTGCCTCATCACTAACCACGTAAAATCCATGCGCAAAGCCCTCAGGAATCCATAATTGACGGTTGTTTTCCGCGGATAGATAAACCCCAACCCAATGCCCAAAGCTCGCTGACTCAGGTCTAACATCCACTGCTACATCAAAGACTTCTCCTGAGATAACTCTCACCAACTTACCTTGCGTATTTTGGGTTTGTAGATGCAACCCTCGTAATGTGCCCTTTACGGATTTAGAATGATTATCCTGTACGAAGCGTGTTGGTTTACCTGTTACCAATTCCTCGAATCGGTCTTGATGCCACGTTTCCATGAAAAAACCTCGTTCATCTCTGAATATGGTTGGCTCAATGATTTTAACGTCCGTAATACTTGTTTCAATTACCTTCATTACTGCACCCTGAACTTACCAATATCTATTAATGCATCTTGCCAATTACTCGGTTTTATCTGGAATGTCTCAAAAATCTTATCATTAGATAGTCTGGAGTTTTTCGGTCGTTTTGCTCGACTTCTGTACTCTTCACTTGATACATGAAGTAGGCTTGGAGCTGGAAAGAGGTCTGCCTTTTCTGCTTTGGAGAATACGGTCTCAGCAAAGTCAGCCCAACTAACATACGGTACCCCTGAATAATGGTAAGTACCGTAATCCTTGAGTCCCTTCTCTAACTTCTCAATGATTGAAAGTACTGCATTTGCAAGATCACCCGCATATGTAGGCCCACCAAGTTGGTCTTTGACCACAGAGACCTCGCTCAGCCTAGCCCCAACCTTAAGCATCGTTTTAACGAAATTGTTTCCATACTCACTAAAAACCCAAGAGGTACGCATAATGATGTGCTTTTCATTACATTCCCTAACGGCTTCCTCTCCAGCGAGTTTACTCAAACCATAGATATTGATGGGTTTAGTAGAACCAGTTTCAGAGTAAGGCCTCATTGTTTCACCAGAGAACACATAATCGGTTGAAAAATGAATTAATGTTGCACCTAGCTCTTTAGTTGATTCAGCTAAATATAGAGCGCCGTCCCTATTAACTTGATTACAAATATCAGCGTCAATCTCTGCATTGTCCACAGCGGTATAGGCAGCACAATTAATTACGTAATCCGGCCTCTGTTCTCGAATAAGGCTAAACACCTGTTTTTGGTGTGTAATATCCAATTGTTTGCTAGAAAAAGCTGCGACACACAGTCCACTGGGTATCCGCTCTAAAATCGATCTACCCAATTGACCATCACATCCTGTGATAAGTAACTTCATCGATTTACTCACTCGCAATCCGAACTAGATATTGTCCATAGTCATTTTTCACCATGGGTTTAGAAAGCTCTAGCACTTCTTGTTTGGTCAACCAACCTTGCTTCAAAGCGATTTCCTCAAGGCAAGCTACCTTTAAGCCTTGAACATTTTCTATGGTTTGTACAAACGAAGAAGCTTCATGCAAACTCTCGTGTGTCCCTGTATCTAACCACGCAAAACCACGCCCCAACACTTCAACATTCAAGGTCCCATCTTTTAAGTACATTTCATTGAGGTCGGTTATCTCGAGCTCTCCTCGCCCAGAGGGAGTCAGTTGTTTTGCGAAAGCAACCGCCCGGTTATCGTAAAAATATAACCCTGTAACTGCACAATTAGATTTAGCCACAATTGGTTTCTCTTCAATCGAGATGGCTTTTTGGTGTTCATCAAATTCCACTACGCCAAATCGCTCTGGGTCTTTAACCTGATAGCCAAAGATCGTAGCTCCCTGCTCAAGTCCACACGCTCTCTTTAACGTTTCTGTGAACCTCTGCCCATAAAAGATATTATCTCCAAGAATCAAACAACAGTTGTCTTCACCTATAAACTGCTCTCCAATGATGAATGCTTGTGCTATTCCCTCAGGTTTATCTTGAACTTGGTAGTAAAGGCGAATTCCAAAACCTGAGCCATCGCCTAAAAGTCGTTCGAAGCTGTTTTTATCTTCTGGAGTAGTGATAATCAATATTTCACGAATACCCGCTAACATCAGTACCGATATCGGGTAATAGATCATCGGCTTGTCGTAAAGTGGTAACAACTGTTTCGATACACCACGTGTAATGGGGTATAAACGTGTCCCGGAACCACCAGCTAGTACAATTCCTTTCATACTAAACTCCCGAACCTAAACGCGTTAAAGAGTAAGACCCATCCAATACCCGACTCCACCAAGCCTCATTCTCGAGATACCAACTAACCGTTTTCCTAATACCGCTATTAAAGGTCTCTTTAGGCCTCCAGCCTAATTCCTTTTCAATTTTTGAAGCATCAATGGCATACCTCAGATCATGGCCAGGTCGGTCTTGTACAAAAGAAATTAAAGAGCGAAAACCTCCCCCTCCCGCGTGTTGCTTAGAGTATTGATTTTCTGGAACCAACTCCTCAAGCAAATCACACAGCATGTGTACAACATCGAGATTAGTCTTTTCATTGTGCCCTCCAATATTATATGTCTCACCTGCTTTGCTTTGTGTGGCAACTAGATAAAGAGCCCTCGCGTGATCTTCTACATATAGCCAGTCTCGAATTTGTTGCCCATTGCCATAGATCGGCAGAGGCTTTCCTTGAAGAGCATTCAAAATAATATGTGGTATAAGTTTTTCGGGGAAATGATAAGGACCATAATTGTTAGAACAGTTAGTCACCAAAGTAGGTAAATTATATGTTCTCTGCCACGCTCGAACCAGGTGGTCACTGGATGCCTTAGACGCCGAATATGGACTGGAGGGCTTATAAGAGGTTGATTCTATGAACAAATCTGAAGGGTTTTCTAGATCTCCATAGACCTCATCTGTCGAGATATGATGGAAACGAAACTGCTCTTTTCTCTCTAAGTCCAACCCGTTCCAATACGCTCGTGAAGCTTCTAGCAGGTTATATGTGCCAATAATGTTGGTTTGAATAAAGTCAGCAGGCCCATCAATAGAGCGATCAACGTGAGACTCAGCGGCAAGATGCATGACAATATCGGGTTGGTAAAATGCAAACAGCCTGTCTAATTCCTTCCTGTCACAAATATCCACTTGTTCAAAATGGTATCTGCTGCTGGATTCAACCAGCGTTAGCGACTCTAAATTACCAGCGTAACTGAGTTTATCAACATTGATGACAGTATCAGATGTATGAGCAATTATGTGGCGAATGACGGCAGAACCAATAAACCCCGCGCCACCTGTGATGAGAAATTTCAAACAACAATCCTTATGTTGAAACTTTCAACTAACTGAAATTTATCTAATTATGGTTATCCTTAACCACTAGGTTTCTCTGAGTATAAACGCTTTTAACTAGGTAAGGATAGGAGTTGTATTGAAATAATCTCCTTTAATGTGAGCCGTGGCTACTTCAAGACTCATGCAAGGATTGGAGCTTTAGTTGCTTTCACTGCATGAAATTCGCGTCATTAAAATCAAGCTCACTTTCCCGCTATTGCTTTTCAATTGATTCACCTCTAGTTGAAACTCGGACACGTGAGCAACTTGGGCTCTCGTGAAAATAAAGGGTCATATACTCCATCATTACCTCAAGAAAACTTGGAAGGAAACAAAACAGACCTTAACTATCCTCTAGTCAATGGCTACCCACCTCTATATCTGGCTCCCGAGGTGAAAAGATGTAAGATTCGAATTCCAGAAAAACCACCATTATCTTTGTGCTCGGGTCTGAGGTGGAACAAGTAGGGTATGGCTACGCTGCACTTCAAAAAGATCTGCCTAACCCCCTTAGACTTGAATCCCTATTCATTGGACAATTGAAAAAAATAGACGGCGCCGCTACAGGTATCAATATCGCTTACAAACTAACAGGCAATGACAACGAGGTGGTTGCTGACTTTTTTGTTGGATTGGCATGATCAGCAAGAAAAGATCAATTTGGCGACCGTGAATCGATTTTTGGCTGTGCTAAAAGAGTTTAGGTTTGGACTAGCAAAGCTCTTTGGTAAAGATCTAAGGGGTTCTCAGTCATGGCCAATCATTGCGGCCATCTTATTCGGTTTCTTCTTGTTGTCCTCTTGGTCGTTTACCGCATTTATTGAAGTCATTGCACTTTTTTCAATAACAGATCTTATTGTCCTTCCACCTACAGGCTCTACTTCCAACGCATCATAGTTCGCTTCACTCATAAGAATCCCTGATAACTGTCAAACCATATTAAAAAAGATGATTGATACTCTAGTTTTAGGTACCACCCTATTATTTAGTTTGCGACCGAAGTTATTGGTTTCTATTGATGTAGGCCACAATGCACGGAGTTATGTTGAGGAAGGCGCTGCTAGGTGGAAGTAATCAAGACAAGGTTCAGTGAGGCACTAACTGAAGCATAAAAGTTGAGCGACGCCCCACCGATAGTTTTAGTGCACTCTGCTCGCTCAATGGCTACTGTTATCGCTTTGTCACAACTTGCAGAAACACAAAGGTGTCGTCTAGTCACACTAGGTTCACATGTTACTGCTATGGGGTTTGCGTCAGAATGTGTAAAGGATGCAGTATCAGATTTATTAAATTACGCTGCTACTACTGAAGTAGACTTTGAATGGATCGACTATCATGCACCCAATGATTGGTGGTGCAGTATTTCAGCAATTCCTAAAAGTCAAAGGGGGAACTGAGGTACACGAAGTATCTGATTTCGAACATGATTGGCACGCAAAATCAGATGGAAGAACGAATAGAGTTTATTTTTCAAATCTCGACATATGGACGCGAATTATTGCAAAGATCCCTTTGTTTGAAACCAAACCGCTCTGAAAAGGAACTTACTATGTTGAGAAGTAATATAGAAAGAATAAAGAGTATTCAATCTCATATTGGCGTAGAAGCCGACGGTATTTTGGGTTTCGGAACACTTACTGAACTGGAAAAGCGACTAAGACTTCACTGCTAGTCCACTTCTAAGAAAAATCAGCCCTCACTTCTTCTAACTTTCCCAATCTTACAAACATATAAGAACCACCAAGTCTTTGCTGGTTTTACTAAACTGTACTAGTTGACACCATGCGCTAAGCAGTATCTTATCAGAATTGCGTTTACGTCATTTAGTTGCTCTAACGCATTGTAAGCGACGTAAGACAGGCCCTCAAAAAACCATATAACTTCATCAAAGAATGGAAAAAGTTTGAAGTTTCCTCTTAACAGACGCGAAAAAATACGTGCACACCTATTTTGATAACTTCAGTAAATCAAGATAAGGAAATCGTTATGAGAACGCTGATGTTGAGTTTCTGTATAAGTTTGCTCGCTTGCCCTTCTCTAGCAAAAACACCCGTTATCAACTTCGATACAAAAGAGTTGCGCGTAGAGCAATTCGACAGAGACATACTGGACATTCCTGTTTCTTTCGAATCTACAAAAAATGTTCGAGCACTCACACTAAAGATAGCTCCAGAACTCCATGGCCTTGTTTCTGTTACTCCTTCTGCATTTGAGCATGTAAAGAAGGGGCACCAATATCAAGTCATGTTATCGGTCAATCATGTTCAAGGTACTTCGGATACACCAATATTGGGTTATCTCTCAATCTATAAAAAGACAAAGGAGAAAGATAAGCCGAAGAACCTAGCCAATCCGTTATCGATTACGATCATCCCTTCTTCAATGCCTTCCGAGTTACCTCCAATGCCAGGACCAGAGAACAATCTCTCTGTACAAGGCGTTGACGCCGATAACGATGGCATTCGGGACGATGTCCAGCATTATCTCTATCAGCACTACATTAGTGAAAAACCGTTCTTCATCGCTACACTCGATTTGGCTCGCGTTTATCAACGAATTTTAATTGAAGCTGAATCAAAAGAAGCATCTGCCAAAAACCTTGATCTATTGGAGAACGCTTTAGCTTGTGCATACTACCTTGAGGACATGAAAGCTTATGAGATAGCCGCGAACATCTCAGCTGAAACCAACAACACCCTTGAGAGAGTAACTGCTTACTCAAAGTTTCACGATCAAACGTCTGATATCGTTACTTACGCAAAATCCTCATCTGAAAAAGCGAAAAGTTGCTCTTCTGAAGTCATTCAAGTACTGGAGGAGCAACAATGAACAACTTAAAAATCAATGCACTAATTTTCTTCGTACTTTTTACAGCTAATCTCCAAGCAGCTCCCCAAACTATCTGTCAGTTCGGCGTGACTGTGTTCTTTGTTAATGGGATGAATACAGATCGGGTTGGAGCAAACAAACAACGAGAACTTCTTAAGAAAGCCTTTGAGGCACATATTGAAGGTACGGTACTTGAAAATCGAGTCCGCTACGCGCTAGCCCTCAATCCAAGTGAAGGCTTTGTTCTTGATCTCTTCGAAGCATTCCAACAAAGATCTAACGTTGAGAAAAAAGAAGCCTTAAGACACTTGGTTGAAGAAGCAAACTGGGTCTCTGATTCAGCTAAAGATATTCTACAAACGCAAATGGAACAAGCTATAGAAAAAGCAGCACAAAATCCTTATGTCTCAAAACATGTTGAAATGTACAATAATTAACTGAAGAAAGGACAAAGAGTACTCGCTCTTGCTTATTCGCAAGGAAACTACTTTGCCATTCAAGCCTATGATCATATAGACCTGGAATATCGGGACCGTTGGGGCATGATATCTATTGGGTCTCCCGCATCTTTCGTAGTAAAAAATGGTGCACATACCACACTAGTTTCAGATAAGACTATGGCGCGCATACCGGGGAGTCTTCCGGGAAATGTGGTTAATTTTCCTGATGAACCCAATCCGTTCGATGAAACCGGGCACTACTTCACCGAGTCCTACATGGCGGAAAACTCCCCCTCCAAAATAAAAATTTTAAATGACCTCGAAACACAAGCCAACGAGTTAGACAACTATGGATTGGAGCAAGAAGTATTGGCTTGGTCATCATCTTTGAGTTGGACTGGATACAACTCCGACACTCTCGAAGAAACCTCAATCCACCTGCATGTTTTTGAACCTGATGGTAATCATATTTATCCGAACAATACATTTGGACTCGGCCGACTAAATTTAGACGATGAAGACAATGGTGGCCCTGTACACTACCAACAATTTTGCGAAGATGTGGTTCCAGGAGAATACCTAGTTGGCCTCAACTATTTCGAAAAACCTGGTGATGGGGAATGCGATGACGCTTGTTTTGACCCAGATAGACACTGGGTTGATACAAACCTTTCAATTACAATGCAAACACCTATTGAGAGCCAAACTTTCGTTGATGAAAGAAGGCTTCTTGAACGTGTTGGACTACCCGGCGAGGAAGATCCGGTTCTGATTTATAGAGTTACACTCTCTGAATTACCCGAAGTTGGGTATTCTTACTCAATAGAAGCCATCGAATCCAACTTCTAGCACGAGATATTATTGTACTCTATTCATACGTCTAGTTTTTGGAGGTGATAGGTTTTAACAGGTACACTAGTAGTGATGAGTATCATCGTGAACCTTCACGCTCACTAGGACTGAGGGCATTGTAAGTGCTGTACACTTTGCCCTAGCCTTATAAAAGGATGTCGAATGCTTCGAAGCCCATTCATCATGATAACGTTCCTGTCTGTTTTAGTGGCGATTTACTTTATCTACCATTTTCACTCTCGAACTTTTATCGTCGAGGAAAGTTGTCTTGTGCCACAAGAGATCACCATCGAACAACTTTTTTCTGGGCAAACTACTTATATTTGGAAATTGGGCGACTACAACGGTGACGATGACCTTATTGCTCAGGGAATAGTTGGGTATTTGACCCCTCACTACATCGGAACGAATGATAAAGTCGATAAGCAAGCTACGGCTGTAAAAATCACAGGCCGAGTTTTTAAAATCACTCCCAGTTGGGCGGAAATTAACATTGGACAAAGTGAGAAACAGCTCGCGTTAGAGGTCATCGTGCTTGGAGAGCGCTATCTGCTTTTTGAGCCTGAATGGAAGCGTCAGTACTTTAATAAACTGCCAAAGCGCTGTATTTTCGAAAATCACGAAGATTAAGTCAGGCTCTGCTCAAAATAGTTAGGGGTATTGGAAGCGGTTTTACGTATTACTGTAACTGGTTGATTAAATTGAATTAATTGACGACCTCTAAAATGGGGTGAGACACTTTTTCCTCTGAAATCGTTGTTTTGAGACAGTTTTGACTACTTCTCAAGGACCTGAGTGATGCAAATCTACCAGCTAATCAAATCAAAAAATGATGTGAATGGGCATCCTAATCGCATCACTCCTTCCTGAACTTCCAGAAGCCTTGTCCCTTTTTGTACCTACAAGTACCGCGCGTTGTTCGTACTACTCTCGCACTAGTGATCTGAATGACGCTACTGTAAAAATAGTTACTGTAATAAAATTTACATTAGCGAGATGAAGTCTTTAGAGAACGAGTAAATCAGCCAAAGGCTTTTCATATCCAAGGTCAGAGACTGGACCTGACGTACCTCCTTGTTATTAATGCTTAGTTGAGAGCTTGATTTCACATTAAGTTAATACGTCATGTAGTTCGCAAGCTGCTGGAGTGGTAACTGACTCTGCCTTTATACTCTATCGCGTATAAAGGAAGGTTTATACGCGATAGAGTATATATTACGACCGCCAGTTAGAACTGCTCTGAGAATCACTAACCACATAGTGATACGAATAAGGCCAAAACTCGAAGCATTTACTAACTTCACTTCTTTCGGCTTTGGAGTTTTTGAAGTTGCTCATCACACCAGTTTGAAATCTTTGGGGCGTTCAAGGTAGCAATCGCCAGTAGAAATACACAAAGCAAGAATACCCAAGCCAGAACTTCCAACCAACTCGGTGAATCTGGTGTCAGTACCACCAGCACCACACCAAAAGCAAATCCCATCGACAAAGCTTGTTTAAGCATCACTCACACTCCCGTAGTAAAGTCTCATCTCGATGGTATCGCACGTTCTATATTTCCAAACTCCACACTGGGACGCACTACAAACGTTGACCCGACACCAAACTGATTGCGTTGCATTGCTCTAAGCAGAACTTGTTCCTATTCCCCTAACTACACACGCAACTTAAGAAGCTTGATTGTGTTGTTGAGGGCAGCAGTTTTGGCTTTCAACCTGTCTATTGACTCTGTGGTTTCTGTAAATAAAGGCCTTATCACCTCTGATAGCTCTTCAGATCGTTGCATGAGCTTCCGATACTCTGATGCTTCAGACTGTTTTTCTTTCAGTTGTGCAGCCACATACTTGAGCTCTTTCTTAAGCGATAAGTAATGAGATTTGTATTTGTTGCGAGGTTTTGGTGGGGTCCACTCAACTAATTCGAAGCTGGCCTTGTAAAAAGCTTCTGTCTTGGAATAAACACGAATACGGCTGTACATTCGGCTTTCTACTAGCCCATGCTCTTCCAAGCGCTTTAATTGCCTCGCTATTCGCACCCTTAGTGCTTGAGCTTCTTTTGAGGTTGCGGAAATGCCACTCGCGATACGAACTCTCACATCAGAGGCACCAAAGTCGACCATGTTGGACGGAGAGATAACTCTGTAGATATCGGAAAAAATCTGATAGTTCATAGTAGTTTCGGCCTAAGTATTGAACATTAAATGCGGATTATAATCCGTGGATATATAAGCATCAACATCGGATAGTCATTTCATTTGAAGAGCTATTTTAAATGAATGACTTAGCAAAGCAATTTGGTGCCAACCTTCGCAAGATCAGAAAAGAGAAAGGGATCTCTCAAGATAACCTCGCCTTACTAGCCGAGATCGACAGGAGTTATGTAGGGCGTATCGAGCGTGGAGAGGTGAACATTACACTCGATAAGGCTTATCAGTTAGCCAACGCATTAAAATGTGATTTGGTGGAGTTGCTACCTCAACCCAGAACTTAGTTTGGAACATACAAATTTATAATTACTCCATACAAAGTTCGCGCCCGAGAATAGTTACCTCTTCACAGACTGAGTCACTTTTCCCAAAAACGTTTTAGGTGGTCTAGCTAGACTAAGTACTTCTAATCATCAGAAATAGCTTTTGGGGCAGCGATTCAAAGAAAGACCTCAAAGTAACCACTCTAATCGATAGGGCTATTCTAAGAGCTAGCTCAAGTTAGTATCAGACTACTTAATGTAATATGTGCTAATGACATCAAGCATGAAAGAATCGAATAGAAAAGAGTTATTAATAAAATGACTAAGCGGCTCAGACTCCTTCAACGCAAAATGAATATTCCGCGACTCACTGAGCAGCGTGTTAGTGCTTTCATCATCACATTTAATGGTGAGATGCGATGATTAAATTCGTAGTCTTGGATAAAAATGTACACTTACCTTCCTCCAGTATAAGCACCGCTTACCTACAAGTGGATTATTGGAATGATTATTCGTTTATAACAATGTTTTACATGACAGTATTCGATCAGAACGGTACGTCACATGACATTGGCAATGTAAAAATCGCCTTCAAAGGCCAAACTATAAGCACTAGTACATACTCTACATTGGGAAAAAATTTTTCTACGCTCACTGAGAAATATTTTTCTGTCGGGACAAATGTAGAGTATTACAAAAGTCTGAATAAGTTAGATGGTGCTCTAAAAAAATATATTCTAAATTCCTTGCAGGATATCGTTCATTTACCTAATAGGCTACCTGATATTGAAGATGAATCAGTATTAAATATCTCCTTATTTCGTGGCGTAAGTTTGTCAGAGGTTCATGGCCAGTTCGCTAGGGTATTAGAGGGGTTTGCAGAGCTTTCAGATTTCGATTTTAACTTTATACGTAATGGGGTAGACGGATTTTGCGACCTGAAAATACCTTTTGAAGTAACGGTTAATTCCGCTCCCAGTACAAATATACACGCCTTTATTGGTCGAAATGGTTGTGGAAAAACAACCATCTTAAATGACATGATAGAGGCCATTACAAAGCCAGATAATGAGAACATTTTTTTACCGAGAGCAACGATTTTAATGAATCCCGGATTCCAACTGGTTATTTTCGCTCTTTAGTATCAGTCTCATTTAGTGCTTTTGACCCTTTTTCTCCACCAAAAGAGCAACCTGACCCGGCCAAAGGTACAAAATATTTTTACATCGGATTGAGAGACAAAAAAAATAATCAGGTTTTGAGCTCTCTAGATGATCTTCGCTTAGAGTTTGTATCAGCTCTTATTGGTTGCTTGAGAACAGAAAGCAAAAAAGAGAGATGGCTTGAGGCTATTGAAAAGTTAAGTTGTGACCAAAACTTCTCAAATATGGGCCTAAGCATCCTGAATACAAGATATATTTCCCTCAAAGACAATACTATAGATGCCCAAGTTGATAGCGATGAGTTCCGAGATTTGTTTTACCAGGATATTCAAAAATATTTATCGCGAATGAGCTCTGGACACGCCATTGTTCTATTTACTGTCACAAGGTTAGTAGATACAGTTGGTGAAAAATCTCTAGTGTTGCTTGACGAGCCAGAAGGTCATCTTCACCCTCCATTGTTGGCTGCTTTTCTGCGGACTTTAAGTGATCTACTCTATGCAAAAAATGGTGTAGCAATAATAGCAACGCACTCACCAGTTGTTTTACAAGAAGTGCCTAAATCTTGTGTTTGGAAGGTAATACGTTCACGGGAGGCTATAACTGTAAAGCGGCCCGATATAGAAACATTCGGTGAAAATCTAGGAGTACTAACTCGAGAAGTGTTTTCTTTGGAGGTTGAAAGTTCTGGGTATCATTCTTTATTAGCTAAATCTGTTGAGTCAGGCCTCTCTTATGAAGATATTTTAACCCAATACGGTAGCCAAATTGGTTTAGAAGGAAGGACTGTATTGAAAGCTATGGTTCTCAATAGAGACTCAGGTAAGACTCAGTGAAAAAACTACAATCCCAAGCCATAACTTTTATTGAAATGTTAGATAAGTGTTCAGATGGTATGTATCAGGCCCACGTAAAAGCCAACTTTGTTGATCACTTTCCAACGTTTCTCTTAAAGGAGACTCAGTACAAGAGACTTAGTTTAGCAGGCAATTTATTTCAATACCCGAAAACGACTCCGCTGACTAATGATACTCAAGTTATAGGGAATTTGACGAAGCGAAAGCTAGTTAACTTGTATGAAAACAATCTAAGAAACAAAGATAAGCCCGCTAGGCGTTTCTATGATGAGCTAATGGTATCCTCTGGGGAGAGATGTCCGTTTTGTGGTGATATCGGACACACCAAGAATCTTGACCACTTTTTACCTAAGGCTCACTTCCCTGAATTCTCTATTATGCCTCTTAATCTCGTGCCATCTTGTCGCGACTGTAATATGGGGGAAAAAGGGCAAAATTACGCTACTACTGAAGAAGAACAAGCGATTCATCCTTATGTTGATAAAGACATATTTTTTCAGGAGCAATGGGTATTCGCTGAGTTTCTTGATAGGAATGAAGGAGCACTTAGTTACCACGTAAGTTGTCCTGCGACGTGGAGTCAAGCAGATAAAGACAGAGCACACAACCACTTCAATAATCTAGATTTAGCGAGTCGGTATCGACTTGAAGCTGGTAAACACCTCAGTGAAGTAATCGTACAGAAGAATGCTTTCAGGAGCATGATTCTTAAGTTTGACCCCAATGCAACTCCACTAGCTATCAAAAATGCTTTTATTGAGGCAAATCTTCAGCCGCTGATAGATTCAGGTCAGTTTCATAACCACTGGAAAAAGGTCATGTACCAGTGTCTAGCTAATTCAGATGAGTTCTTTGAAATTTAGTTTTTTTACTTTGGATTGTTAACTACAATCTGGCCTTTTCAGTAGCCGTACACCTTATTGTTGCTACCAAGTCATTCTGTTCTTCCTAGTAAAACAGAATTATCTAGAGCCTTCATAGTGGACACTTCATAACTTAGAAATACCCCCAAAATTGATCCACTCTTGAATACATCTTAGATAGTCAGCTAGTTTTCACATATAAATAATAATGTATTGCATACGACAAGGCCTGCCCGTACCTTGCTATGTTTATTTATACCACTTAGTGAGCTGAATTCAGTTTGAGTATGAATAAATTGCTTGTATTCCGAAGGTAGCACATCCAATCGCTTTATTTGAAGAATGGGTATGAAATATATGCATTATACTTTAATGATTTATGTTAGGTTAAATAGCGTTTAGGAAAACAGAGTTACGAGTAGACCTACTATTAACAATGCTATATTTTCAGGAGAGTTGCGTGGATTCAATATTCTTATCATTTGCACAGAGTAGCGTTATTTTTGAACTTCAACACTATAAGTTTCATGCCCAAAAAGTAGAGGATCTTCTCGAGCAGGAAGTTTTAGAACTGCGCAAAGCGCATAATGACATGACAAAAGATTGAGATCCTTATGAAAGAGCTAATTTTTTTGAAGATAGGCATTATGAGTATAGGGAACTCGGGGAAATTTACCCTGATATTCAGCGAAAGTCTGGTGTGATCAGCATTTACTCTGTACTTGAAAAGCACTTAAATAGCCTTTGTCATCTATATACAAGATTAACAAATACGGAAATCTTGCTATCTGATTTTGGTGAAAATGATATCCTCAAGAGATCACAAGTTTACTTAACTAAAGTAGCAAAAATTGATTTCCCAGAGGAACATAAAACTTGGTGTGAAATCCAACTAATTCAACAGATTAGAAATTAACTAGTTCACGCCGATGGTGCAGTCCCAACCGGTAATCAGGCGTTAATGGGATATGTAAATTCTTGTCCTCATCTATCACTAGCCCAGTATAATAAAATAGCGCTTGGAAAAGGGGTTGTTGCTTACTGCTCAGAGGTTTTTAGCAGCTTTTTTGAGGAGTTGTTCTCGAGGAATATAAAGGTATAACAAAGCCTTTGGGAGTAAATTCCAGCTCTTCGTATTTTCCGTTCCATCGTTGAGCTTTGTGTTTACAGTAGCATAATTGAGTTTTGTGGTATCGTTGCTCACGCTTTAATATGTCGCTAGGTATTCATTCAAGTTTGGATTTTATAAAAATGGAAATAGCTAAATTAGTCGTCCAGATACTAATCTCAGTTAGTGCCGCGTTTCTCGCTGCTTGGTTAGCCAACCGTCGTTTTCGGAATGAAAAGTGGTGGGAAAGAAAAGCGGACGCTTATACAAACTTGATCGAAGCTCTTCACGATATGAAGTGGCGTTCCGGAGAGCATTTTGATGCTGAAATTGAACAACGACAGTTGAGTGAGGAATATAGCGAGCAACTTTGGTCTGAGTTTAAAGAAGCGAGACGAAACATATCTAGAATAGCGGAAACCTCGTCGTTCATAGTGTCTCCGGAAGTGTTGGATGCTGTTCAAGATATGGACAAAGCCCTATCCAAGGCTCGCAATGCTAATACTTGGTTCGAGCACCTCGATGAGCAGTGGGGAGCTGTGGATGAGTGTACAAAGAAAATCAAAGAAATTGGTAAAAAAGAACTTAACATCAAAAATACCTAACAAAATGCTTAAGAGTGACGGCTAAACTTCATCATTTGTGGTTCGATTGAGCCTTGAGATTATGATGACTTTCCTTTTTTCATGGTGTTAGGCGCACCTCAGCAAGGCTTTACTGTCACGTATCTCAATTAGTCCGTTACATCCTAATTGAGTAATATAACTAACAAAGTTTGTCCAAGAACAACCCACAAATCCCATCACCAAATGTGTGACCACTGAGCAAGTCGACCTTAATCTATCCTCTACAGGCAACACGGATTTGAGAGTGACCTATTCGCTTCACCTCTTTAACTAAAGTCACAAGTCAATTAAGCAAACTAAGTTGGTCAAGTTTTCAAAACTCAGAAACTTTTCCGGAAGCTTATCCATTACTCCCACTTCCTTTGGTTAAGTACAAGTTACAACACCCATAGTTATCCCAGTAGAGATTCGAACAAATCTGAGAAAAAATTCGAATTGTTCTAAAAATAATTTTTATATAACCAACTTAAATCCTAATATAAATCGCCAACCCAATACATAACAAAGCCATATACCACAAGGCTTAAGACCTCATAGCACCATCCCTACAAGCTCACTTTACCCCGATTTTGGAAATAAAAATTCGCTGATATTTTGGAAATAGACCTCCCTCAAAGATTCCACGACTTTGGGGAGGTCACGAACTCTATCAGCTGACCAAGGAGGGTGTAATGAGCAAATTCACTGCACAACAAAAACGAAATCGAGCGAATAACAGTGGCGGGGTTGCGCCCGATGCACAGCTCATCGCGACGACACTTGCGATTGCGCTGCATCGTATTCATCGCAAAGGTGATTCAGAGACCGTTCGCAAACGTAAGGTTGCCTGCTTTCTTATTTGGTGGATGACCCATGAGTTGTTAGACATAGAAGCGATAGGCAACTTGCCCAGACTTAAGCGCGTTACTGGCAACTCAGAATGCCAACCCCACGCTCTTAGACCGGTACGCATGAACAACATCAGTTGGATTGAGTATGCGAATGCGTATCTAGTGAAAGGCGCTGTTGAGTATCTTTGGCAACCTATACCTGACGCTTTCATTTCTCTGTTCATTGACGCTCTTCCGTCGGGCTCTTCTTCGCCGTTACTAACGGAAAAGCAACACAAAGCGCTTTGTGAAGACCTTGGTCGTAAATGGAAAACTCTGGGTAAGCTCTCTTCTCATGCTCGCGTGCGAAAAGATCGTTTGTTTCGTTACTGGCTTCATATGGGGCAGAGCGATCCCAAGCTTTCCACGATTGCCAAAAGTGTGATGCTAACGCGCCATCAAGACCATCATCATAGCGCTAAGGCATACCAAAGAGAGGGCAGTGACAAAATACGCTTTAAGATATTTGAAGCCCACAATCGCTATGTAAAGCGTTTGGTGGATGCTATCCGTTTGCATGAGCTGAAAGGTTACTTCCCTTTTCAGTTCGAGCAACGCGTAAAGCGCCCTCAATACCTGATGCAATCGGGGAGCATTCCCCAACTTGAGAGACGTCAACAAAACGGGACTTACACTCATGTACCTGCTGAGCCCATTTATGTCGGTTCAGATAGGGCACTCTCTGTTGATGAAGTCAGACAGTTTTTTCATTCTCTGTCTGATGCGGTGCGTGAGGCCCACTGCGATACCTGGACGAAGGAGTCACTTAGACACTATTACAATCTGCGCACCTACCAAATCACGTTTCAGTTTTTAATACTGACGGGCGTGAGACCCACGCACGCCATTTCAATAGAGGCTAGCCAGTGTTTTGACTGTCGCCATGCCATGGTGCGCGACAAAGGGCGCTATCGCACAGTTTGGCTTTGTGACTTTTTTTCTCATGCGTTAAAAGAATACCTTGCGGTTCAGCACATCATTACCCTGCACCTGTCTTTAAAACCAAAGACGAACTCTCTGTGGTACTTGCTCGATGAGGATATCAACGCGGTAAACCTCAACGCAAAAACGCTTCGCACGGCCATACAGTCTTTCTCTGCCAATCCAAACGTGGTTCCTTATCAACTCCGTCATTCCTTTGCACAAATGGCGCTGACGGCGAACTTCCCTGCCCTCACCACACAGCAGATTGACCGTTTGATGGGACACAGTGAATTTGGTGAACATCTAGGAAGTGAGCAGGTTTTCCCTGCCTCCAAAGAGGCTGTTCACGCACACCTGAATCAACTCGCGAGTCTTCTAGGTTTGGATGCTCCGGATACCTTCAGAAGCACCTTTTTACATCAAAACCAACTTGCCAAGGAGGCACAGCATGACATCTAACAACCTAACCGCTGCTGATATTCAATGCTACCTGCATGAAATGGGGTTATCTCCTTTAGCTAATGAGCACTATGAAGCCGTCATTACGCTCATTGCTGAGGACAGCCAAAACCGCAGAACATTAACCGATGAATCACTCGAGCGCATTCGCTCACACATTAAAACAGTGCCTAGTGGTCGCCAACGCAAACAAAAGATTGCACTCGATCATATTCTTCTCTATTTGCAGAACGTGTGTCAGTGGCAGTTGCCGGAACAAAAGGCGCGAGTCTATCGCGACCATATGCAAAGCTGGGTAATTAAAATCATGAAGCACGCCAACTTAGGTGGCGCGCTATATGGCGAATATAAGAAACAAGACTGGGTGAGCAAAGGCAAAGTCTTGTCGCCGTATGAGCTCATTACTCTGCTCAGCATGGAAGTCGCACCTCTATCGATGGCTCATTGGATAGAAATACTTAAACGCCCTGATTCCATTGAAGTGTTTGAAGACAGACTCACACTTAAAGTCCATCATCCACGCAAACAAAAAAAGCAACTGTCGAGTTTTACACGCTACTCTCTTACGCCAACGGCATGTTATGCGCTGCATCATTACTACAAACAAGCCAGTAACGGGAAAAGACGCATTGTTGAAGCGAACTTGCTTAAGTCTATTAATAATGACGTCAACAAGCTGCATGTTGCCCACCCGCTTTTGGCTCGACGTTATTCAAAGCCGATTAACGCAAGAGAGTGGCATCTTGCAGTCCAGTCGGTCTGGCATTGTCAGTATGGTTATCCGCCTGAGTTGCTATCAGACTTGGTTCAGCCCACTCGACACTTCGCGTTTGATCCTGTGGTGGTCAGTGACACTCATACCCGAAAAGGCCTTCGTAAATGCTTTGAGGTGCCCCAAATTGAGAGTCAACCGAAATCCGAAACGAACGTTAAAACACACTGGCCTCACCTCGCACTACTCAAGCGCCTTGTCAGTGAACCAAGAGCCGTGCTTAAAACGGCGCTGTCCAATGAGGAGGATCTTGAATGGCCAATAGATAACGTTCTGCCAACCCTACTGTATCTCTTCATCAAAGATCTGATTGTGCATGGCGGTATCAAGGTTGAAACGCTCAGCCATCGTACTTTAGTCGATTACACGGGTATCTACACTAAACTGCCAAGCCCGCTGTCGTACCTCGATGCCAGTGATCCCGTTAAGCTTGATGCATGGGCGAAACAGGCCTTTGAAACACAAGCGAGTGAAGCATACCAATGGCTGGTGTATAACTTACTTCGTTCTCTTTCTCACCTTGCTCTTACTGAGCATTTAGATATTCATCAGTTTAATTGCCCAACTTTGCCGATGAATGTGGATGCGTACCGACTCAGCACCGAACAAGTGCATTACGCCGTGCATCAGTTGGTCGACACCGTTAAGGGCACGCCACTGTAGCGTTTATTTAGTGCGGTGGCACTGCTTCTCGGTTACTACGGCGCACTTCGCCGAGGTGAAATCGTGCGCCTTCGTATTCAAGATGTGGTGGTCATCTCTGCCCATAAGCATCAGTTTCGTCTGCACATCACTGAAACACCTGAAGGCAAAACCAAAAACGGTCAGTCCCGCTATGTACATGTGGTAATGCCTAGTGCCTCAGCGAACCTGTTAATCGCTCTGCTTAAAATCAAGCAAACCTGTCCTAAAGACGCCCCCCTGCTTGGTTTTATCGGCGAATCAGAAAGCTCGCGACAGCTTCATTATCTCTATCCCGCAACGCAAGTCTTAAAGGCGCTGTATGGCAACCAGGTTCGCTTTCATCATTTGCGTCACTCGGGCGCTCATCTACTGTATCTGCAAGGGTTGAGTCTGGCGTGTGGTTATTATGATTACTCTGCTTCAGATTTTTGCACCATAGAGATGCTGGCCAAGGAAGTGTGTGAAGCGCGCTTTGAGTTCTGGCTTCAAAATAATGACTTCTCACAAATGAATGACGGCATTTTACTTGATGTGATTGGCGCGCAACTTGGACACAGTCACTACGCTACTACGCGTCTTAGTTATCTGCATGGCATTGAGTGGCTGCCCGAGTTCTTTGCGCCCAAGCGTGAGTATTCAATTAAGCAACTTCATACCCTCATCGGAAAGTATAAGACCAACTTTTTACTGTCCATGCCAAGCATTGCCAAGCGACTGCCAGCAAATACCACACTCAATTCGAAAACCACCATCACGCTCAGTGACGCTGAGCTAACTGAAGAGCTTCTCACGACTTCAATCGGTAGCGCTGTTACGCACCGCGATATGCCCAGCTTGCCTTCAATTCACTCATTTGATGGCAACCGACTTTTTGATGTTTGGATGAACAACCTTCATTACAACCATTTAAAGACGCATAAACCAAGTGCTCGCTCAAAAGCGGTGCCGACGTTTAATTGGCAAACCCCAATGCTGATCGACGCTTTGATGAACAATAATGTCAGCTTCGAAGCTGTCAGCCATTTCTGGCAACTTACCGGAAAGCACCGAGACTTTGGATTGTCTAAAAAGCAACGCAAGGAGCTTCAGAGACTTGGTCCTATCGATGTGCTTGATGAGCGCACTTTTTCAGTGAGTTTTGCCTGCAATCAGTTCAATGCCGAGGCGTTTAAGGCTTTATTTCGCTCCCGTCTATTTCAATGCTTCGAGGTATCTTTTTTACTTGAGCAGAACCGTAAGCAAAGTCCTGAAAGAAAGCTTGAACTCATTAAGACGCACTACGCCAAGAAAGGCGAGTGCATTGCCGTTAATACCATTGCAACAGGGGCGAGCCGTTTTACCATGACGTTTCGCTTCATCCCTGACAGTCCATTGCTGTTTCAAACCCTTATCGATTATCTAAAGTGAGGTGACCACTATGCTGACTTTCCATTACCACTATCAAGCTCACCTTATAGCCTTTGCCGAATCTCTCGATAGCAAGTCGACTGAAAACGAAGTGACGTTTGTCGTTGAGCGCAAGAAAAACGCCCTCACTCTCATATCAGGCAATGAAGCAAGCTTTCATATGCTGACGATTAAACTCGGTGAGGATTGTTCTCTCAAGACAGGTAAATTCAGTATCAACGCGAGCTGGTTAAAGCTCTGCTTAGAGAACCCTGTTCAAAGTCGAAATGGAGAATCCATTCACTTTCATGTAAATTACGATAACAGAAGACTGCCAAGACTGAGCTGGCAACCGGAAAGTGGTACTTGGCGAGATGGTAACGCTAAGCCAGCCAATGAGACTCATCTTGAACTGCTCGCCAAAATACAATCAACGGGGTTTGAACCGCTGTCTACATGTTGGCTCCAAAGCATCCAACGCCATACCAACTCACACCCAAAACTGTCACTCTTTAGACTCAACCAACTAGAGGAAAAGCTGGAGATTGTGGCTGACCATACACTGCACAGTTACGAATTTCCTTATCAAGATAACCCTCGCATCGACCTTAAACTCGATGCAAACAGCTTAAAAACGCTCAGCGTATTGTGTCAGAACACGCTGTCTCACAATATTCATGTCTATGCTGATGATGAGAGTGCGATCTTTTCTGATGAGGTGATGACCATCGGGGTTGTGCTTAATTTTCTCGATACCGACATTGATGCCAAGCCCATCCAATATAAGACTGAAACCCAATTCAGTATTGATGTAAGTGGGCTTTGTAATGAACTCGCCTCACACCAAAAAGTCGATACGCTCAAACTTCTCAACAACACGCTTTTGTATGTCTGCCCTACAGTCATTCTGATTAGTGGGGCCAGTGAAGATGAGCGATGTTCTAAACACTTTGAGTCCAAGGTATTACCATCAAAGCAAACCTTGCTCTATACCCTGACCTCTACGGAATTCAAGAATGCCATCACACAGTTTAAAAAACTCGGTTCAAAAGAGATGTATCTGCAAGTACTTATCGCCCCTGACGGTTCACGAGTACTGGGCTTGTACAAACACACCGAGTCAAAGTTCCCCTACTCAACCGTGGGTATTGAGCTCTATCCAGAGGGACTAGAGGAAATGACTGCGGAAATTGAATTCCACAAAACCATTGAACCCGCGCAAGGTGACCTTTTTAGTAGTTGTGCAGAGTCGTAGTTAAAACAGGCAGTTAGGGTCGATTTTGGAAATAAAAATCGTGGGTTAGACTATTAGCAACAGCAAAGAAAGAAGAGTTAAAGGAGGGGGAAACTAAGAAAGAAACACGCAGTTGGAGAGAAGTGGCTGCAACCACTTCCCTCCGCACCGGCTGCTCTCGCTGAAACCAGACCCAGCCGATGGAAAGATTCTATCTAATCCCATCGGTTAAGGGTATAACTTGATTGATGGAGGCCAACATGGCTCACATTCGTATTCGCCCCAATGGGCGCATTCAGTTTGATA
This sequence comes from Vibrio ishigakensis, assembly GCF_024347675.1. Classification (NCBI taxonomy): domain Bacteria; kingdom Pseudomonadati; phylum Pseudomonadota; class Gammaproteobacteria; order Vibrionales; family Vibrionaceae; genus Vibrio; species Vibrio ishigakensis. The sequence continues at coordinate 1,060,848 of NZ_AP024882.1, read as the reverse complement.
TACACATCTTTGGTGTTCGCTTTCGTGAAGGCACCAAGATGGTGGCAACCCCAAAGAACCTCAACAAAGCCAAAGCGATGTTAAAGCGCATTAATGCGGAAGTTGCGCTAGGTACTTTTGAGTACCGTGATTACTTTCCAAAAAGTAAAAAGGTGAAACGCTTTGAAGAATTGCAACGTGCCAAACACCCCGATCGTTTGTATCCGTACTTTGATGACTTTGCGACCCAGTGGTATCAACGCCAACTGTCCAAATGGAAAAACAGCTACAAAGGCACGGTCAGAAACAATCTCGAGCGTTATCTGTTTCCGGAGTTTGGTAATACGCTAGTAAACGAGATTACTCTTTCGCAAGTGGAGTTCTTTCGTCAGTCGTTAATGGAAGATGTGAAACCCGATGGCACAAGACGCCTTTCCAATAGACGCATCAACAATATTCTTTGGCCATTGGTGGCAATCGTTAGTTTAGCGTCAGATGAGTTTAAGTTTGAGTATCCGCTTCGTCGCTATAAAGCCCTCAAAGAAGAGAAAGCAAACTCAAAGCCGTTAACAGTTGAGGAAGTAAAACGCTTTTTAGATGCGGTGGATATCAACTGGCGTGACTACTTTATTCTGCGCTTTTGGACAGGAATGAGAAGTTGCGAAATCCATGCTCTAAAATGGGCGAATATCGACTTTGAACATCGCCTCATCCGAATACGCCACAACTATGTGAATGGGGAACTGTGTGATGTGAAAACGCCTAAATCAAGACGGGATTTGAAGATATGTGACACCTTGTTTGAGGCACTCAGTCGTCTTCACTACGATGAAGACAGTGCCGACGATTTTGTATTCACCAATTCCAAGGGATTTCCACTTGATACGCATTGGGTAAGTAAGAAACTTTGGTATCCGACGCTGAGAAAAGCGGGACTTGCGAAAAGACGCGCTTATGAAACTCGCCATACTGCAGCAGTGCTCCACATCGCGGCATTAGAAAACCCGCTGTATATTTCCCAAATGCTTGGGCATAGTGATAGTAGATTATTGTTTGATGTGTATGCGCCTTATGTGGCCAATGCTTCTCAGCAGGATGGTAAGGCTTTTGATGACCTAATGAACAAGAGCATCCAATAACTAAAATGGCCTTTAGCTAGAATAGCTAAAGGCCATTTTGAAGATACTTGTTGTTTTTCGATAAAACCAATAATGGAAGATTAGTCCGACCCAAATAGATCGCGCGTATACACCTTGCTTTTTACATCTGCCAATTCTTCAACCATACGGTTTGAAACAATCACATCAGACATCGCTTTAAACTCGTTTAGGTCTTTAATGACTGCAGAATGGAAGAACTCAGGTTCATCAAGAACCGGTTCATACACAACCACCTCAATGCCTTTCGCTTTTAGTCTTTTCATAATGCCTTGGATAGACGAGGCGCGGAAATTATCCGAACCAGCTTTCATGATTAGGCGATAGATACCCACACGCTGTGGATTACGTTTCAGTATGGAGTCTGCAACGAAGTCCTTGCGGGTCGTATTTGCATCTACAATCGCACCAATAATGTTGTTTGGCACATCTGCGTAGTTTGCTCGAAGTTGCTTGGTATCTTTAGGTAAACAATAACCACCATAACCAAATGAAGGATTGTTATAGTGATTGCCAATACGAGGCTCTAATCCCACACCTTCGATAATCTGGCGAGAATCAAGACCGTGCGCTTCAGCATAAGAATCGAGTTCATTGAAGTAAGCAACACGAAGAGCAAGGTAGGTGTTAGAGAAAAGCTTTACAGCCTCGGCTTCAGTCGAATCAGTGAAGAGCACTTCTATGTCCTCTTTAACTGCTCCCTCTACCAATAGGTTCGCAAAGGTTTGAGCTCGCTCTGAGCGCTCACCGACAATAATGCGTGACGGGTGCAAGTTATCGTAAAGGGCTCGACCTTCTCTTAAGAACTCTGGAGAGAAGATCAGATTTTGGCAGCCTAGTTCTTCTTTAATACGAGCCGTATATCCCACTGGAACGGTGGATTTAATCACCATCACCGCTTCAGGATTAATTTCCATTACCTGCTTAATAACAGCTTCTACAGATGACGTATTAAAATAGTTGGTTTCAACGTCGTAATCTGTTGGCGTTGCAATAACGACAAATTCAGCGTCTTTATAGGCGAAATCTACATCTAATGTGGCAGAGAATGACAACGACTTATTAGCCAAGAAGTCTTCTATCTCTGCATCGACAATGGGGGACATTTTATTATTTAGTAGCCCTACTTTCTCTTCGATAATATCGATAGCAACAACATCGTGGTGTTGTGCGAGTAACATAGCATTCGACAGGCCGACATAACCTGTACCAGCAATTGCAATTTTCATAACCTAACCAATTTATCTTAATATTTTAAATCTATGACAAGCAGAAACTAGCCTAAGTATCTCGGGTTTGAATTGTATTAGGATTGTGCTTCCAGCGGTTCATCAACACCTTTCCATTTACGTACCATTTTCGCTAGTTTAAACGGGCGGGTCATCCAATAAGTATGCACAAAGAAGCAGGCAAGTATAGTATAAAACATTACGTACTCAGGAACACCGAGATACTCACCAAGTAAGCCAACAGTTGAATAGATAATCTGTACTAAACAAATAACCACCAAAGACTCACGTGGAGTAAGGCCAATACGTTGCATGATATGGTGAAAGTGTTCACGGTCTGGCTTGAATGGAGAGTGACCTTTACGAATACGCCTAACCATAATAGCCATCATATCAATGAGGGGAACGGCAATTAACCAGAGCGCAGTAACAGGTCTTATAATGTATTCACCATACTCAGCTTGGGTGCCACCAATGAGCACCCAAATGACAGTAAACCCTATCATCATACTACCCGCATCGCCCATGAATACTTTACGTACCTTGCCAAAGTAACCTAAGTTAAATAAAACGAAAGGTAATACAATAATCACAAATACCGCACACATATAAGTAAGGCGGACGAGATCATGTGAGTAGAAGACCACTCCTAGCGACGTAAAGGTCACCATTGTCAAACCACCAAGCAACCCATCAATACCATCCACCATATTAAAAGCGTTAATGGCGCCGATTACCGCAAACAACGTCACAACCGTATCCACAACAGGCGGAAAACTCCACATACCGAAGCCTAACGCATTCCCTATGTGGGAAAGCTTAAGGTTCGTTGCGTAAACCATTATCAAAGTTAATAACGCTTGTGACCCCATCCTGAACTTATAGCTGATGTCGAACTTATCATCGACAGCTCCTATTAAAACAAGTATGGAAATACACGAAGCAAATAGCTCTGGATACATCAACTCATCTGAATTGGTATAAATAAAATACAAAACAGTAATGCATATGGAAATTCCCCCAACCAGCGGCACACTCCCAGTATGGAGTTTTCGTGCATTGGGTTTATCGACCAACCCAATAGCGTACCCTACCTTCCTCATGCAGTACAAAATAGCCAAAGAGAGGAAGAAGAACATAGACAGTTCAATTATGTAATCAAATACGGACATGTATATCGCCTAAAAACGAATTATATGGACGTGTCTAGCCAACACGTTTGTTAGAGTAAGGAGAATTGATTTTCTACCGTAATTCTATTTAATTTACTTTTAGCTTCGTATTTCTAAGTATTAGAAGAAAATCGGTAGCATATGATTGCTCTATAAAACTATTCGCAGTTAAAAAGTGAAGAGTCCTTTAGAACACTTCACTCTGTTCTAACTGCAACATTTCTCGATATCACTAAATCTCTGAGCAACCCCACTCAGGAAAATGTTTTCGAACATACGCATTTAACTCACGCTCAGCTGACGAGTACACTCGACCTTGGTCTTCTGTACCATCAATTACAGTTTCCACCATGCCCGCACCGACAGTCACATTCGTGTGGCGGTCAATCACAACAAACGAGCCTGTTTGAGGAAGGCTTTGGTAAGTATCCAAGGCTATCTTATCCGTCAGAGAAATCTCAGACAACGCGATTTCATTAAGCTCCAGCGTTTCGCTGTTTTCTGCGTGCTTTTCGAGGGTATTCACGTCTACCTTGTGAGGGATAGCCGTCACTTTACCTGTGCAGGATTTTGTTGCGAACTTGAAGGTGTACTCTTTGTGTGTACGCATTGGGTTCTCGCCCATCCACACTACGTGCGCTTGCACCTTGTTAGTTACACTTGGTTCATGACCATTGTGCACCAACATGTCACCGCGAGACACATCGATTTCATCTTCAAGAGTAATGGTAATCGCTTGACCAGGACGTGCGGTTTCTAGCTCCCCATCAAAGGTGTAGATAGACTTGATGCGAGATTGCTTGCCCGATGGCAGTGCTGTGACCTCATCACCTACTTGAACGAGGCCAGATGCTAGCGTGCCACAGAACCCACGGAAGTTCAGGTTCGGACGATTCACGTATTGCACTGGGAAGCGCATGTGCTCGGTGTCTTTGTCTTGGTCAACTTTCACCGTCTCAAGCAGTTTCATCAGGGTGGCGCCTGGGTACCAATCCATCGCTTCGCTTGGGTTCACCACGTTGTCGCCATTTAGTGCAGAAATAGGTACAAAACGAATGTCGTCGATGTTGAAGTTCTTCGCCATCTCACGGTAATCCGCTTTGATCTTCTGATACACCTCTTGGCTGTAATCCATCAAGTCCATCTTGTTGATGGCCACAATGATGTGCTTAATACCCAGCAGGCTACAGATGTAGCTGTGGCGACGGGTTTGCGTCTGAATGCCGTGACGCGCATCGACCATTACGATAGCGAGTTCACACGTAGAAGCACCCGTTACCATGTTACGAGTGTACTGCTCGTGTCCTGGGGTGTCTGCGATGATGAACTTACGCTTATCCGTTGAGAAGTAGCGATACGCCACATCAATAGTGATGCCTTGCTCACGTTCAGACTGGAGACCGTCTACTAGCAGAGCTAGGTCAAACGCTTCGTCAGTGGTGTTGAACTTTTGAGAGTCTTTCTCAATCGCTGCCATTTGGTCTTCGTAAATCAGCTTTGAATCGTAAAGCAGACGACCAATCAGAGTAGACTTACCGTCATCCACGTTGCCGCAGGTTAAAAAGCGCAGCAGGTCTTTGTTTTCATGTACTTTCAGATACCCTTCGATATCCGTTGCGATTAGCTCAGAGCTATGAGACATAACACTCTCCTAATGTATTTTGAGTGGGGCTTACCTGCCCTCACCTAAATTCTGTTATCTGTGCTCGCATTTGCGGGCACTTAATTTCTTAGTTGGATGACTTGTAGAAATCACTCAGCACTTGCGTGAACTTGGCTACATCATCTTTTGGTAATTGGTTGATACCCGCAGCCGCTTTGCGCCCTCCCCCCGTTGGGAAAGACGAGCAAATCTCATCGGCGCCAATACGGTTGTTCAGCGGTGCACGCACGCTTACCGTGTAATCTTGATGATTTGGGTTGAGCGTTAACACGCCATGGGCCAACTCTGGGCTTTGATTGGCAAGCTCATTACCAAACACACCACTGATACGGCGTGCCCATGCTTCACACGGCAGTTCAAACACTTTGCATTGTGCGTCACTGTGCGACGGTTCAATACTGGTAACTTTTGCATGGTCTAGCGCATAACCAGCCTTGAGCACGTGATAAGGTGAAGTTTCGTCATCAAGCAGCGCTAGTGGGTCTTCAAACTGACTTAATTGACGGTACAATTCAGCCGGCTCAATGTGCAGGTCTTCAAGACTGGCACCATAACCGTTGTAGTTGATGAGTGTACCGAGCTCTTTTAAGAACTCAGTCTCTGAGTCTGACAAACCAATTTCAGTGGCTAGCTTCTCTGCTGAAGCAAACAGGTTGTCACCAAACGCCGCTGCGACAGCCCACTTTGCGTATTGACCGCCTAGCTTTTGGTTAATTAGCAAACTGGTGCACACTTCAGCATCTAAATCGATAAGCGCTTCAAGCTTGTCTGACTGAGGAATATCACCGCTGCGGTGATGGTCGCAGTAAAATACAGAAACATCTTTGGCTAGCAGGCCTTCAAGCTCGGGCAGGTTTTTCTCCATCGAGATATCCAGCGCCGTAACCGAAGTTGCTTTATCGCCATCCACTTGCTCAAGCAGTTTGATGTCACGCTTCACACCGGTAATCAGTGTTGACTCTTTTGGCTCAGCAAAGCGAAGTTGTAGTAGCGCAATGATGCCATCGGCATCGCCATTAAATACGTCGTAATGCATTACGCTTCTTCCTTCAGTTGCAGATAGCCTTTTTTCTCAAGCTCAGCCACGACAAAATCCGCGCACGCTTCGATGCTTAGATTCTCGGTTTTTAGATGAATTTCAGGATTCAGTGGGGCTTGGTATTCAGAATCAATACCAGTGAAGTGTTTGATTTCGCCAGCGCGGGCTTTTTTGTACAGACCTTTCGGGTCACGCGCTTCACACACCTCGAGCGGTGTGTCCACAAACACTTCCAAAAACTCGCCGTCTTGCATCAAATCGCGCACTTGCTGGCGGTCAGAGACAAACGGAGAAATGAACGCAGTCAGTACGATATTACCGGCATCCACAAACAGTTTCGCCACTTCACCAATGCGGCGAATATTTTCAATGCGGTCTGCATCTGAGAAACCAAGGTCTTTGTTCAAGCCATGGCGCACATTATCACCATCGAGAAGATAGCTATGCTTTCCCATCTGCAGCAGTTTGCTTTCGACAGCGTTTGCGACCGTGGATTTACCTGAGCCACTCAGGCCGGTAAACCACAAGCACACCGATTGTTGCTGTTTAAGAGCAACACGGTCTGCGTGCGTTACCGTTGAGTTGTGCCACACCACATCACTAGATACAGAATCGTGGTCTTTACGTTGATAAGGAGTCGTCATAATGAATTAGAAGTAACCTTCGCGTTTCTTCTTCTCCATTGAGCCAGCACTGTCGTGGTCAATGGCGCGGCCTTGACGCTCAGAGGTCGTGGTCAGTAGCATCTCTTGAATGATTTCAGGAAGCGTGGTTGCTTCAGATTCCACCGCACCGGTCAGTGGGTAGCAACCCAGCGTACGGAAACGCACCATCTTCTCTTCTACCACTTCACCGTCTTTGAGTTCCATGCGGTCATCGTCTTTCATGATAAGCATTCCGTCACGCTCAACCACTGGGCGTTTCGCCGCTAGGTACAGACCTGGGATTTCGATGTTCTCTAGGTAGATGTATTGCCAGATATCCAACTCAGTCCAGTTAGACAGAGGGAATACACGAATGCTCTCACCTTTGTTCACTTTACCGTTGTAGATGTTCCACAGCTCAGGACGTTGGTTTTTAGGGTCCCAACGGTGGTGCTCATCACGAAACGAGTATACGCGCTCTTTCGCACGTGACTTCTCTTCGTCACGGCGTGCACCGCCAAACGCCGCGTCAAAGCCATGTTTGTCTAGCGCTTGTTTCAGACCCTGAGTTTTCATAACGTCAGTGTGCAGAGAACTGCCATGTACAAACGGGCTGATGTTCATCTCCAAACCCTCTGGGTTTTGGTGAACAATCAACTTCATGCCCAGCTTTTCTGCCATGTAGTCACGAAATTCAATCATTTCTTTGAATTTCCACGTGGTGTCTACGTGCATCAATGGAAACGGCGGGATACCTGGCGCAAACGCCTTTTGTGCAAGGTGTAGCATCACTGAAGAGTCTTTACCCACCGAATACAGCATCACTGGGTTGTCAAACTCAGCCGCCACTTCGCGCATGATATGAATTGACTCAGCTTCTAACTGTTTTAGGTGAGTCATACGCTCTGGAGAAATGTTCATTTTTCGAATCAAATCCTTTATTACAAACCAATGAAAAGAGGGATAGTGGTAACGACTATCAACCCATAAAGCAGGCACATCGGAACGCCCACTTTCGCTATATCTTGGAGCTTCTATTACCCCGCATATCAAACTAACTCGATAATCATTGGTACTGTGAAAAATCACAATGGTAACGAAGACCATAGGCTCATGAAGCGCGACCTCCATGAGATTTTTTATATTAGGCTTATCTAGAAGCAGAATTGAAAAACCAACTTGCCTCATGAAAATAATAATTTAAAGAGAAACAAAAGTAGAAAATCAAATCTATCAATATTTCACGTAAGGGGGGCGTATTACCCATCAATTATGTTTCAAAAGTCTTGACATGGAAACGCATTATCTAATTTAAATTAGATTATTTATTTCCATAAAATTAACACCACCAGAATCCTTAGGTGAAAGTAATGGTTTTTTATCTCCTAAAGGCCAATCAATACTCAGATGAGTGTCATCCCAAATAATACAAATTTCAGACGTAGGGTTATAAAAATCAGTACATTTATAAACAAACTCTGCCTCTTCAGAGGTTACATAAAAGCCATGTGCAAAACCCTCTGGTATCCAAAGTTGCCTTTTATTTTCAGCCGATAGGTACACTCCTACCCATTGACCAAATGTTGGTGAGTCTTTACGAACATCAACAGCGACATCAAACACTTCACCTGACACCACTCGTACTAGTTTGCCTTGCATATTTTCAGTTTGATAGTGCAAACCTCGTAAGATACCTTGTTTTGATTTAGAGTGATTGTCCTGAACAAATTGGGTCGGTTTGCCAGTTACAAGCTCTTCAAATTTCTTTTGTTGCCAAGTTTCCATAAAGAAACCACGCTCATCACCAAACACCGATGGTTCAATAATTTTCACATCAGGGATGTCAGTATCAATTACATTCATGGTTTAACCTGTATAAGCTTTAATATTTGTAAGTGCCGCCTGCCAATCACTCGGCTCAATGCCGAACACTTGCTTGATTTTGACACAATTCATTTTTGAGTTTTCCGGGCGTGATGCGGGAGTAGGATACATATCCGTAGTAATTGAGCTTAACGCCGGCGCAGTTAAAAGTGACGCCTTCTCTGCTTTAGAGAATATTGCCTGTGCAAACTCAAACCAACTCACATGTGGATAGCCGGAGAAATGGTAAACGCCGTATGTGGACGGACTCGCCTCTTTGTACAAGTGCTCGGTCATTTCAACTAGTGCACTTGCAATATCACCGGCATGCGTTGGCCCGCCAAATTGATCACCCACTATATTCAGGGAATCTCTGTCTTTACCCAGTCTCAGCATGGTTTTCACAAAGTTATTACCATGCTCTCCGAAGACCCAAGCGGTTCTCAAAATGATGTGTTTATCATTTGCCTCGGCCAAAGCAATCTCGCCGGCTAGTTTACTTTTTCCATAGATACCCAGTGGGCCCGTTTCATCATCTTCAACATACTCGCCATCTTTGTTGCCTGGAAAAACGTAATCCGTGGAAATATGCAGAATTGTCGCATCAACTAACTTAGCGGCTTCAGCCAAATAAAGCGGTCCATCGCGATTAATTGCATAAGAAAGGTCAATTTCTTCCTCAGCCTTGTCCACTGCAGTATGTGCAGCAGCATTGATAATGAAGTCAGGCTTAAACTCCATGACTGTTTGAAACACTGCATCGCAGTCAGTAATGTCCAGTTCTGCACGGTCAATAGCAAGCAGCTCAACTTTATCCTTGAGTTGCTCCACTAGGCAATGACCCACTTGGCCATTGCACCCGGTCACTAAAATACGCATTACTCTGCATCCTCAACAATTCTCATTAAATACTGACCGTACTCATTTTTCATCATAGGCTGTGCAAGCGAAGTTAACTGTTCTTTAGATAGCCAACCGTTATTGAACGCAATTTCTTCTAAACAGGCCACTTTTAAGCCTTGTACGTTCTCGATAGTCTGAACAAAGGAAGAGGCTTCATGCAAAGACTCGTGAGTACCCGTATCCAACCAAGCAAATCCGCGACCCAGCAACTCTACGTTTAGAGAACCATCGTTCAAGTACATTTCATTGAGAGTGGTAATCTCAAGCTCACCACGCTCAGATGGCTTCACCTGCTTTGCCATCTCGTTCACACGGTTATCATAGAAATACAACCCAGTGACTGCGTAGTTAGATTTTGGCACTTCAGGTTTTTCTTCAATGGACACTGCACGCATGTTGTCATCAAACTCAACGACACCAAACCGTTCAGGGTCTTTTACTTGATACCCAAATACAGTCGCACCTTGCTCTTTGCTCGCCGCTCGCTTTAATGCATCACTAAAATGTTGACCATAGAAGATGTTGTCACCCAGTACCAGACAACAGTTATCATCACCGATGAACTCTTCGCCAATTAGGAACGCTTGCGCGAGACCATCTGGGTTCGGCTGCACTGCATATTCAAGGTTAATACCGTAATCCGAGCCATCACCAAGTAGGCGTTTGAAACTGTCGCTATCTTCTGGTGTGGTGATAATCAGAATGTCACGAATGCCAGCCAACATGAGTGTAGAAATCGGGTAATACACCATTGGTTTATCGTAGAGTGGCAACAACTGTTTCGACACACCACGAGTAATTGGATACAGACGTGTACCGGAACCGCCCGCTAAAACAATCCCTTTCATTATTGTTTCACTCCTAAACGCTCGCCTGCGTAAGAGCCATCAAGTACGCGACTCCACCACTCTTTATTATTTAGATACCACTCTACAGTCTTGCGGATGCCAGACTCGAACGTTTCTTCTGGCGTCCAACCCAGTTCTCGCTCAATTTTCGACGCGTCGATAGCGTAACGAACATCATGGCCTGGGCGGTCAGTGACATAAGTAATCAAATCGTTATAAGACTCAACACCTTTCGGCTTGTTTGGTACCAGTTCTTCGAGCAATGAACAGATGGTTTGTACTACCTCGATATTGGCTTTTTCATTATGTCCGCCAATATTGTAGGTCTCGCCGACCTCGCCTTCACTCACGACTTTGTAAAGTGCGCGCGCGTGGTCTTCTACGTACAGCCAATCACGAATTTGCATGCCATCGCCGTAGACCGGCAGTGCCTTACCTGAGATAGCGTTAAGAATCATCAATGGGATAAGCTTCTCTGGGAAGTGATAGGGGCCATAGTTGTTGGAGCAGTTGGTCACAATCGTAGGTAAACCGTAGGTGCGAAGCCAAGCCCGGACAAGATGGTCACTGGATGCTTTAGAAGCTGAATACGGGCTTGATGGCTCATAAGAAGTGGTTTCGTTAAATAGGTCGTCCGTACCTTCTAAATCCCCATATACCTCATCCGTAGAAATGTGGTGGAAACGGAACGCTTTTTTCTTGTCTTCACCCAGTTTGTTCCAATATGCTCTTGTCGCTTCAAGAAGTACATAAGTGCCGACGATATTAGTCTCAATAAATGCAGAAGGACCGTCTATGGAGCGGTCTACATGAGACTCGGCAGCCAAGTGCATCACAGCATCCGGTTGATGCTCAGAGAAAATTCGATCTAACTCTGCACGATCACAAATATCAACTTTTTCAAACGTATAACGTTCGTTTAATTCGATTTCAGAAAGTGATTCGAGGTTACCTGCGTAAGTTAATTTATCGACATTAACAATAGTCTCTTGAGTATTTGAAATAACGTGACGTATAACCGCAGAGCCGATAAACCCAGCACCACCTGTGATCAGAATTTTCATATTTTAAAACCCAAATAAATAAGAACTTTGTTTACTTTAGAAGGCCTTTATCTTTCATCTCAGAAAGACTATCTTCGTAGTTATCTACGCCCCTATTTTGAGCCGATACCCACTTACAGAATTTTTCAATACCTTCAGAGAAACTAACCTTGGGGATAAAGTTTAATTTTTCTTTGAGCAACGTAATATCGGCTACGTTATGTCGAATATCCCCAACTCGGAAGTCACCAGATATAGTAAAATCTGATTCCTTCTCATAATTTGACTGTAAGTGAGATAAAACATCCAACACAGACGTTTTGACTCCGGTTCCCACATTTATTATACCTGTATACCCATTTGAGTTATAGATAGCGGATTCTGTAGCTTGAACAACATCTTCTATATAAACAAAATCACGAGATTCTAATCCATCCTCGAATATGTTAATATCCTTGCCATCCAATATACGGTTAGAAAATATGGATAATATCCCTGTATATGGATTAGAAAGAGACTGCCCGGGACCATACACGTTTTGATATCTCAAAGAAATAGTATTAATACCTATACTCGAGCAAGCAATTAAAAGCGTTTGCTCTTGGTTGTATTTGGATAAACCATAAATTGATGCTGGCGATACTGGAGACTCCTCAGTTGTAGGTATCATTTGTAATTCCGAATCACATACCGGACATAGAGGTTCGAATATTGCACGTTCCATATCCGAAACGCGACGAGCACCGGGATAATGAATACCATGCTCAAGACATTTGTATTTACCCTCTCCGTAAACTGCGCGCGAAGAACTAACAATAACATTTTTAAGTTTGGTTTTATTGTTTACAATAAAATCTGCAATGTTTGCTGTCGCTTGACAATTAACTAAATTGTATTTACCTATCTCATACATAGACTGGCCTGTTCCAGTTTCGGCTGCTAGGTGCACAAGGACATCGACATCAGCAAGAAACCGTTCCCAATCACTAATCTTAGCTATATCTTGGTGATGAAAATCACATTTTCCCTGAATTTTAGCAAATAAATCTGAGTTAAAGGGGTCATCACCATGTATCTGAGGAGATAAATTGTCTATAACACGTAAATCGTGGCCTTTTTCAAATAGAGACTCTACTAACCTAGACCCAATAAATCCTGCACCGCCAGTAATTAATATTTTCAAATCTGCTTCTCCAATTTATAATTCTAGTACTTTCTTTACCCAACTGCTGATTGAATATTTGGTATAAATATCATCAGATATTTCTTTAAAATTTCCCAATAAAAATCTATGCGGGATGTTTACGTCATTACGGTCAACAACGAGAATGTTATCTTCAGAATAGAAGTCATAATGTATAATTTCTTTATTAGTTGTTATTAACTTCCGTTTAGCACCTAATGCTTCAATAGTACGCATCGTTAGTCCTTTTTGCTTTTTATGCTCAAGATCGATCACTATACGAGAATCAGAGATAACACTCACTACTTCGTTTCTACTCAATTTTGAAAACGAAACATCCTTAACAGGAACGTCAGAAAACTCGTTAGAAAACAAATATTTCAAATATAAGACAACTTTACTTTGGAAATAGAAAAACTTAAATAAATTTATCTTACCTGAGTGCTTCTTTAATTCTGATTCTACTGCGTTGACATAATTATACCTACTGCTATGAAGAGTACCGACAAAGCAAGCATTATACTTATAATCATTAGTGACTTTTTTACCTACTTCACCAAAATCACTAGCATAAAAAAGCGGCAAGAATATAATACGGCTGTCTATTGATGAATCATGATTATCGAAGGAATAAAATCTATCAACCAAATTAATATATTTTGCATTTTTAGATTTATTTCCAAAGGAATCCCATGTATATATAATCACTTGCGATCGAGGATTTACCCTCTTGAATTCTTTAATAAACCAAAATGGGACAGCTTCTGGATTAATAATCAATAAATAATCAAAGTTATCTAATAATATTTTTCTATAATATGCATCGATCTTGTTATTAATTGCAAATGAAAGGCCAAGTCTTATCAATCCTTTCGTCACTGTAGAATTAGACGGACGCTCATCAAAATATGAAACTGTTATACCCAAATCTTCAATCTCATTCTGAATATTTTTTTCGTAACCGAAAAAATTTGGGGCAAGCAACATCATTCTTTTGTTTTTCTTATTGCTAGAAGAAATAACCATTACTTTGCTAAACCTTAATCCACTTATCTTTCTCTTGATCGTATCGTTTAATAATTTTTGCAGGGTTACCCGCAATGACCGCAAAACTTGGGAACTTACCTCTAACCACAGAGTTAGCACCAACTACACACTGCTCACCCAGAATCGTGCCAGGTAAAATAACTGCTCCATAGCCAATAAATGAATTCCTGCCTATGCTAACTTCTTTGATTTCGTGAGGTTGCTCCATAATGTGCTGACCAATTATTGAGTATGAATGATCTGTATCTGAGATAAAAACATTCGCGGATAAAGTAGTATTCTCAGAAATATATATGCAATTACTAGAGATCATGTGCAGATTATGACCTATTGACGTATTAGAACCTACTAAGACTCTACCACCTAATGACTCAATTCTGCAGTTCGGAAATATCCTAACATGAGAGTCAAAATATAGATTTCTGTGCCCGGAAATAAACATAGGTTTACCCAAATAACTAAAATATCCGAACTTTCCAAAGCGAACTTTCATAAGAAGAGCTCTTAGCATCCATAAAAGCTTAATCAATTTAATCTTTGAAAACAAAAATCAACTTCCTTCTATAGTATTTAATTTTGGCGAATAATAGTGATGCTAGATATATTAACGTAGGAACATTATTATTAACTCTAGCAAATTTTATGTTGCTAATCTCGCCAGCGTGCATTTTATCAATATTCCTAGATAATCCAGAATCACCGAAACCTGTTTTTTCACCACCATCATAGATAACAACTTGTTCATTGATAAGCACGAGATCGTTAAATTTCAACAACTCAAAATAGAATCTTCCTTCTTCGGCATGTGTTTGCATTTCATAAAACCCCCCGAATTTAAGTATTGTGTCTCGCCTAACAATAATCGTAGAAGTCTGAAAGTAATTCTTGAATAACTGTTGCCCCACCGAAACTAGCCTGAATGGTTTGGAGTATTGTTGCCTTAGAGGGAAGTGATAACCACCAATTAAATCAAAATCGCTACCTTCAATAATATCCAGTTGATTACGAGTTTTGTTTGGTAGCCATTCATCGTCACAGTCTAAAAATGCAACATAATCAGACGTCGCATTCAATATTCCAAGATTCCTTGCACAAGAAACACCTGAGTTTTCTTGGCTAAGAATACGAATATTTAAGGTTGAGGTCTTTTTAAATTCTTCGACCTTCTCAACCGAATCATCTGAGCTGCCATCGTTAACTATTACAACTTCTTTAAATCGGAAAGTTTGATTTTCAATTGATCTTAGAGCTCTAACAATGGTTCTTGAACCATTGTATAGGGGTATAATTGCACTTATATTTATATCAAGTTCCTTATTTACCCTTGAATTCATTATTAACGTTTCCTTTGACAATTGCCTATTAATTCAATCCAGATTGGTCCTATCTCATTAATGCTATAACTGTCACATTTTGAAAGTGCAGCTCGACTCATATTTGAATAAACATGCTCGTCTTCAACCAAAGAATACAGCTGTTTTGTAAACTCATATTTATCTTTTACTAGAAAGCCATTAATTCGATTATCAATTATTTCACCTGGCCCAAATGGGCAGTCGTTAGAGATGATGGGTAAACCTACAGAAAATGCTTCAAGAAAAGACATTGGAAATGCTTCAGTTTCGGAGTAACAGAGATATATAGAAGCGTTCATGATCTCTGCTTGCAAATCATTATGAAAACCTCTCAGAAACACATGGTTTTCGAGATCATTCTCGATAATTATTTTCTCAAGCCTACCTCTAAGAGAACCTTCACCATAAATATCTAATTTCCAATCATTGTGCACTTTAAAGAATTGACTAAGTGCAGGAATAAGATCTTGATATCCTTTGACAGGTTCTAATCGACCGATCGAGACTAACCTCTTGTAGTTTAGAGATGAAGAAAAAATAGGTATATAGCTTACAGGGTTCCTTATCAAGTATACTTTGCTTTTGTTAAGAAAAGAATTATAAATTTCCTTATCTTGCTTTGTTAGTAAAACCACGTATTCGCAACTATTAAATAGGACTTTCCTTAAGAACCGCACTAACTTTCCGTGTGCGTAGTATTGGGAGTGTTCAGCTGCAATAAACTTAATTTTTCTATCAAAAATTTTTCTAAATCCTAATATACAGCTTATATTCGTTAAAGTAGAAATCACGATTTCGTCATTTCTAATTTTTAGCTTTAATATTAACATAATTAAAACTAGATAATTTTTAAGCCTAGAAGATAAAGTTTCGTTTTTATATTCTGAATCGCACAAATACTCAACTTCAATGTTATCTGGTAAGCTATAGCTAATATTTTTATTACTTTTAAATACGGATACTATTTTAACGTGAATTTCTTGTTGATAAAAATAGGATGCCAAAATAGATACTACTCTTTCTATCCCTCCTTTTAGAGTTATATCAAGAGTAACTAGAGTTATTTTCATTAACTAACCAACCTGCAGGGTAATAAATAAATTTAATTTCGTTCAAGGGGTTTACAACACTACCTAAACTGTAATTATCTAGAAAAGGTCAGTTGATAACGAGTAATTATATAAGGGATTGTTTGTATATGTTAATAATCTTATAATAGCCCAAGCCAATATAATTAATGAACCGTAAATTTTCTGTCGTTCATTGTGTATCTCTTCAATTAAACGAGCCATCAAAACCCCCTCAATTATAAAATAATAAGAACTTAACCTTACACCTATATCAGGATAAAAGTAATACAAGCCCAAATATAAAATAAAGCCAATCATGTAAATGTCGAAAATACTTATAAAGGCTGCACTTGCATGACGAACTTTAATAAACCACATTATTATCATTATAGGAATCAGGCGTTTTATAGTCCCTATAATATAGTTTTGAATATTAGAGACATTGTAGTGTTCAGAAAAATATAAATTCCCGCCCCTTATATTCGACTCAGACAAATAATTTACAAATATATGACTGAAGAGATGAAAAATAGCCAATAAAATAACCAAACCTAAATAAGGTATCGCTCTTCTTGTAAAAGATGGAGACAATATAAAATAAGCCGGAATTACACATAACGCAACTTTGTGAAACGACGCTGCAACAAAAACCAAAGACAGAAATGCTAAATACTTGCCTTTCGTAGCTGTATAAAACGCCAGTAATACGACAGATAAGGCGATTCCTTGTCGTAATCCGCTATGGTTAAAATATTGATACAAATCACAAAATATGATTATAAAAGCGATGATTGGATATATAGTAAACTTGTATGCACTAAAAAAATAGAAAAATAAACTGATACCGGCAACTACGAACAATAGACCATTAAAGTGTTGCCCAAAAATAAAGAATGACAGCTCATTTAGATAGTTATATCCAAACTCGAATAAATCAAGTTGATAGATAAATGCATAGTAATAACTATAGTGGTCGTTACCCAAAACTCCTCGCAACGAACTAAAAATCAGTACGACTAAAAGACAATATATAGTTGTTACTAAACGTTCGTTTGCAGTACCCCTCAACTGCACGAGAGATAAAGAAGCCATTATTCCAAAAATTAAATAATACGACATTTAATTACTTTAGTTGTTATATATTTTCTAAGAATGATTCTGAATGTTATCTTGTCGTTTAGGGAGATAGGATAGTTTTCTAGATATATATATAATTACAAAAGCAATCTTATATAGGTTAATTTTAGAAAATGATTTGCTCAATTTAATAATCTTATCTTCACTATAACTATTCAGGCATGGATTATTTTCTATCAGTTCATTTAGTCTATCCGGGTTAAATTTCAAAACTAACTGTATTAGATACAACGCGTAACTATCAAATTTGGAGTTTGTAAATGTCCTATATCGACTATTCCAAAAAGACAACATCGAGTCAAAGTCGAGTCTTTTATTCGCTGGTCTATGTGATTCTGTGTATATCGACGTAGCAAAACCGCCATAAACAACTTTTAAATCGGATAGAATTAGATCATACAAAAACTGATAGTCTTGATGCCTTCTCAAAGATTCATCAAACTTTACACTACGAACAACTTCCTTTGTAAAAAAGAAACTATTTGTTTGTGGGGGGCAGTCGAGAATAAGATCGACAGCAGTCGCATTTTTCTGATCTATTTTTCTACTTGATACTTTGTTTAAATTCCCGCAGACAGATTCAATGTAAAAGTCTGAATATAAAAAGTCTCCACCACTATCTTCTAGATAGTACATGGATTTCTCAAGATGGTTATTTAGCCAATAATCATCAGCATCCAAAAGCGCAATATATTTATTCTGACATTTAGAGATACCAAAATTCCGGCTATAAGCTCCATTTCGGTTCACTTCATTACGGTAGTAATTAAGTTTAACTTCTCCAAAGTCAATCGTTGACAGTATACATTTTAAATCAGCACTATCGCTAGAAAAGTCATCTATTAAAACAATTTCTTTTGGTAATAGTGTCTGTTTCAAAATGCTTTCCAAGCACTTCTTAATTCGTTGCGAATCATTGTAGTATGGGACAACAACGGAAATACAATTCAGATTGACAGTACTCACGATAGTTAATTCTCTTCCTTTATTTTCTCTAATACTTTATATTTAGAGTAGACAGCCTCTAATTGCCTGTCATTCCCACTATCCTCTACATTATCTATTGCCAAAGCTATATCTTGTGAATGAACAATAGAAATATATCTATCCCAGTAATTTCTAGTATCATTTACTTTTTTTGATTTAGTTCCATTTACAATTAACATTGCATGGAACCAAATATCATCTGCATTAGGACAAATATTAAGAAAAACTTCATGTTCAAGAACTTCACTAGAGAAGCAACCTGCCGGGAATAATGTGCCTGCGCCAGAAGTCAGAAATGTTGTAAAACTTGGCTCTGTATCCACTTTTACACTCAGATCCCATTTTCCATAAGGTAGAGGTTTTCCGTTTTCATCAAATTTAATTGAATGTGCACGATGACCTACAACACTTTTCGGATATTTAACATGCTCTCTAAGCAACATTTCTATCGTATCGTGAGGATAGAGTATATCATCATCTATAGTAATGATATTTGCGTTAGGGAACAATTTCATAGTTGGAATAAGTTTTTTGTAAGAACGGTAATTTTCACAAAACCGTATTTCGAGACCTCTATCTTTCTGTTTCTTAAGAATTAATGGAATAGTCTCAATATTGAATTCATTTTTATCTAGCCACAATATTATTCTATTTGGTTTTTTTGTCTGTTTTGCTATTGACTCGATAACTAGATGAACATCATGTATACGTTTAGAATAAGTGGTCAAACTAACAACCAATTCCGTACTACCTATTCTATCATCTATTATTTGTTCGGTACTGCTCATTGCGGTTTGATTTAATTGGCTCATTCCTATATTAAGCTTAACCAGTTTTTCCCAATTATTTATTAAATAGCTAAGTTTTTTGAGAAGAGCTATTATTGATATCAATTTGTTCTTCATAATTCTTCCGAGATGCACAATACTGGTTTACAACACTCTATCTATTTCACTTTTAATTATCTTAATCTGTGCGGAATTTAATTCTTTTTTACCTTTACCTATTGAGTTCGTTGTAATTGGTTTATTTACGTTGCTGTGGTGTTTATGCCAACCAACGTCTCCCAGACCTTTATTCAATTGAATGGTCTCATCTCTAAACTCATAGCCAAATTGTTCATGCACTTTGTTTAGAAATTTTTTTGGATTCGAAACTAGAGACTCGTATCTTAACTCAATAAACATATTGTTATCTAATCTCGCTTTATGACGATTCCAGGCAAGTTTGCTCATTGACCACCGTTTAGCTGCTACACTAGGACTGTTGTATATTCCCGCCTTTACGTAGGAATTACATACATCAAATGGGTCTCTTTCGATATATATATACTTTGCGTTAGGCCAAACACTTTTTATTAGCCCTAAACACATAGTGTTGATTGGCGTTTTGTCACCAACATAACGGAATTCAAAACCATGCTTTATGCCAATCCAACGATATAACTGGTAATAAAGTTCGCCTACGGTTTGTTTTTGTTCAGGCCAACTTTTTGCAGAGATAGCAAATTCATTTAAATTTGCCAACTCAAAGGTCTTAAATTCCTCATTGAATTGCAGTATGCTTAGAAGGAAATCAACTTTTCTATTCCAACCAAACCCGTTTATGCAAGAGTCAGCGCTTATAACCTCGTTCAAAACATATGTTTCTGGCGGAATATAAATAGGAAAATTTTCCATCAGTAACTTTCTAAGAATCGTATTTCCTGATCTTCCACTACCAACGATAAATAGAATTTCTTCGTTACTACTTTGAGTCAATTTGGAAAATAGTGTCTTAATTATCATGTGAATCTTAGTTATCCTAACATGCATTCTCTGAAGGTTAGGGTGACATTTCTTGTATTGGTCTATTTTTTCTTTTAACATTTTTATTTAGCTTAACTGGCATGCCTAGGTATATTTTTTATACATAGATATTTAGTAATGTTAACCTCAAAGTTGGGTCTACGACTCAAAAAATCATAACTTAAGCAGCGCTATAGATAATTTGTAATGCTATCAATGAGCATTTCAGCATATACGTCTTGGTTATAGTGGTGATCAGTTGGATCCGGATTCAATAGTTTACTTTTTACTGTCCCATCAATTCCTAGCGACAAACTATCCAAACTCAAGTAGGCTATCTTTTTTGATTCACAATAGTAAGCTATTTTTTCATTAAACTTTAAAGTCAACTCTGTACGGTCTTTTTGTGTAGTTTTGACACTTCGTCTTAAATTAGCTACATCACCCCATTCTTGATTATCAGTTATAGTTGGTAATGGCGCACTTATACAAATAACGTTATTCTTTGTACTAACTAAGTAATCCAAAAAAGAAATATAATTATCAACGGCTTGCTCTAATGTAAAATCAATATCAACCTTATTTTTCTCAGCCCGATACCAAATCACAAAGCCAGTGTCAACTTCACCTAGGTTCACAATGATAGTTTTAGCTTTTGAGTTAGATATTGCATCTTTAAAAATAGGCAAAGCTTGCGTTTTTGAATTTGGATTTATCAAACCAGAAACTGTCGCCCCCCCTACTGAACAAACATTAAAATATTTATTTAAGTATTTAGACTGTATTTTTTGGTGTCTAAACACTTCAACATGAGAATCTCCAATAACAAGTACTTCATCACAAAATATACTTCTCAGCTTAGTAAAAATCTTTCTATAC
Organism: Vibrio ishigakensis; assembly: GCF_024347675.1. Taxonomy (NCBI): domain Bacteria; kingdom Pseudomonadati; phylum Pseudomonadota; class Gammaproteobacteria; order Vibrionales; family Vibrionaceae; genus Vibrio; species Vibrio ishigakensis. Next base: position 1,039,863 of record NZ_AP024882.1, on the reverse strand, counting down.
ATCTTGTTTACCAACAAATTTATTTAAGAACAAACCAAGTTTTCAGTCCCGTAATATTTCTTGTTTTAACTGCCAACGTAGTGTTAAGAAACACTAAGCAAATAGATACAGAATAAGCACCACCAAGGGCGCCGAAATGCGGTAAAAGTATAGTTAACAAAATCACATTTAGTAATAGCGTAATTATAATGAATTTCAGCGTTTCCTTTTCATTGCCTGTCATATTTAGCACAAGCCCCACTGAACCCATGCAAACTCCACAAAGTTGGCCTATACAAAGTACTATCAGAATTGGGTATGCCGGTAAATACTCACTTCCGAACAAGAAATCTATAGCAGTGTCTCCAAAAACTAAAAGAAATAATATAATAGGCAGTGAAATTAGTGTACTTAAACGAACACTTTTTGTAAGTAGTTGTTGTGTACTTACTAGGTCGCCTTTTTTATAAAGACGCGCTACATTTGGCATAATAACGGTGTTGATCGCTGTTAAAGCTAAAGACACAAGCAGAATTGCTTGCATAGCAACCTTAAAATAGCCGACATGCTCATGGCCCACTATGTAACCTATAAGAACACTAACTATTTCCGTATTCAACGTACCAATAAATGCTAACATCGTGAAAGGCAATAGAGCTTTGTGCCAGCTCCTGATCTCATACTTTGCTTCACTAACCCTAGCTTTATGTTTGATAGCCCTAACTATGAATTTGTAGCTACAAAGCAATCCTACAAGAGATGAAAATACTGTGATTGACAACAACTCTCCAGCTTTAATATCGACCTTATAAAACAAAATGATAAGACATAGAGAAATTAAAGTTATAAAAGGAGTTATTATTTGACTTGGAAGCTGTGCAAGTATTGGGCACCTGAAACCATTAAGAATCGCGCTTTGCTGAGTTAATAAACCTCTTATTGGCACAAGAAAAACACCAATAATGATTAAACTGCTAACTATAGTATCAAAAAACCCCGTGTAAATTCCTAAAAGAAGTATCACTATTGTAAGTATGGATAGAGTAAATACATACAAGCGAGACCATTTTATTACACCGTGTAATCTAGACCAATTTTTTTCTAATTGGTAATTTGCAACTTCTCTCGTTAACAGATTTGGTAAACCAGCGACTATTGGAAGAGTAGATACAGTGATTATCGAAAGTATATAACTATATAGACCAAATTGTTCAGGACCTAAATAGCGCGCATAGATAACCCCAGCACCTACAGCTATAGTTTTACTTATCAGCATAACACCGAATGTTCCGAAAAATTTCTTATAGATCGGAACGTGTTGTTTTACATCATTCATACTAATTAGAGCAAGTAGTTATATTAAACTGCTGCTATCTTCCAACCTTCTATTTTATATTATACTTTTAATATAGCTTATTAATTATAAATAATTTGGTACTTCTTTAAAACTTACGTTATAAATCAATCAACAAAAAAGTTTTCCCATTGAGTTCCCTTAAATTTATCTTTGAGGTCGTCATAATTAACTATTACTTCTCTTAAAGTTTGATTATTTTGCTTCTTTAATAAAGTACCTGTTTTGCACTCTTCAACTTTCAAAAATTCAAATATACGATTCATCTCTTCATCAGTTTGACTGACAAGATCTTCATAATAAACTTTATATATTTTACCTTCGAAATCTTGATAACCTTTGCTTTCTTGACCAGTTGTATTTTCAAAGTCAGATTTCAATTCATCAAATGTGAAAGTTACACTATTCTTTGTTTTTTTAATGTCTTTAGTTTGAGCCCAAACGTTACTTTGTCCCGCGATTTTTCTTGATACTGCCACCTCTAGTAAATTTTTCCTGCAAAGCTGAACCACTTTTAGTTTACTATTATTTTTTAATTCATCCCACAACTTACTCTCGGGCATATCAAGTGGTTGATAGTAAAATATTTTAAATCCAGACGCTTTAATATTTGGTGATTGTTTTCCATGTATATCTCTTAATTTTTTATTATAATCTATTCCATTTAGCCTATTGAATATTTCTCCCTCAGCTCTTATATTCGGGTGAGAATCTAGCCTAGATATTAGCATATTGGAACCTGTACGCGAGCGTGTTAAAACAATAAATTGAGTATAATCCTCACTACCGAACACATTAAAAATCTTATATTTTATTTTATTAAAGTTTCTTTTTATTTTATTTATCATATTTATAATTAACTCACTTAAAAACTGTTTCATTATTACAGGAGAATTGTTTCTTGATTTTTATTGCCTCTGCCATCGCTGCCTGAGACACTTTTCATTCATTTTGAGACAGTCCGTTGCAGACAATCCCTTGTAAAGCCTTGGTTTTGCTACTTTTGCAAAAAGTGCCCCAATAGGTTCTTCTAACGGGCACTAAAAAGGCTAATTAGAGAAAGTCTCTATTTAGCCTTTGTCGTTATTGAGCTAAACAACGTATCTGACTGCTTAGCCAGATCCTAGATATTTGCATTGCTAATTCCGGGATGACGTTAAGTAGGACAACTATTTCTGTGCCAACTTATTCGCTCTTATAAGAGTAATTGTAGTAGCCATAGGTGTAATAGCTTGAAGCTGTCTTCTCTACTGCGTTTAGGATTACACCTTTAGTTTCGATGCCAGCTTGTTCTAAGCGGTCGATTGAAACTTCAATCTCTTTTGGAGCTGTCTTCGCGAAACGCGTGATCATCAGTGTAGTTCCTGCTTGGCGCCCCACGATTGCTGCGTCTGTTACCGCTAGTACCGGTGGTGTATCGATAATTACAATGTCGTAGTTCTCGCTCGCCCACTCGCACAATTCTGTAAAGCGTTTGTGCATCAGAAGCTCGGACGGATTCGGCGGAGTTTTACCTTTTGCAATAAAGTCTAGGTTCTCTACCTGTCCTGAGTTAATTACTTCGTTGATCTCGTTGTCATTAACTAAGTAATCAGAGAGGCCGTTGTCGTGATCCAGTTTAACACCGCGTCCCAAGTGGCCTTTACGCATGTCTGCATCAATCAGAAGTACTTTTTGGCCAGCACTTGCGATGATGCTTGCAAAGTTTGCTGAAACGAACGACTTACCGATTGCTGGAGATGGGCCAGTAATCATAATGATGTTGTTCTTCGCTTCCATCATGGCAAAGTGAAGACTGGTTCGGAGTGAACGGAAGGCCTCTACTGATAGATCTGCTGGGTTTACGCTAGAAAGTAGCATCTCTTCTGCAGACACCAGTTTCTTACGAGAACGATTCTTCGCTAGTTGGCGGTCGATCTTCTCTTGCTGGGCAGACTTTGGAATCGTTGCGTAAACAGGAATGCCAAGCTCTTCGATTTGATCTGGGTTTTCAATACCGCGGTGGAAAGCAGCTCGAAGTAGCACGAATGCAACACTCAGCATGCCACCGAGAAGCGTAGCTAGTACTGCAATCAGAGGCTTCTTAGGTTTAACTGGTGCGCTATATGATTCGGCGCCATCAAGAATACGAACGTTACCTACAGTACTTGCTTTAACAATCGCTAGCTCTTGAGACTTATTTAGAAGCTGAAGATAAATTTGTTGGTTCACTTCAACATCACGAGTTAGACGAAGTACTTCACGCTGAGTCTTTGGAAGTTGCTTAATTTGACCTTCAAGGCGGCGCTTTTGAGCTTCTAGTGTTTTACGCTTTTCGAGCACAGCAACATAAGCAGGGTGTTGCTTCGTAAAGCGCTGAGCAAGCTCACTTTCTTTAAAGGTTAACTCGTTCAGTTGTGCTTCAAGCTCAACCATTACTTTAAGTGTTGATTGTGCTTCTAGCCCAAGGTCAACAGATTCATTGTCCTGGCGATACTTGTTTAGTGCATCTTCATTCGCTGTCAGCTCAGCTTTGATTTCAGGCAATTTTTCCTGAAGAAATTCAAGGCTATTTTCTGCTTCTGCTGCATTACGGTCAACGTTTTGTAGGAAGTAGTTGTTCGCGATGTCGTTAAGAAGGTCGATAATTTGCGCTTTGTTCTCACCCTCAAAACCAAAAGAGAGAATACCTGATTGTTTGCCACGCTCTGAAACTGAAAGCGAGCCGTTCAACCATTGGATGGCATCTAATTTAGAGCGTTTGCCTAGACCATACTCTTGGCCTTGCTTGCCCACAAGTTGAGACACAAACAGCAAAAACTCACCATTTTCTGAACGAGCCAACTCCCCTACTTTGCCTTTCAGTACCAATTGGTCATCTGAGTTGGTAAGAGAAAACGCACCGGTAGTTGGATCATCCAAAGTAATTTGGTAACCCCCAGTTAGCGCGTAATCAGGGATATCAAAACGCTCAACCTTGATGAAAGCCTCTTCGCCCATTCGCTGAGCAAGGCCTTTACCAATAACTGGTAGGTATTTAGGAGAGGCAACAATAGTAAGGTTGAATTTATCTACGGTTTTACCAAGTACCATACGAGACTTGATGATCTCAATCTCAGTAGATGCTTGTGATTCTTGAGCAAACATCTCACCCAAGCCTTCACTTAGTGCTGGGAAGCCTGATGTTTTCTGCTCAACCTGAACCAGCGCATCCGCTTTATAGATAGGGGTAGCTAATAAAGCGTAGGTAACGCCGATAACGGCAAAAATAAAGGTGGTGCAAATAATAATCCATTTACCATCTAACAAAAGACCAAGCAGTTTACCTAGGTCTATTACATCTGGCTGTGGGGGTTGCTGTGTACGATTAGGACGGTTGTTTTGGGTCATGGATTTAATAAATTCAGTAATAGGTTCTATGTATTAGCTGTCCGCTTTAGGCTTTCAGCTATCAGAAATAGGGTTTGGAAGCTTTTTATAATCGCTTAATCCACTCTTTGGCGGACTTGTCTATCAAGTCATAGACGTGCTCGAATGCTTCGTAACTTTTCTTATAAGGGTCTGGAATTTCTTTGTTTAGCCAATGTCCGTAAAGCATGGTCTTCCCTCGTGCAGCAGGTGCTAGCTTGGTTATCGCATCAATATGACCTTTTTCCATCACTAGGATAAGGTCATTTTCAGCAATCATTTCTGAGGTGATTTGGCGTGCCTTGTGACTTGATAAATCGTAATCATGCGCAGCCGATACTTGAACTGAGTTTTCATCAGCCCCTTTATCTACCAGGGCGCCTAAACCAGAAGATGTCACCTGCTTGTTCGGAAAAGCTTGCTTTAAGATCTCTTCACCGATAGGGCTACGACAAATATTGCCGATACAAACAACAAGGATTTTATTAAACAAAAGAAATTCCTTTTAACCTTTAGCTTATGGCCAGTTGCGGATACGCAGTGCACCTTCAGTTAGCTCGTTAAAGCCCTGGATAGAAGGTAGAATCTGACGAAGAACGCGGTTATAGCGCTCAATTGGCGCGGCAGTTACATAAACAACATCGTAAGGTTGTAGTTCAAACTCAGTTCCGGTCACAAGTGCTGTTGCATCACTAATATCTAGCTGATACACGTTCGCAGTAATGCTTTCTGGACGAGGTGTTTTACCCTGCTGAGCAAGTTCTTGCTTTTGTTCTTCGCGCTGTTGTTTTTCTTCAGCGGTCATCGCATCTTCACGAACTTGAGTTAGGTACTCTTCATGTTGCTTGTCTCGGTCACCGCTACGGACAACAAACACACCGGTTGCGTTAGCCGCCAATTCGTTAATACCACCGACAGAGCTCAACGCCTCGGTTAGAGTCATTCCGCTACGATCAATCTTAATCATTGACGGATTGCTCACATCACCAAGCACAAATACCTTCTGCGCATCGTTACGAGGCACATGGATAATATCACCTTGACGAAGTAGACGGTTCTGAGTTAGGTCACCATTTTGCATTAGATCATACAAAGAGAGAGTTTCAGATTTACCGCTGCGAGTAAGCGTCACATTACGCCAATCAGCATCACCGGTAAGACCGCCTGCTTGGTTGATCGCATCTAGGAAAGTAAGAGGCACATTCGTAAGTGGTTGATAGCCCGGTTGGCGTATCTCGCCAGTTACGTAAGCCTTTTGAGAACGGAACGATGCAATGTTTACGTCTACCTGAGGGCTTTCGATATAACGAGCCAGACGACTTGAGATCTCTTTACGAACCTCAGTCACCGTTTTACCCGCTACTTTAACGAAGCCGATATAAGGGTAGAAAATAGTACCATCGGCATGGACCCAGTGACCCGCTTCTTCCGCACTACGGTATGAACCCGCAGGGATTGTCAACTCAGGGTGGTCCCAGATAGTAATGTTTAGGATGTCACCCTGACCAATCACATACTCATAGTTTGAGATCTCTGCATCAAGTGCTGGGTTACTCAACGAGTGGATAGTATCGCCACCAGCAAAATTGCCATAGCGATTTACAAATGATGGTGTCAGTGGGTATACATTGACGATCTCAACAGGAGTATTCGCTTTCTCCTGCTCAGTCATCTGGTCTTCATCTTTAGCCGTATTAATGACCTGCTTGTCGTCGGTCGGTAGGTGTGAGCCAGGCACAGTACAGCCTGAAAGCATTAGCAAGGTCGCTAAAGGCAATACCGTTTTCAAATTCGATTTCATGGATAGTATTAATTAGAGTTGTTTGGGTGGGATTTTACACAAATCTCACACTTTTGACACGCTACCGCCCAGAGGATTATTCGAAATTCCACGATTCGGTACGTTTAAATTTTCTTTTTATGTCATTGAACTGACGAATATTTCGCCGAAATCAAATTACTTCGGCTTTACCACCTATGCAACCAAATGAGCATAAACTTGTGACGTGCAAACTCTACGGGAACTAGTTAAGTTCCACAAGAAAAAGAACGCTATATTGGCGCATATTGGTAAGTAATTTATCGTTACTTGATGACATTTTAACGAACAACTTGCACGCATTTTTTGAACCAAATCACATATTCTTAGGCGAAATGCTCTAAATTACGTAACTTTTTGAAAAAAACTTACGTAATTTGAATGACTTATATTCATCAGGTTTCTCAATACATGTCAATCTTAATATGCATTGGCATTATATTAACTTTTGTAAGCTTACAAAAAGATGAACTCTATCTTGAAAGTTGTTCGAGTTAACTGTAAGGGGATACTTTTCAGTTCAACAAACAAGGGAATTATTAGAAGGGAAAAACTCTAAGTATCCGCTATAGATTCTTACACGCTTGGGAGGGTTCTTAGAGTACCGACTAGCCTAGATACCTTTTCTTAGCAATACAACACTTAGGGTTTTGATCAAAATGTACAGGTCTAGATGGATATTTTGATTTTTTATGTAATACAAGTCATAGGAGAGCTTGGTAGAAGTGCTATCTTCGTCATCGGTATAACCTTGTTCAGTTTGAGCCCATCCAGTAATCCCGGGCTTTACCGAGTGCCTGTAACCATAAAATGGGATGGTTTGCTGAAACTGCTCAGCCAGTCCTGGTTGCTCTGGGCGCGGTCCTACCAAAGACATATCGCCCTTAAGTACATTTACGAACTGAGGGATTTCATCTAGACGAGTCTTACGAAGCCAGCCACCTAACTTACTGACTCTATGTTGCTGTGAGGTAGCAAAAGATTCATGTTCATCTTCACTTGAAGACATGGTTCTGAACTTATACATGGAGAACCTTTTTCCCTTGTAACCCGTTCTCAATTGTTTAAACAAAGCAGGTTCATTTGGGTCAGAGGCTTTAATTAAAAAGGTAATGATACAAGCTGCCGGGAGCCATAAAGGTATAGCTATTAGAACAAGCGAGGTTTCAATTGCTTGCTTTGCTTTAAGATATATAGGATTTGGATTAAATAAAGAAATGCTTATTGGGTTGAGCTTTTCTGTTTCGACAGTTTTAGATAGTCGCTCAAGCAACAAATCAGCATGGTATATGGGGATATCATGTAGGCTACATTCTGCTAAGAGCCTCTTATCATTATCGCTAAGAGGTTTATGGAAGTCTGAAACGACTCCCAAGCCAATACTCGTAACTAGCGTTTCTTTGCCAGTCGGTATTAAGTGAACATTCTCAAAATCAGAAAAAAGCGAGCTCTCTACACTACTAAAGCTATGAAGCTTAAGCCCCATGCTTCTAATTTGAAACAGACGAAATCCCGCTAACCAAACGAAGCTAAAAATGAAACCAGAGAGCAATATTGGTCTTGAGTAGTCAATACGCAGAAAAGCAATCAGGACTATTTGAATGCAGTAACAACCCAATAAGACAGCTAAAACCTGATATCGCTTTTGTTTTAAGATAGCAGGTCTAGGTTTTGGTAAAAGCGTTAAGCATGCGAAATAACAAACGACCACGCCAATAGCACTATTAACGATAGTCGGCTGCACATCTGAATAGAATATTGAGCCCCATGCGGCAACACCCAACAGGTATAAACTAATAGCCCCAACATGGATAAGCAGAGTTTTACTAAAGCGCATCTTCCTTGACCACTTTAACTTGTTGATAATTCCAGTGTAATGAACCTAGGTAGAGTTTGGTAGTGGTTTTTGGGTGAAGTTGGTATGGTTTAGAAGTGTGAGTTCTCAATACCTCAAAGCGATTAGGTTCCTGATCTACAAAAGCATGGATTCTGAACCGAGTGGTAATGTGCTACTAAAGATCCCGGATATGCTTCGCATTTCGGGATGATGTCGCCCTATACAAAAAAACCAAAACCGTTACTCCGGAAAACACACGGTGTTTATCCCGAATCTCTAACCACATACTTAATACAATTCCGAGCTCAAATCCTTCCATTTAGGATTAAAGTCAGAAATCAGTTTATCCTTCCACACCCTACGCCAGCGTTTTAATCGTTTCTCTTTCAGTATTGCTTCTACCATTGAGGAATGTAATTCAAAGTAAACCAGTCTATTCACATGATGCTTTTGAGTGAAACCTTCGACGACTTTGTTTTTGTGTTGCCAAATCCTTCCAGTTAAATCAGATGTAACACCAACGTATAGAACCTTTTTGTTTATTGAACTTAGGATTTAGACGCAAGGTTGTTTTTCCATTGTCTGAAACTCCTGAACTACTTACTGACTTTGATTTAAAGTCAGTAAGTCGAAGATCCCGGATACTTGCTGATGCAAATTCCGGGACTACGACTTATCGATGGCAAGAATGTAGCTAGAAAAAGCCCTAACGCACTTTCGATTCACAAAACGGAGTAAACCAAATCTGAGCCGAAGGATAACCATTCCTCACGGCGTCATGCCGGAATGCCGGCTCAGCGGAAACGGTGCAACAGTTATCCGGTATCTTCATCCCGCTCAAACCACTCTCAGAAGTAGTTAAACAAATCCTCCCACTTAGGGTTAACCGACTCCACCAATACGCGAATATCACACTCAGGCCACCCCAGAATCTCTTTTGCTCGTTCTCTCGCAGTAGAAATATCTTGAGCAGCCTCGTAATAAACTAGATTTTGAACCAGAAATACCAATCCCAATGACTTCTGTACTTCAAGTTTCTGATTCCAAATGGTTTCTTGTAGGTTTGTCGTTGAGCTGACATGCAAGAAGGTCTGATCTTTAGAAGCTAGGACATAAACGACTGCCTGTTCACTAGCTGAATAGGCATTTATAAAGAGTGCTTTTTGTTCGCAGGAGCTTTCTTGTTCTGTGGTCTCATCGATAGCTCCCTCCACTGTAATTTTGGCTGACGTTTTCATTGCGACTCCGTTTTAGAAATGGACCGAAATTCAAGTATGGAGAGAATGGGAGTTTGGTGTGTTACAGGTGGCAGATTTACGACTTATGGTGGGGTGTTTGATACTTTTTGTAATGCTGTGGGTTGGTAATCAGAAAGGTAAAAGTAAAAAATCAGGCGTCATGCCGGAAGACATGGAATGTCTATCCGGTATCTTTAGCTACAATCGAATTAAAGATCCCGGATATTTGCATACGCAAATTCCGCTGGGCCGGCATGAACTGACCCCCAATAGTTGGACAACCAATTATTGAGGGTCTTTTTATGTCGAAATACAGCAGAGAGTTTAAACTATCGGTAGCGAAGCAATGCAGTGACGGAATATCGTATAGAGCACTCGCTAAGATATTTAATGTCAACTCCAGACAAATACGATACTGGACGCGTGTCTATGAAGAGAATGGCGAGCAAGCGTTTCTTCATAAACACCTCACAACAGCGAAAGCGAAGTTCGACGCTTTATGCCTAATGTGGGAAAACAACTGGTCGATCAATAAAACAAGTGCTGTGCTCAACCTCTCTACTCCATCTGCTTTATCTAAGTGGCTTCACCAGTACCAAGACTCTGGTGTCGTAGGGCTTGAGCCAAGATCGCGAGGACGAGCCACTATGAAATCCAAATCGCACACTACCAACAAACCAGACGATGAGATGACATTAGAGGAGCTTCTATATCTTCGTGCGGAGAATGCGGTTTTAAAAAAGTTGAAGGAGCTAAGACTGGAAAAAGAAGAACAAACCAAGAAAAAGCGCTGACTGTTTTAGCTCTAAAGCCTGATCATCCTCTTAAGTACCTATTGCGAGCGATAAAACTTGCTCGGAGTGTGTTTTACTACCAAGTAAAGGTGGCTCAGAAACCCTCGAACTATGCTAGTGAGCGTGAGCTTATTACTCGTATCTTTTATCAGCATAAAGGTCGTTACGGTTATCGACGTATCTACTGGACCTTGCGAAATAGGGGCATTCAAATAAACCATAAAACGGTCTACAAATTAATGAGAGAGCTAGGACTTAAATCCACTGTTAGACCGAAAAAGTATCGCTCCCATAAAGGAGAGTTAGCTTATGCAGCACCGAATAAGCTCGACCGAAACTTCTTTGCATCCAAGCCAGATGAGAAGTGGGTTACTGATGTTACAGAGTTTAAGGTCAAAGGACAGAAGGTCTACCTATCACCTGTCATCGACCTCTTCAATCAAGAAGTGGTGTCTTATCAGGTGACAAAACATGTTCGACTTCCGCTGGTACTAGATATGTTGAAAGCTGCGATTAACAAGCTCCCAAAAGGAACTCAGCCATTACTACAACACTGAGCGAATCAAAGTGAAACTGAAAGGCCTGACTCCGATAGAATATCGAAACCAAGCCTTGAAAGTTGCTTAAGAGAAATGTCTAACTTTAAGCGGGCACTTCAGCATTCCGGGATGACAATATTAGTTGGTGAGTTTAAGTTACCAACTGATCCAAGAGTAAGCTCTATCAGTAGTACTAAAGCGTAGTATCCCTCTCAACCAAAGTAACCGGCACCATAAGCTTCACTCGGCTCATGTCACCTTCTTTTATTTGGTCTACCAAGATCTTCACTGCCTCTTTCGCTAAGCGGTTAAAGTCCTGCTTAAAGGTAGTGAGCTTGTAGCTATGCCACTTGGCTTGTGGGATATCATCAAAGCCTATTACTTGAAAGTCTTCTGGTATCTTCAATCCAAACTCGAAACGAGCAATATCCATTGCGGCCATGGCAAGGTTATCCGTCGCGCAGAATACCGCCTCTGGTTTAGTGCCGTTTGAAAGCATTTTACGGATGGCTGGGATGGCATCTGCGTAGTCGTAATTTGCCTCTATAACCTGAGGAGTAATACCTGACAGGTCTTTGAACTCGTCGCAGAAACCTGATGTACGTTCGGTATTGGTTACTGTTGGAACCTCACCAGTAAGATAGGCCACTTTTTTTGCGCCTTTGGCATGGAAGTGCCTTGCGGCTATTTGGCCGGCAGAGTAGTTATCACTTACTACAAAACTGCTCTTGGTGCCCTCTACAACCCTCGCGTACTGCACAACTGGAATGTTGAACTCTTCACACTCTTCATACAGCGCGGTGTTGAAGGTCGCGGATGCGGCAATCACACCATCTACACGGTACTGGAAGATGTTGGGAATAGAGTGTTGGTTATCATCCGTAACCTGCCAAGGAATAAGAACTGCAGAATAGCCATAGCTTTGCAGCTCCATACTGATGCGTTGCAGGGTTTTCATGTGGATCGGGTAGTCTGCGTCGGGGAAAACCACGCCGATCAATTTGGATTCGTTAGTCGTCAAACTGCGTGCGAACGCGTTTGGACGATAGTTAAGCGCTTTGGCTGCCTCGTAGACTTTTTGTTTAGTTTTCTCTGAAACCGAACTGCCCGCGACAAATACACGTGAAACCGTGGATTGGGATACCCCTGCCAACTTTGCGACGTCTTTTGATGTAACTGTTGTTTTATTAGACATTTTCATTGAAATAACAGTGCGATATTGAGAATTTTAACACATTACTCCAACTTATCTCGTTGAAGAAGATGGCAAAAAAGCCCCAAGCATGACACTTGGGGCTGAGCGCGTTCTAACTTTGGAAAATTAGAAGTAGTAACGGATACCAGCTGCCCACTGGTCATCACGATTTTCAAACTGATTACCAACTAGTTCGTCTTTGCCTAGATCAATTTGGTATTCAGTCCATACAAGGAATTTGTTCTTAGTGAAGTGGTACTCAAGACCAGGTACTAGCAGGTTGCGCTCGTAGCCGTTTGTCTCGTTACCGCGGTCTTCCATGTAGTTATAGATAAGCGTTGGACGCAGACCGTTTTCGAAGTGGTAGTAAGTGTAGATTTCACCACCAAGGGTATCCATCATGATGTCTTGTGCACCCTGAGAAACCGCTTCCCAGTTCTCACCTACGTGGAAGGTTGCACCAGCGTAGAAACCACCATTGGTGTAGTTTGCACCAAGAAGCATGATGCGCATGTGGTCGCCGTCTTTAATACCAGCTACAGCGCCTTTAGTGATTGCACTAATTTCATTTTGAAGATACGAAGCACCAAGAGTGAAACCTTCGAAGCCTTTGTAAGTTAGAGAGCCACTGATGCCATTTTTAAGAGTAACTTCTGCATTGGAAGCCAGTTTTACGTTTTCACGAGTAGTCTGGTAAGTGAAACCGTAGCTGATGTCTTCGTTAATGCTGTTACGATAAGTAATTGAGTTTTCAGCACGGCCTGCGCCAGATGCGATACCCCAATCTGCAAGGTTGTAAACACCAGAGCCACGCGTACCGAACACACGGCCAAGGTCAGTGTACCAAGCTACGTCGTAGAATGTAGACCATTGCTTAGTACCTGCAGCGATCTTACCGTATTTGTCGTGCTCAACGCCTGCGTATAGAAGACGGTCATAGATGTTGTCGCCGTTAGCACCAGAGTTGTAGCCCCACTCTGCGTGACCAAAACCAGTCCAGCCGTTGTCTAGACCCATAGTACCTTTTAGGCCGAAACGAGAAGAACCGCTGTTCCACTCACCTTCGTCGCCGTTACCACGGTCTTGATAGCGTAGGTCAAAACGACCATCAATTGTTAGAGTGTCACCTGCTTCGTTAGTCCAAGTGTGTGCTGCAAAAGCTGAAGTAGAGGTCAGAGCCGCTAGAACTAGCAGGCTAATATTTGTTTTTTTCATCTGTTTTTCTCAACCACTTATCGAGCGATAAAAATCTGTGTTGGGCAAATTTCAGGTATAGGGAGGCTGTCCGTGCGCTATGGGCTCGAAAAATGTTTCTACGTTTTGAAAGCGGTGCCTCAGACTAGAGGCACCTGTTGGGAGCAATCTCGAGCCATCCGGAAAATGGCTCAAGAAACTTCATCTTATAGTGAAGGGTTCATGATCTGTTGAGTACGTTCGAATACGTCCAGACCTTGTTGTTTTAGCCAGTAAGGTAGGTCGATTAGAACCCAGTTCTCAGATAGCTTGTCGCCGTCACGGTAGTAAACGTCTACTACTTGCATGTCTGCACGTACTTCACCACCAGTCATACCTAGGAAGCCACCGATTGGCGTGTTAGATAGGTTCGGCCAGCCGAAGAAGCAAGAGAAGCTACCTTCTGCGAAACGACATACGTGACCGTTGAACTTCTTGTCTTTCAGGTTGTTACGGAAAGGAAGTTGGTGTTGCTGCTGGTAACGAGGGATGGTGTAAGATGCACCGATACCACATGGGCCGTACCAGATCATATCTTCAGACCAGCTCTTAGCTAGTACTTCTGGTGGGCAACCCATAGCTCCGCTGTCGTTAAGAGCAGATAGGTCAGCAACCATCTTGTTTACTAGGTCTAGAGTAGCTTGACCTTCTTCAGGAGCAGCATCTTCGAACAGTAGACCGTCGTGGTTACGTGGACCAGGGTATGTGAAGTGGCGACCAGTTGATTGTGGAAGTGGGTAAACACCCGCTTGATCCATCATGCCTAGTAGGTCAACGAATAGACCAGTCTTAGTGATCTTACCGTTTTCAACACAGTTGAACTCAGCGTAACGAAGGTTCATGATCTTGCCAGTTGGGCGCATGCCTAGGTACTCAGCGTCGAATAGACCCATGAAGTGACCCATGCTCATTACCCAGATTTCGCCAGAAGTCACTTCGTTTTCACCACCGATGAAGATGTCTTGACGACGCTGCATGCGAGTCATTGACTTCATTAGAGGAGACCAGAAAACGTCAGCTGCTGCTTGTGCGCCTTCTTGCTCACGGAACGGGTAAACACCGCGGAATAGGTAGTCTTCTGAAGTGTGTGCTTTTAGTACTTCTGCAACGTTTTCGTGAGTTGCGTTTTCCATTGCATCGAAATATTCACGAACGATGCGTTTTGCTTCTTGATATTTAGACATGGTTAAAAACCCTTCTATTAAATGCGCCGAGGCGCTGTCTTTATGTTTAGGTCGGAAACCACTGACGGTTGTCAGCCATTTCCTGAATCTTGATTACCTTGTCCGTGGTAGGTTTTTCGATACGTCTTGTATCGGTTTGGTTTCGTAATCCCCAAGGGGTATTCCACCGTCGGTGTTCTGGGAGATCCCGGCTCAAGGCCGGGATGACAGTTGTAAGTACGTTAGTACATTGCTTCAACCGTTCCCGTCATCCCCGAAGTCTCTTATCGGGGATCTTCCACCCTAATAACTAATTAAGCTTTCGCAGTTTCAGCTTTGTCTTTCTTGTAGAACACGCCGCCTTTTAGAGTCTCTGGCAGTGTTAGCCATAGTAGACCTGCGATGATCCAAACGATTGGTGAACCCCACATTGCTGTTTGTAGGTCGGTACGCTCTTGGATGAAGATAAGTACCATTGGAGCCCACATACCGATGATACGACCACCGTGGAACAGTGCTGCACCGTAGCTGCGTAGGTGTGCTGGGAACAACTCAGAGAAGTAACCGCCCCATACCGCTGAAGAAGACAGACCAAAGTTATAAATCAGACCTAGGATAGCTAGCATGTTTAGGCCGCCAATCACTACATCACCTGGTGCGATGAAGAAGATTGAAACCATGATACCCGCTAGGATGAAGCCGAATGCGTTAACCTTACGACCGAACTTATCTGATGCCCAACCCCAGAACCATGCACCGAATAGTGAACCGAATGCAGAGATAGAGAAGATTAGACCGATAGTTGCGCCGTCAAACATACGTACTTCACGTAGGTAAGTCGTTACGAAGCCACCGAAGAACTGGAAACCGTAGAAGTTAAGACCTGAAAGAAGTAGACAGGTAATAGTGATAGTACGGTAAGGCTTGCTTAGCATTTCGCCCCAAGTGCCCTTCTTCACTGGCTCTTCGCCAGTTTCAGATGCTTTAGCTTGCTCTTCTTCGCCGAACGCGATTACTTTTTTATCGCTTGGCAGAACAAAGATCATGAGCACAGCTGCAGCTAGCGGTGGAACACCACCAACCCACATTAGGCTCTGCCAAGGTGCATCAATGCTAGTAATAAATGCTGCATACGCACCCATTGCAACTAGAGCAACAGAAAACATAGAAGAAGCAAATGCCGTCAACTTACCACGAACAGTTGGGTTAAACAGACCAATCATCAGGCTTACCGCTACTGTGAAGTAACCACCTAGAGAAAGACCGATGATGAAACGCATCGCTGCCCAAGTTGTGTAGTCGGTGAACATCATGTTGATGATAGTTGCACCACCGTTTAGAGCAGTAATCGCGATAAGAGTCGATTTCTTACCGAAGTTAGTTGCGAACCATGCACATGAAAGCGCACCAATCAACGCACCCACTGACTGCCAAGTGTAGAACTGAGCAGTATCTGACAGGCTGATGCCGTCATATGCTTCAACGATGTATGGGCGTACGTAGTCAATAATTACAAAGTTATAACAATAGAAAAAGTAGCCTACTAGAATTGCTAGATAAGCAGCTACCCTTTGAATCATTGGAACTTCGCTCATGTGTTTCTTGGCTGTCATGACCGAGAATCCTCTGTTTGCTTGAGTTTATAGTTCTTTAATTACCAAGCCGTTGTTCCAGATTAACGACAGCTTGATGTTGATTTCGGGGACAAGTTTAATCCGTTCAATGAATGCAAAACAGTGATCGAAATCAATTTTAAAATGAATACGCACCCATTTGTATGGAATAGGCGATCTTGATCACAATCATAGGCGGGTTGAATCGGATTAGGCTACAATTCATGCACTTTAGATGGTATAAAACGCCTTCTCATGCTCGAACACGGAATTTTGGGCTGATAAAAACAATAAAAAGCACTAAATAATGAGCAATAAGTAGTGCGACACTCCGTGAAATTGAGGTATCCCAACAAAAATGGTTACGCAGTCAAGTTTAGTTGTCATTGCACTCTATATCGCAACTACCTTATTTATCAGTTACTTAGTTAACCGCCGTTTTAATACTGGTGGTGACTTTTCTACGGGTGGACGTCAATTTGGATGGTTCACTGCCGGTGTTTCAATTCTTGCTACCTATATAAGTGCAATGACCTTTGTGGGAATGCCAGGCTGGGTGTTCTCTAGCGGTATGCAGGCGATGAACATTCACCTTAACTACCCGCTGGTTATCTTTTTCACTGTTATCTTCTTTATACCTGTGTTCTATAAGCTGCAACTTACCTCTATCTATGAGTATCTGGAGCACAGGTTTGGTATCTACGCTCGAACCATTAATTCCATCGTATTTATTCTGGTTCAATGTATTTCTGCAGGTGTGATTCTGTATGCCGTGGCGCTGATTTTGGTGCAAGCTCTGCCGATATCAGTGTCCGAGGCCATCATCTACATCACTATATTTACCGCTATCTATACCTATGCGGGAGGTATCTCTACGGTTATCTGGACAGATATGTTGCAAAGCGCGGTATTGATTGCTGGTACTATCGCAATCTTCGCTATCTTGGTGATGGATTTAAGCACGGGTAAGACACTACCTGCGGATCAGTTAGAAATCATTAACCTGTCAACTGATCTAAGCCAAGATACAACCCTATGGGCGGGTTTGTTTGCTGTGAGTTTTCTCCACCTTAGCGTATATGGTTCTAACCAACTGATTATTCAAAGAACACTAGCCACTCGAAATGTAGAAACAGCGCAAAAGTCTATGCTGGTTTGCGGCTATTTCGCCTTCTTTATCTACCTGTTCTTTGCTGTTATCGGGGTACTGCTCAAGGTTTACTATCAAGATGTAGAGTTCTCGAACGCCAATGAAGTGATTTTGGACTTCGTATTCAACCACACCAACCCAATTGTGATTGGCCTTATCATGTCGGCGCTCGCTGCTGCTGCCATGTCCACATTGGATTCCACTTATAACTCTATGGCCACGGTTGCTACCTTTGATCTTTACAAGCGATTCGTTAAAAAAGACGAAAGCAAACTGCACTATGAAAAAGTTGCAAGAAAGATGAGCCTGTTGGCCGCGGTTAGTGTAGTCTTGCCGGCTTTGTTTGCGGTATCCAACGAATCCGTACTGAAAACTATCGCTAGCCTTACCTCTATTTTCGTGGGTATCCGCCTTGGTTCTTTCCTTCTTGGTCTGTTCTTTAAGAAGGCAAATGAGAAGGGCGTTATCGTTGGTAGCATTCTGAGCATGGTCGCAGTTTTTGTAGCACATCAAGCAGACATCGCTTGGCCTTGGTATGCTCCGCTCGGCACATTTGTATTTTTGGTTGCGGGTCTATTGACCAGCGCCTTTTGGGGCAGTAATACCCCTGAGCAGATGGATTTCATCCAGAAGCAGAAACATTTATTTGCAAAGCCTCAAGTTAGTCATTATGGACTGTTGGTATTCGCCGTAGTCACCGTGGCAGCTTGCTTTGTAATCCCTGATTGGCTGTTAGCCGCATTGTCGTAATAGGTAAAAACATGTACTCAATTTTTGATATCTATAAAATAGGTGTCGGTCCTTCAAGCTCCCATACCAATGGTCCAATGCTTGCTGGCCACCATTTTACCCAACTCATCACCGCTGATATCGCCAAGGTGGCGCGTATTCAAGTGGATTTGTACGGCTCATTATCGCTAACTGGTATTGGTCACCATACTGACCGTGCCTCAATCTTGGGTCTTCTGGGTAACCGTCCGGACACCATCAAGATCTCGAGCGCTAATGCTGAAATGCGAAAAGCGATCGATGAAGGCAAGCTGAACATAGCTGGCGATCACCTGATCGACTTCAACTATGACAACGATATCCTGTTCCACACAGAGAACCTACCTCTGCACGAGAACGGTATGACTATCTCTGCATTTGATGCTTCAGGTGAGCGTATCGGTTTTGAAACCTACTACTCTATTGGTGGTGGTTTCATCGCAACTGAATACGAACTGCAACACGGTAAGTCGACCTCTGATGTTGAAGTAGAGTTCCCATTCGGCAGTGCTGAAGAGATGCTAAACAAGGCGGAAGACAATGGTCTGAGCCTGGGTGGTATGGTGCTTCGCAACGAGCTTGCGTTTAAATCTCAAGAAGATATTGATGCGAAAGCTGAGCAAATCTGGAAGGTGATGAGCCTTTGTATGGAGCGCGGTTTTGAAACTGAGGGTATCCTAGATGGTGGCCTGAACGTAACCCGTCGTGCACCTAACCTTCTTAAAAAGCTAGAAGCAAACGCTGCGGTTGAAAACGATCCTATGGAAATCATGGATTGGATTAACCTATTTGCATTCGCAGTAAGTGAAGAGAACGCAGCTGGCGGTCAGGTTGTTACCTCACCAACTAACGGTGCGGCGGGCGTTATTCCTGCAGTTCTGATGTACTACCACAGATTCATCAAAGAGCTAGACCTTAAACAGCTTAAAGACTTTATCGCGGTATCTGGTGCTATCGGTATCCTATATAAGACCAACGCATCTATCTCTGGTGCTGAGGTTGGCTGTCAGGGTGAAGTAGGCGTATCTTCTTCAATGGCTGCGGCTGGTCTTACTGCACTTCGCGGTGGTAGTAACGAGCAGATCTGCATCGCAGCTGAGATCGCAATGGAGCACTCGCTGGGCATGACCTGTGACCCAATCGGTGGTTTGGTTCAGGTTCCGTGTATCGAGCGTAACGCTATGGGTGCAATGAAAGCGATCAACGCATCTCGCATGGCGCTTAAGCGTTCAAGCAAATGCCTGATCTCGCTGGATAACGTTATCGAAACCATGTACCAAACAGGTAAAGATATGAACCGTAAGTATCGTGAAACCTCTCTTGGTGGTTTGGCGATGATTCACCTTGCTCCACCTTGTGAGTAATGGTTAGATTTGACTAATGATACCCACTCTTACGAGTGGGTATTTTTTTGGCTGGATATATTCAGGAAATCAATATTTTACGCTTTCTTGGTGCTTAATCAGGTTAATTGGATATTTGTAATTGGGTGCTTGAGACAAGGTTAAGTGCCAAATACAGGTCCCGGCTCAAGGCCGGGATGACGGTCCATTCGACAAATAACTTATCTGTAAATGTCATCCCCGCAGGCTTTCAGCGGGGATCTTCAACCGTACTTACCCAACAATCTGACAGCTTAAAGCTCACAGGTGAAAGCTAAAAATTATCCAATATTCCAATAACGGATAATTACTACCCGCAAATACCATCTATTCACATATGCAATGCTTTGTTACTTTTTCCCGCACACTTTGCGTTCCTTTGGTAATGCCACTGGTTTACCATGCCGCGTCTTTCACTCTGATTAGGAAACGATCAATGAAACTGCTGAAAACTGTACTTGTTGGTGGTGCGCTTCTGTCTCTGACAGCTTGCTCGCAACTGCACCATGTACAAATTAGCGATATCGACCAGAGTCAGGGAGCGTTGACGCCAATTAGTATTCGAGTCAATGAACTTGGGTTTGATGCAGCTGAAACAGCTCAAATCGCGTCTGATCTTGCAAGAAGCGAGAAAGACTCGGAAAACCTACAGGCCGTGGCAACTATCTTGGCACTAATGAACATGGGTCCATCTACGGGTAACCCTGTTTACAACGACGCTTACGCTGACCAAATCATGCAACAAGTAAACGCTCAATGCCCAAGTCACAAGCTTACTGGCCTGACTTCAGTGCGTGAATCAACCAATGTGGGCACTGTCAGTGGTGAAGTCGTTCGTGTTGACGGCTTCTGCATCAACTAGGAATTCAAAACATGTTTAAAAAAGCACTAATTTTGGCAATTACCGCAGTATCACTGTCTGGTTGCGTAGGTTTGAACACAGTTTCTCTAACCTCAGTACCAGCCGAACGTGATGCCAAAGTAACGGCTTCTGCATCTGACTGGAACTTTATCGGTATCAACTTCAACAACGACATCGTTGACGAAGCAGTCGCAAACTTACAGCAACAATGTCCAACAGGTAAGATTGAGGGTGTGCTAACCAAGCACCAGACCACCGGCTACGTACTTTTCTTCAAGCGTGAAATCATCGCTACCGGTTACTGCAATAAGGCGTAATTATGAAGAAGCTAGTCGTTTTCTTACCCCTATTACTTGCTGCTTGTAGCAGTAGCGTACACATGTCGCAAGTAAGCCAAAACCCAAGTGTGCAAGTCACGAACCCACAAACCGTGGAAGTAGAGACAGAGCAGACTGTGGTTATGGGCTTTGCCTTTGATACTGATTATGTTGATCAAGCCTACGCACATGTCCTTGAACAATGTCCAACAGGTGCCTCTATGGTCAATGTGGAATATGTAACCGACCACGGTTTTCTGCATTGGACGAACAAGATTCGAGTTAAGGCACTCTGCGAAAAGTAATCGATAAAATAATATGTGCTAGATAAAGGTCACGCCTTTATTTAGCGCCTATTTTGACTATGGTTTACCGACTCTGGGTGGCTTGATTCTCTTCAAGGCAAGGGTGAAACCATATGTATTCTAGCGAACTGAACAGCGCAGTTTCTACACAAGAACTAGCTAAGCTTTCCTATCCATCGCAAAACAATGTTAAAGGCATCTGGCTAAAGTCGCGCTTCTTCGTACTCAGCAAGGTGTATCGCGCAACGTTCTCTCGTATCGCTACTCTGACCGGCAACTCACTGTTTCGACATGCTGTTGAACAAAAGCCTCGTCTTTTAGAAAAAGCACTCAAGCCATACCTGTATGTGGATATTCCACCAGCAGAGCGCATGCGTCATATCGAGCAGCACTTTACCTTTCTTAACCAGACCTTTGGCCATAACCTTGAATCTGCTTTTGAGAATGGATTAACCCTATTCGAACTGACTGATTCTCAAGAAAATGACTACAAGATCATCCTGTTTGACGGTGAGATGCGTGAGGGATCGCTGGGTATTCGCCTGATCAACAGCCTTGGGCAGACCATCTATTCGATTACCTTTAATCTAACCACTACGCCTGAGAAAACCATCCATATTGGTGCACTGAAAGGCCCAAGTGATAAGGTTGAAGACCGTAATCAGGTAATCAAAACCCTGACCCGCTCATTCCACGGCCTGCGTCCAAAAGCATTAATGGTTGAGTTAGCCCTATTCTTTGCAAGAGCGCTTGGCTATGACAAAGCGGTTGGTGTTTCGAATAAGGGGCACATCTATCAGGCGCTTCGTTATAAAGGTTCGAAGAACAAGGCTGTAACTTTCAACTACGATGAGCTTTGGGATGAGTATGGCGCGACTGCGATTGATAAGTATCGCTTTGAGATCCCTACCCTACCTGAGCGTAAAGACCCGTCGACACTGGCAAAGCGTAATAAGCGCCGTTTATATACGAAGCGCTATGCTTGGTTGGATGAGATGGAAGTTAGTTTGAAGACTCGATTGGAGGAGCTAAAGGTTGGGACTAGTGAGTTTTAGTTCGTATACCCTCTTTTAATTCAACGCAGTCGTCATGCCCGTGCGCTCTTAAACCGGCACATTTTTATCTGCGGAGTTTAAGAAGATACCGGATAGCTTTTAGCAAAGCTTCCGGTATGACGACGCTTCTATTTGCTTGAGCATTTATTAAGAAACGTCGTCCCGGAAGTTGCATCGCAACTATCCGGGATCTGTATTCCGCACCTATTTAGACAGTCCGAAATAGAGTAGTTATTTCACATAATCTGAAGGCTGATAGCTTAAAGCTGACAGCTATCACTCCCCCACAAAACTCAAATCCACCGCCTGATAATACTTATTCTTAAGTATCTTACCCTGCTTGATCACAATCCCTTCATTACTCTTAGAGTCCTGATCGCAGAACACAATGTACTTATCGTTCTTAAGCTTGTAGTCAGCACTAATGCCTTTAGCCGCATAGACATCAACCGTCTCTTTCGCCTGTGTTTCATCTAGCGCCGCCTTACTCATATTGCTTTGGTGTACTGCATCCCAACATTGCTCAAATGGGATTTCTAGGGTATTCGCAACATTCAGAAGCACATCTACCTGACGCGCGATAGTTGTTTCTGCTAGCTCCTTATGGCCCGCGTGTACTGCGCGACCTACGGCAACATAAACAATATCGGTAATTGCATCCGCTTGGTCTTCTTTTGAATCAGCACGCGCAAGCTCAGCTAGCTCTTCAATCATTAGGTTTGAGTGAAGGTGGCATAGAGCTTCGTTTTCAATGCCTGTCTCGATCGGCAGATTAAACAGTTGACGGAACTCGGTGATATCAGCGTAAAGCTTGTTCCAAAGGGTCTCTGAAAGTGCGGTATAAGATGAGTAGAATTCTGGCTTCATGTTCGTTGTTCTGTGGTGCAAAAAGGTTACTTTCCCATGTCGCCGGGTTGAATGCAATGCAGCGACACCATTAGATTTAAGGCTTAGTTGGCTGAATCAAATCAAACTTGTTGCCATATAAATCTTCAAAGATAACTACAGTGCCATAGGGCTCAACGCGTGGCTCCTCCAAGAACACGACATTTCGTTGTTTGAACTTCTCATAGTCACTCCAAAAGTCTTCTGTCTCAAAGATCATCAAGACCGAACTGCCCGCTTGTCTGCCTACAACCGCTTCATCTTGCTCTGAAGCTTTCAGCAATTGAACGCGAGTTCGAGCAGATTTATTAGGTGCAATTAGAAGCCAACGTCCCATTTCGGACTCAAGGTCTTCTACCACCACAAAATCCAGTTTTTCTATATAAAAATTAAGTGCTTGCTCATAATCTTTGACTAATAAAGCAACACTGCCAATACTTGAAGGCATACGGTAATTCCTGCTGTTAAGTGGCTGACTCGTTTAACAAAATTTTGCTTTCACGACTATGAGCTGAATACTAATTCGTGATTGCAGATACGTAAACTTATAAACCAACCGAATATGCAATGCGGTAAGCGTTTAAAATTAATCACTTTTTAACCAAATGATGTAAATCGTTTTTTCCTATTAGGCGGATAATAAGAAAAATGGCTGCAAATCTCACTGCACACACATCAAAATCCAAGACGGTCGCGAGGGTATTGCCTTCATCACTGCTCATCAACCTGATGTCACTTGCGATCCCCTTGGTCATCCTACAGATCTACGATCGTATCCTTCCCAACCAAAGCTATGGCACGGCTTTTCTGTTGGTGTTTGGTGCGACCTTAGCCATCTTGTTGGATGCATTTCTTCGTTATGTACGGACTTGGATGCTAGGCGCTGCTGCGGTTAATACCGAACACAAAACCTATCAGACCATCATCGAGCGCTTAAGTAGTGCAACCCCTGCTCAGATTAAGGGACTGAAGCCTGGGACATTGCAAGAGAGTCTAAAAGGCGTAGCCCTTATCAAAGACTTCTATTCAGGCGGTTTTATCAGTGGCTTGATTGATGTGCCTTTTGCCATCATCTTCCTGCTGCTGATCAGCTACGTAGGTGGTGCACTGGTTATCATCCCAGTCGTGGTTTGGGCCATAACCTTCGCTTTCGTATGGTTGTTCACTAAAAAATCTAGCGAACATGCGCTATTTGCAGCGAACTCCGAACAAGAACGAATGAACTTTCTTATCTTGGTATTTGGCTTCTTAAATAACGTTAAGAGCCAAGCGTCTGAATCTAAGCTGTATCGCTATTTCAAAAAGCTTAATCAAAAACGCTATCTAGCAACCTCTGAATCCGAGCGAAACATCGCTATGGCTCAGGAGCTGATCCAGATTGCAGCCATGGGCACCTCAGTTGCCATGGTATTGATTGGTAGCTTGAGTGTTTTAGACGGCACACTAACCACAGGTGGTCTTGCTGCTTGTTCTATCCTTGCAGGTCGCGCGGTTGCACCGCTGAGTGCCCTGCTTGGACTTCGCCTTAAATACAGCTCTTTCATGGTAGCTAACCACTCGCTAACTGAGCTAATGGATGGTCTTACTGAGGCAGACCAGAAAAAACCAGATAACCAAGAGTTTCAATCTTTAGCACTATCAGATATTACCTTTAACCGCTTCGATCGTAGCTTCCATTTCGACCTGAACCTGAAACAAGGCGAACTGGTCGATATCTGTCATCTAGATACCGATGTTGCAAGCCATGCAGTTACTCTAGCCGCCGGATTAGAAGTCTCTGAAAAAGGAACGAGTACTTGGGGAAAAGAACCTATAGAGACGTCATCAAAATGGTGGCGTGAGAATATTGGTTTTGTGTCAACACGCCCGAGCATAGTCTCTGGTAACCTGTTAGATAACCTTTGCGCGTTTAATAATGAGCGCATCGAAGAGGCTAATCTACTAACCAATGCCCTTGGTCTAAATAAGATCATCTCAGAGCTGGCTGATGGTGTTCAAACTAAGGTTGGCTTTAACCTTGGCACTAAGCTTAGCCGAGGTACCATAAAGCTGGTGTCTATCATTGGACAACTGTCCCAACCTACCCCTGTGGTCATCCTTGATCGTCCTGAGCGAGATCTCGATCTAGAATCAATAAATCGCCTCAAGTCTGTACTTGAGTTTTATATCTCAAAAGGACGTAGCTTTGTATTAAACAGTGAGCATCCACTGCTATTGGAACTGTCAAAACAAAGCTTTGAAATCACGGAGGATGCACAGTGAACACAAGTTATATAAAGAGCATTCAAGACATCCTCAAAGTATTGGATGTGGATGCCGGTATTCAGAACTTCACCAACGAATGGCTGGCTTCCAATCCAGTCGTTGAAAGTGGCGACCTGTTTGAACTTCTGGATCGCTTGATGATCCCATATGAGGTTCATCCAGCTTCTAAGAAACTGGCCAAGATAGAACATCAGATAGCGGTGCGCCTTACCGATGACAAAGCGGTTAGCTGTAAATACGGCTTAGACCACTACTTTGAATATGATCAAGAGCAGTTTGTGCCTGCTGGTATACCTGACGAAAAATATACCGATGTGGTGATCTTGGTATTAGACAGACCAAAAGAAAAGCATGAAATTGATTGGTTTGAGAATCGCTTAAAGGACTACAAAGGCATAGTGCCTCGCTTGTTGGGTATTAGCTTGCTGGCTAACTTGTTCGCCCTATCGATTCCTTTTATAACCATGTCGGTTTATGACCACGTTATTGGGGGCGATGCCCGCGGTGAAGTCATTGGTATCGCTATCGGCGCGATCTTGCTGTTCTCCATGATGCTATGCCTCAAGGTACTTCGTAGCCAACTTCTCACTACGGTAGCCAATCGTATCAGTCGTGAAATCACTCAGGTACTGCTGCGTAAGGTTATCTCGGTGCCTTTGGCGAACAGTAGACAAGCAAGCGCTTCGTCGTTTCTAAACCGTTTAACCACGGCCGAATCGATAAAGGGCATGGTACAAGGCCCGTTAGGTGGCGCCCTATTTGACCTGCCGTTTGTAGTTATCTTTATTGTCGCTATCGGAGTTTTAGGTGGATGGTTGGTAATAGTGCCAATTATTGCACTGCTGCTTTATTTTGTATTAGCTCTGCGCCACTACAAGAAGCAAGCACTGTTGAACAATCAGGTTACTGTGTCCGGCACGACTCGCTATTCACTGGTATATGAGCTAAACAGCAAGCTGGATTATCTTCGTTCAAGCCAAATATTGCCTCGCTGGAGCAATCGCTTCGCTAAAGCGAATACCTTGACCTCGAAGAACAGCTTTAGCCAACTGACACATCAGGCGAAATACACCTCGATCTATTATGCCATTGGGCTTTTGAGCACACTGGCTATTATTGGTCTTGGTATCGAGCTTATCTTCGCTCAAGAGCTTTCTGCCGGTGGGCTAATTGCAACCATGATGCTGATATCACGCGTGACTAGTCCTGCCCAGATGCTATCTAACAGTTATTCGAGGATTGGTCAGTACAAGCAAGCCAAACTGCAGATAAACCAAACTATGACGCAAAGGGCTGAGGGTGAGTTTTCCTATCAGCACCATAAGCTTTCTGAAGAAGCACCTTCGGTAGAGCTTGAGCAAGTTACGCTACGCTTTCCGAACCAATTAAAACCTGCACTCTCTGGTGTGAGCTTTTCTGCAGAGGCAGGACAGGTTATTGCGATTACAGGCCCTATGGGTTCGGGTAAAACCACACTGCTTGAGGTATTGGCTGGCCTCACTGAATTGCAAAATGGCGTCATCAAATACAATGGTCACAACCTAACCCAGTATGACCCGCAACTGCTGCGACAGTGGCTAGGCTTCTATGGCGATCAGCCGCAGATTATTCCTCTAACGGTGCGTGAATTCATCGCTGACAACCGTGACGTAGAAGACCACACTATTATTGAAGCGCTGTTTGGTGTGGGAGGTGAGCATTGGTTTAACTCTCTAGAGCAAGGCTTAGATACCCAGCTTAATGATTTGGAATCCTTGTCTCATCCACTGTCTAGCTTTGAGGCAAATGTACTGCTTAGAGCGAAACTATTTTGTCATCGCTATCCTTTAGTCATTTTGGATAACCCAGTCGTATCCAATCGCGAGAAGCAGATTTTCCTTAACTGGATAGAGAAAACCCGAGGAGATAGCACCATTATATTTACCTCGCACGACGCTGATATCATCAAAGTAGCAGATCAGATTGTGGTCCTTGACCAAGGTAATGTGAGCTACGCTGGACCTATACCAGAGGCAGAAACAGTGGAGGTTGAAGCCTAATATGGAACACGAAAACGCAGAGGTAATCGAGTCGCAGATTACCCGAAGATTACTGTCACTGAGCACCTATATCATAGGTGCCTGCGTGGTTTTCTTCGTCGCTTGGACGGTACTAACTCAAGTAGATGAGATAGCCAAGGCCAAAGGCTCAGTCATCCCTGAAGGAGAAAGACAGGTACTTCAGTCCGAACTTGGCGGGAAACTAAAACAGGTATATGTGAAGCGCGGACAATTGGTAGAGGTTGGCGACCCTATTGTTGAGTTTGATTCCACCTACCAGACCACAGCGCTAGATGAGCTCGAATCCCAGCAGGCCAGTCTTATCCTTGGTATTGAACGCATGTCTGCACTTATCGAAGAGCGCGATCCAGACTTTACACAGTATGCTGTCTCTTATCCTAATGTAGTTGCTGAGCAACAGGCGCAACTGGCTGCAACCAAGGCTCTGTGGTCCCGTAAAAAAGCCGTACTTGAGAAAGAAAGTGAACGTATTGCAGAAGAGCTCAAAGGTGTAAACCGAGAGATACCTGCTGAGCGCCGTCAGTTAAACTCCTCTCGAGAAGAGTTAAAGATCCTCGAACAAGGTCAAGCCAAAGGTAACATTTCCAAGGTTCGAGTATTAGAGATGAAGCAAAAGATTGGCTCTATTGAGACTGAACTGGAGCAAGCCAAAGGCAAAAAAGCGGTTCTTCTGAAGCAAGCTGAATCCAATCAAACCAAGATTGACCAACTGCATGCTGAGAACATCTTAGAGATACGAAAAGAGAAGTCAAAAGCGGTGTCTGACCTATCTGCGCTCAATGCGAGAGTTCGCTCTGGTCAGGCTAAGGTAACTGGCACCATACTTCTTGCTCCGGTCAAAGGTCTTATCCAAAGCTTGCCAACGACCCACAATGGCTCAGTGATCCAGCCGGGTGGCACGGTTGCAGAGATAGTTCCCGTTGAGGGTCGTGCTGCGTTTAAAGCTAAGTTGTCACCAAGGGATATTGGTTTTGTATCTGTAGGTCAGGCTGCAAGAGTGAAAGTAGATGCTTTTGACTACAGCCGTTTTGGTGCCCTTAAAGGTACGGTCACCGAGATATCTCCGACCACTAGCCAAACTGAGCGCGGCGAGATCTATTACGATGTTGTTATCGAGGTAGACAAAGGGTACTTCCGAGATGACCCAGAGCGATTTGCGATTCTGCCCGGTATGACTGGCGAGGTGGACATCACTACAGGTGAAAAAACCGTTTTCCAATATCTATGGAAACCCATCTACACCAATGTCAGCCGAGCATTCGGCGAGAGATAAACCAAAAGGCGCTCAATAAGCGCCCTTAGTTTATAGTGGGTAACCCTGACAGCGAGTCACGGTTTGCAGGCTCTCTAGCTTGTGGACTAGAGCCAGCAACCACACCGACTTGCTTGGGTCTTTTATCCCACCCACGTTACAAGTATGCGTATCTCCGGCGCTATCTTTGACTCGAACCTCCACCTCTGCTTGACTCCTATCCACCTCTAGAGCTTTAGAAAGAGACTCAGGCTTAATACCAGACTGAGTCAGATTACCTTGTACAACCTCAGCATAAGCCACCTCTACATCGATAGCCCCCTCTGTGGTATTGATGAAATAGAAGCGATTCTTCCCCTCTACCTTTGTTGTATCTGGCTTAGCCACTGCGAAAAAGTTAAAGCTATTCTCGGCATCGATTCGAGTTGTATCACCCACAAGGAATATCAAAGGTGACACTTTACGATTTACAAAGCGAACTTGGGTTTGTCCTGTATGAATCGGCTTATTACGCTCTATATCAAAGGCAACCTCATAATCCACCGAGCTCAGGTCCTTCACCTCCGCATGAGAAATAACTCCGTCTTTAGCATAGAGATAATCAGGGAGATAAGTACGATTGGTGCGCTTACCCATGGTCGGGCTTTGATAACTGACAGTAAGCGCTAGTGGGCTATAAGACGAATCATCCACCGGCGTGCCTTGATAGACAAAGTTATACACCTGATAACGAACCTCCACAGGTTCAGGTTTAGGCGGCGCTTTTTTCGTACACCCCACAACGAAAACCGTTAAAGCAAGTACAGCCATGTATGTGAATTTCATCTGCCCGTCCCTTTGAATGCTTTGGAGTGGGTGTAAGTATGGCAGAGAAAGTGAGCTTTGAGCGTTCAGCTGTAAGCTTTCAGTGGTGGAATGGGAAGAATCGCGGATAAGAAGATCCCGGATATTTGCAATGCAAATTCCGGGATGATGAGTGGAAATTTGAATTACGAGAGGTAGATAGAGCGAAAGATAGTTACTTAATCACTAAAAAAGCGTCGTCATACCGGAACGTTCAGCGAACGTATCCGGTATCTTTGAGAGCACACAACCTCTGATAACTTAAAGCTTAAGCCTCACAGCTATCAACTATGGTGATCACTCCAATCACTATGATCCAACGGGTCATGGAAGTGCTTCGTCGGGTCATTATCCTCATGGTTGTGGTGATGCTCATTAGCCGCAACTACACTCGTATCATCCACCGGAATACCATGCTCATCCAACACAGGCGCATTGTCAGGGTTCAGCACCAAGTCCAAATCCTGAGGCATTGCCTGATCACCCGTTTGATGCTGTGGCTCCGCAATACCTAGCTGGTCCAGGTATGCCTGCGCACCCTGCTGAGAATTATGACTTAAAGCTAGTGATTCAAGTGTCACTGTTTCAACCGGAACATCCTGCATTGGTTCGTCTGCAGAAATTGGAGGTGGTGGCGGTGGCGCAGGTTGAGACAATAAGGTATCAACATGCAGCGATGCCGTTGCCGCTGCGTGGCCTCCATTACCATCATCAACGTTATAGCTAAATTGGATGTCACCAGTAAAGCCTTTCTCTGGGGTAACAGTCCAAGTGCCATCATGATTATCAACCACAGTTGCATGCTGCGCAGTTAACTGAGAGATCGTTATTTCAGCATCAGTATTATCGGGATCGGTAACACTGGCTAACAGTGCTGCTTTCACTAACGTTACTGGGGAATCTTGAGTGATATGCCCCAAAGGAACATTTCCTGAAACCGTTGGAGCATCGTTGTCACCAGTGATGGTCACATGCACCTCATATTCAGTCCCATCCTTGGTATGTACTGTCACAGTATCTACCAAAGTATCACCAACGTTTAGAGCTTGCACCGCTGGGTTTTGCTTATCAGTTAAGGTGTAACCCCAGTGACCGTGCTCGTCGATATCTAAAGTCCCATATGTGCCATGTAAGCCGTTTGCTACCTGGAAGCCTTCTTCGCTTGGCCTATCTACATCTGTAACTGATAGCTCAGCAGCAGTCTTGCCACTTATTGAGTTTTCACGAACAGTGCCTTGGCTTACTTCAGTTACCACTGGTTTATCATTCACAGCCGCCAATTGCATGGTTGCAGTTTGTGCTACTGAGCCGCCATGTCCGTCATCAACTGTATAGCTAAATTCAACATCACCATTGTAATTAGGCTCTGGAGTGTAAATCCAATGATCACCCTGAATAGTGACACTACCGTGGTCAACAGTTAAGCCAGTAACATCTAATGTATCAGCATCTGCATCGCTAGCGCCTTGCAACAAACTAGCTTTGGTAATTTGAATACCGGTCGCATCTTCGTTTGCACCAGTGAGTGTCACAGCACTGGTAACCGATGGTGCATCATTGGTACCAGTGATCGTAATGGTAATATCCTGAGTATCCCCACCCAATGATTGAACTCGATAGGTAACAGTATCAGTTTCACCTGCACCAAGTTTCTGGATATGAGCGTTAGGCACCGAATAAGTCCAAGCACCAGACTGATCAAGGCTTAGGGTGCCACCATAAGGATCATGGACCGCATGAACATTGCGGTTAGTAGCAAAGCCACCTTCACCAACATCTGGGTCAGTGACACTCAGAACACCGGTAGTGAACACCGTATGGTCTGCATCACCTTGTACAGCGACGTCCTCTTGAACATCACCGGAAATATCGCCACTGAACACACCTGGATCGTTCACAGGGTCAACGGTAAAGGTCGCAGTTGCGGTAGCTTTAGCACCATGAGTGTCGACAACCTCATAAGTTACAGTCACATCACCATTGAAATTAGTAGCAGGGTGGAACACCAAATTACCATTACTATCCAACGAGACTGTGCCAGCTGCAGATGGGACACTTGGGTTCTCAATATGCAGAACATCGGTAATATCTATGTCACTCGCGTTGGCTAACAAATCTGCCTTAGCAATGGTTAAGTCTAGGTCCTCAGTTCCATGACCACTGAGTGTTAGTGCGCCCGATACCGTTGGTGCATCGTTCGTGCCATGGACAGTGATTTGGAACTCTTGAGTCGTTCCATCTACTGTATGAATGGTAACCTTATCAATAAAGGTTTCACCTTCACCTAGAGATTGAACTTTAGCGGTGTTGTTATCAAGTTGATAATGCCAATCACCATTTCGTCCAAGAACTACATGAGCCCCTAGCGTTGACATATACCCAATGCCAGCAGAGTTTTGAGCCGGATAAACAGGATCGAACTTGCTCTCACCTACATCTGGATCCACAACATCCATGTGACCACTAAAGAGTAGCCATTGCATGCCGTTAATCTGATCTTCTGTCACATCACCTGTAACCGTACCAGTAATCACAGCTGCATTATTGGTACCCACAATATCCACGCTCACCTGATGCGTCGTACCATCCACAGACTCAACTGTGAAAGTCTCAGTGACAGTCTGGCCATCAGGAATAGCCTTAATCGCATCGGGAGAATCCACATGATACTGCCAATGACCATCCGCAGTGATTGATAAGTGACCATAAGCTGATTGCTGTAGACCCGTACCCGCTTGGGTGCTGTCAGGTCCTATATTTTGGTTCGCAGTAAAACTATCTTGGTCATGATCAGGATCAACCACCTGTAACTGCTCAGACTGGGTAGTTGTCGTTGCAGAAATACTTGGGCCATCAGTTACTGTCGTATGACTGGTACCTGAGATAGTTGCAGCATCATTTGTACCTGTAAGATGAATGACTAGTTTTTGAGGAGTACTGTCACCGTGATTGTCACGAGCAACAATTGGGATTTCAATATCCTTGGTTTCACCATCTTGCAGCGAATTATATGCATGAGGGTCGAAGGTATAGCTACCGTCAGGATTCAGTGTGAAGCCAGCTACCGAAGAACCTTGCAGATGATAGGTTGTTAGCTGCCCTTGTAGATTATCACTGTCCACATCAGAAGACGTAAGTTGTCCACTAACTACGCCATCATCTTCATTGGCATTAATCTCAGCAATCTGATTGAGGACTGGAACATCATTTGTACCCGTCACCGTAATAACTAGATTCTTGGTATGACTTGCACCACCATGGTTATCCTCAACAACCACAGGGATAGTCAGTGTCTCTTTCTCACCTTGAGCAAGATGCTCAAAACTTGAATCCTTCATATCCAATGTATAAGAACCATCGGTATTTAAGGTAAAACCAGCATGGGTATAGCTAGTTTTGAAGGTCAATGTGTCTGCTGGGTTATCAGCGGTGCGTGTACCTTCCGTATCAATATCTGTAGCGCTTAGCTGACCGGATACAGTGTTACCACCCTCAGTGCCGTTTTTAGCTGTAATTGCTTGAAGTACAGGATTGTCGTTGTCACCCTTAATATCGACGGTTAGGTCGTAGTGCGTTCCATCTTGCGATGTTATCTGGAAGTGTTCAACAAACTTACCACCTTCACTAAGTTGCTGCACTCCAGGTTTGTCACCGCGAGTGAGAACGTAGTTCCAGTTGCCGTCTCTGTCCAATTGAAGATAACCAAACTTACCACCAATGTGGCTGTTCGCATGGAAGTTCTCTTCGTTGTGCCCATCTACATCGGTAATTCCCAACTGACCGTGAGCAGTTGCCTTACCATCTTCTTCAACAAAATCTGGATGCGGGTTAGTGATAACTGCTGGGTCGTTGGTAGGAGTTACTATAATCGCTGCTTGAGCTGTGGCTGTTGCACCAGATGAATCTGTCACTTCATAGGTAACATGCACAGTGCCGTGGAAGTTAGGGTTGCTAGGCACAAAGCGATAGCCATTGCCAGATACCTCAAATCTCCCTTTACTCTGATCACCTGATACTAGTGTTGGGGTGCCCGTCAGATGAAGTACGTCGTGATCTGTTGCAATGTCTGGATCCTTCACATGATTCAAGAACTCTTGTTCAGTGAATACACGTGTTGGTTTAGGCGTTGAAGTAGTAGACTCAGTCACAGATCCTAATCTGAAATCAGAGGCAACTGGTTTGTCGTTTACCGCAGTTACAGGAAGTGTTGCGCTGACTGTTCTCACTTGGGAGTGAGGCATACCATCGGTAACCTCAAACGTGAAGTGAAGATCGCCGTGTTGGTCCTGTTTCGAGGTAAAGATGAATTCACCCTGTCCATTATCTTGAACCGAAACAGGTGCACCGCCTGCGCCAGTGATTTTCACATGTGTCACATGCAAGGTATCGCCGTCAGGATCTGTTGCTCCAGCAAGTTTAAGCAGTTCTTGTGTCGATACTCTGTGCGTACCAAAGTCCTCTTTTTGAGCGGCTAGGTGTATGTCGGTATCTGTTACTTCTGGTGGTCTGTTATGACCTACAACAGTTAGAGTAATTTCTTGAGTGTCCTTGCCACCGTGTCCATCGGTAACCTCGATTGGTACCTTAAAGACTTGGGTTTGTCCTGGTGGAATATTACCAAAGTGGGCACTATCAGGGATAAAGGTGTATCCACCATTGCCATCCACCGTAAGGCCCGCAAGGTGACCATTGCCGTCCAAGAACTCTTTAGGAAGAGGGTTGCCCTGACTATCAGTAGGCGCACCAGCTCCAAATGACAGTGTATCTCCGTGGTCGATATCTCTAGCAGTTACTTGGCCAACCACGTGCGTGGTATCAACTTCTGCAATATCAGTGCCGGAGATCTGCTGATTTTGAGCATTCTCTATATGCTGCTCTACATGCGTGATTTCAGGGGCGTCGTTAGTACCTGTGATAGTAACAACAAGTTTTGTAGGCGCAGCGTTTGGTCCTCTAACTATGAAGGTTTCAGTTGCAGTTTGGCCTACCCCCAACTGGTTGATTGGATCCGTTGGGCTGTTGTGTTGATTAAGGTGATACTCCCAACCGCCATTGGGCTGTAGTTTCAAATAACCATACGCTGGAGTACCATCACCATGAGGATTAGGTAACAAGTGGTTTGCACCATACACATCATCATGGTTGTGATGGGTACCTGACACATGTACTTGATGGATAGTACCAGTAACCTTATCCCCGCCCTCTGCAATCTGAGTGTTGTAGATATCTTGCTCGAACTTATCTACATCTGGCGGGGTTGTCGTCGTTGTGCCCCCCTGATGATTATTACCACCACCGGATGGTTTTTGCGGCGGTAACTGAGGTGCATGACGTATAACATCAAAAGAGGTGTGCATTGGTGTGGAGGCTATACCGTCAGTCACCGTATAGTCTATCTCTACCCGCCCCGTAAAACTGGATGCCGGGATAAATTGGTACCCCCCCTGACCATCTTGCTTTAAGGTACCTACACTTGGATCGTGTAAGTGAACATCTGTTAATTGGTGCCCAGCCCCAGTCGCTGACAATCTACCAATAGATAACTTATCTCCAGTATCAGGATCGGTTGCCCTATCTAAAAACATTTGGTCTTTAAAGTGGGCCACTGGGTTAGCAACGGGAGCCCCTTGCTTATCATCGAGATACAAGTTAGGTAGCGGTAAACCTGTTGCAACAGGCGCATCATTAGTACCTGTTACCTTGATCTGCACCGTATCTTTTATTGAAGCGCCACTAGGGTCCGTTACCGTGATAACAGCATTGACTATTTGTACCTCACCTTCACGAAGGTGGTTGTAAGCAGATACCGTTGGTTCAAAGGTATAGATACCTGTATCTGGGTCGATGGTAAAACCAGGAATAGGTTTATCCATACTGTAATGCAATACATCCGTTGCATCTTTATCGGAGACATGTAGCTTACCAATGACAGCATTACCATCTTCGATGGCGGTGACTCTATCTACTTGAGTAACCTCAGGAGCCTCATTCTTACCAGTGATATCAATATTGATAGTATGAGGCGTACCATCAGCAGATCGGAATGTCACTGTATCGAGCAGATGCTCGCCTGCACCTAGCGCAAGAACCGCAGGGTCTTTATCGTTCAAGGTATAGTGCCAATGACCATTTCTATCTATTGAGGCAAAGCCATGGGTTCCAGGGATTGAACTTGTTGCCCTGAAATGGTCCTCATCTTTATCTGGGTCGGTTACGGTTAGATAGCCTTCAGCATGTAAATCACTGCCGTCAGTAACGCTCAAATCTTGATGTTTCGATTGGTCAGGAACGATCAACGCGGGATCAGGCAATGGATTCACATGCAAATTGGCATGAGCACTAGGGGTTTGACCATGTTCAGCGGTTTGAATATTCGCACCGGTATATCCATCAGAAACAGTAAAGCTGAATCGAATATCATGACCAAATTTGTGGCTGTTCCAGTTCGCCGATGGCGTAAACAACCAACCGCCGTTTGGATCTTTCGTTAGCTGACCAGCCCCCTGCGTATCTAGATGCAGAGACGTGACATGTAAATCACTATTCGGATTATCGATATCCGCTGTATTTGCTAGAAGCTGCGCTTCACTAATATGAATAGCTTGAGAATCCTCATCTATATGAGGCAAATTCACATTTCGTGCATTTGGTGCATCATCCACTGGGTTAACATGGATGTAGCCACGCTCAGTAACTACCCCACCATGGTTATCATCAATTTTGAACTCAATTGGCACATCACCGTTGAAGGTATCTGAGTTTTGGTTGTGCGCTGGAATGAACTCAAAACGTCCCATACCATGGTCGACCAATCGACCGTACTTGGGGTCTACCGTTGGGTTAAATACATCGAGTTTATCGTGCTCTACATCCTGGATCTGAAGAAGTGGATTACCCCAAGTTGCATCAGCCTTACCCAATGTAAACCTGATCGCTCCATCTTCGTCCACATGAAGTGGCGCTACTTGATTTACAGTTGGATTGTCGTTTTGCCCTTTCACCGTGAAATGCATATGTTGTTGATCATGCGCACCGTGGTTATCAGTTACCGTAACTAGGACATCAACCTTAGCATTCTGGCCCACTTGCAAATGCTGGTAAACCTGCGCACTTGCATCAAATACAAAGTGGCCATCATTATTCAAGGTTAAGCCAGCGTCTTTCGCTGATACTGTGGTTTCCTGACCATGTTCGTCTGTTATTTTTACAAGCGTATCAAAGGTATAGGTGTCACCTTGTGGGTGGCTTGGATCTTTATGGTCATCGACATCACTGAAGAAGACTTTGCCTGATATCTGGCTGTCTTCATTTACTGTTAGCTGGGGTTGGTGAGCTCTATGACCCCCACTATACATATTTTGCTGTGTCGCAAAATGTCCTGGGCGATCTTCGACTTTTAGTACAGTGAGGTGTGGTCTGTCATTTGTACCTTCAATAGTAAGGTGCAGGGTCTGCTGAGTAGTACCGCCGTGTTTATCGTGAACAGTTACTAAAACATCTTCAGTCATGGACTCTCCCACAGAGAGATGCTGAAGAATACGAGCATCCGTATGAACCGTAATCTGTCCAGTGTGAGAGTCTATATCTATCCAACGAGGGTTGTGATTTCGAGTGTCTAAGTGGTCATCAATGCTGTAGGTCAAGTCAGTATCATCAACATCACTTACGTGTGGCAACGCCACAGTTTGAATGTGTTTATTCTGACCAGGTTTGCGTTCATCTTCATGAAACGTCACTGGAGCATAAGCCGCTAGCACTGGGTCATCATTCGTACCGTGGACGGTAACAGTAACTTCTTGTTCTACAGGCTTGCCTGATGAATCGGTAACCAATACGGTGAAGACATCGGTAGGGTTCTGACCATTTTGAAGCTTCTGTGTATCCGGGTCTGAATTATCTAACTGGTAGTTCCAATGACCATTCTGATCAATGGTGAAAGTGCCATACTTACCAACGCGGGTCTCAGTGCCGGTAGTCGCGCCATCCACAGACCAGGTCAATGTGCCGTCGTTGTTGTCATAGTCGGTAGCAGTAAGATCACCGGCAATGCTTGGAGTACCTGCATTGGCATTTGCCGTGCCACCAGCCTCAGTCACCGCTCCAGTGTGCGTACCTTTAATCACAGGCACATCGTTTGAACCGGTTACTGTGATTTCTACATTGTGTTTGACCGGAGTACCGGAAGAGTCAGTATCGGTAACTTCAAACACTTCTTTGGCAACCTCTCCTTCATGGAGCCTGTCTGCGGCAGAATTTCGAGAGTTGTCTAGAGTGTAGGTCCAGTGCCCAGTTTTAGGGTCTATGGTCAAAGAGCCATACGTGCCTTGTCCATTAGTCACAGCCCAATGTGCAGGGTCGCCTTTATCAGTCTCAGTAGCAGTCAAGGTACCAGACACACTTGGCGTGCCGGTTTCGGCTTCCGGATGTCGATTCGAATCAGGATGCGAACCCGCCTCGACTACACCACCCGTATCACCTGTATTGGCAATGACAGGTAGGTCATTAGTGCCATTTATGGTAATCACTACCTGATGCTCTGTTCCATCGGCACTATGAACTGTGATTGTGTCGGTTAGTGAATCCTTCGCTTTTAATTCTTGAATAGCAGTCTGGGAATTATCGGCTTCATAGCGCCAATTACCACTGGCATCGAGCGTAAGCGAACCATATGAACCTTGGATCGTACCCGCTTGGAAGTGGTCTTCACCACTGTCTACATCGGTTACCGACAATACACCATTTGCATGAAGCTGATGTTGAGCATTCAACGCATCATCTTCTTTAAGTGTCGCAGTATCTTGGCCGGTTATTTTAGCCTGGTCATTACTACCAGTTACCTGAACCGTAACCTGATGTTCAGTAGTAAGGCCCGCTTTATCGGTCAAACGCACCGTGAAGGTTTCAGTCACTTGCTGCCCTTGAGTCAAGGCTTCAGTAACCGGTCGGCTATTGTCCAATGTATAGGTCCACTGGCCATTCGCGCCAACACTTAGCTGTCCGTAAACACCATCACCCGCAGCATGGCCTGTTAATGGATTCACTATACTCCAGGTTGTTGAGTCACCAGTATCAATGTCAGTACCAGTCAAATGCCCGGTAGCCGTATCAGTACCTGCAATTACCTGCCCTGCAGGCGTAGAACCGTGCTCAGTAACTGAACCCGCGTCACTATCTTGACCAACAAGGGAAATAACAGGTCTGTCGTTGGTGCCTTCAACCGTAACAACCACATCTTGAGTAGTGGTTGCTCCGTTGCTATCCGTCACCAACACATGCAGTGTTTCTGTGTGGGTTTCACCCTTAGCAAGGGCTTGATGTGCGGCATTATCTAGCGTGTAAGTCCATGCACCTGAACTTGGGTTCAGGGTAAAACTACCAAATTGCCCTTTTAGATTATTGGTCGCTGAATACTTTAGGGTGTCGTGTTGATCCGCATCTGTTGCAGTAACCTGGCCTCGCACAAACAACACATCGTCTTCTTTTACTTTTTCAGTTTGTGGAGAGCTGGTAATAACAGGGGCATCATTGGTGCCTTCTACATCAACTGTAACTTGCTGAGTCACCTTAGCACCATGCTCGTCGGTCACTGTTACCAGCATCTGTTCTTGGTAATGCTCACCCTGCCCTAGGACTTGAGAAGCCTTTTGGTCTAGTGTGTAGTGCCAAACTCCACTGCTTTTATCCAGTGTAAAGGAGCCGTATTTTCCTTGAAGATTGTCAGGCGAATATGTCAGTACCGCACCATGGTCAACGTCACTTGCCGTTACCTGACCATTAGCACTCATAACCTTATCTTCGGTTACTGTGCCCTTCTGAGCGTGACTGGTAATCTTAGGTCTATCATTGGTACCTTCAACATCAATGGTCACCTGCTGAGTTACCTTGGCACCATTCTCGTCGGTAACAGTCACCAACATAGTTTCAGTATGATGCTCACCTTCTGCCAGCGCTTGATGAGCAGTGTTATCAAGGGTATAGGTCCAAGTGCCCGAACTTGCATTCAAGGTGAATGCACCATACTGGCCTTGGAGATTATCAGGGGTATAGGTAAGCACCGCACCATGGTCTACATCGGTCGCCGTTACCTGACCACGAGCAAACAGCACATCATCTTCTTTTACAGAGCTGGTTTGAGCCTGGCTTGTGATCACAGGTCTATCATTGGTACCAGTAACTTCGACTGTGACTTGCTGAGTGGTGCTAGCCCCATGCTCATCTTTCACCGTCACTAGCATGGTTTCAGTGTGCTTTTCGCCAACCGCTAAGTCTTGATGGTGCTGACTGTCTAGAGTGTAGGTCCAGGTACCTGAGCTTGGGTTTAGTGTGAAAGAACCGTAGGTTCCTTGTAAGCTATCAGGCGAATAAGTCAGAACTGCACCATGGTCTACATCACTGGCAGTCACCTGCCCTTTGGCAAACATGGTTCCATCTTCATTCACCGCCCTAGATTGAGCTGAGCTAGTGACAACAGGCTTGTCGTTAGTACCTTCTACCGTTACCACTACGTCTTGGGTAGTCGTGGCACCTTTATCGTCGGTCACAGTAACGTGCAAGGTTTCGGTATGGGTTTCACCAAGCGCTAGCGCTTGATGAGCTGAGTTGTCTAGTTTGTAATGCCATGCACCTGAACTTGGGTTCAGGGTAAAGCTACCGTAAGCACCTGTTAATTCACCTTGTGGAGCCGAGTAGGTTAGCACCGCACCATGATCTACATCTGAAGCTGTCACTTGCCCGCTGGCTGTCAGAACATCATCTTCTTTAACCGTTTCTGCTTGTGCCGAGCTAGTAATCACAGGTTTATCGTTGGTACCTTCAACCTCGACGGTCACCTGTTGCGTAGTCTTGGCACCGTGCTCATCTGTCACAGTAACTAACAGAGTTTCAGTATGATGCTCACCCTCAGCTAGCGCCTGATGGGAAGTATTGTCTAGCTTGTAGGTCCAAGCACCCGAGGCTTTGTTCAGAGTAAAGGTACCGTATTGACCTTTAAGGCTATCTGGTGTGTAGGTTAACACTGCACCATGGTCTACATCGGTGGCAGTAACCTGCCCACGCACAAACAAGGTCGCGTCTTCTTTTACTGTCTCGCTCTGTACACCGCTGCTTATTGCTGGCTTATCATTGGTACCTTGCACCTCTACAGTCACCTGTTGAGTAGTTGTTGCACCGTTCTCGTCGGTTACCGTCACCAATAGTGTTTCTGTATGATGTTCACCAAGAGCAAGTTCCTGATGTGCATTATTGGCGAGGGTATAGGTCCAAGTACCTGAGCTAGGATTAAGAGTAAACGAACCGTAGTGTCCTTGAAGGTTATCAGGGGAATAGGTGAGTACCGCACCATGATCCACATCCGTTGCCGTTACCTGACCACGAACGAATAGCACATCATCTTCTTTGACCGTTCCAGTCTGAGGCTGGCTAGTAATAACCGGTTTGTCATTGGTGCCTTGAACCTCAACGCTTACCTGTTGCGTTGTTTTCGCTCCATGCTCATCGGTTACCGTGACCAGCATGGTCTCTGTATGATGTTCGCCCAATGCCAAGGCTTGATGCACGTTGTTATCTAATTTATAGGTCCAAGCTCCTGAAGACTTATTAAGCGTAAACGTACCGTATTGGCCTTTAACTGTATCTGGGGTGTAGGTCAGCACCGCACCGTGGTCTACGTCCGTTGCCGTCACTTGGCCGCGAACGAATAGCACATCGTCTTCTTTGACCGTTTCACTTTGGATACCGCTGCTGATAACCGGTCTATCATTGGTGCCGGTAACTTCAACCTTAACCTGTTGTGTAACTTTCGCACCGTGCTCATCGGTTACGGTAACTAACATGACCTCGGTATGGTGCTCTCCCAGCGCCAGATCTTGATGGGCATTGTTATCTAAAGTGTAGGTCCAAGCTCCTGCTCCGGAATTAAGGGTAAACGCGCCATACTTTCCTTGAAGACTGTCGGGCGTGTAAGTCAGTACCGCGCCGTGGTCCACATCGGTAGCTGTAACCTGACCGCGAACGAACAGCACATCATCTTCTTTAACCGCACCGCTTTGAGGCTGACTAGTTAGTACAGGTTTGTCATTGGTACCTTCAACTGTAACAACCACCTGTTGAGTAGTTGTAGCGCCTTTATCATCCGTAACGGTCACCAACATGGTTTCGGTATGAGACTCACCTAATGCCAAATCCTGATGGGCGTTGTTGTCGAGCTTATAGGTCCAACGACCTGAACTTGGGCTCAATGAGAAAGAGCCATACTGCCCTTGAAGATTGTCTGGGGTATAAGTGAGCTGTGCGCCATGATCCACATCCGACGCCGTCACTTGGCCATTTACTGCAAGCACATCATCTTCTTTGACTGTGCCAGTTTGGGCCTGACTGGTGATAACAGGCTTATCATTAGTACCAGCAACCTCAACGGTTACCTGTTGCGTAGTCTTGGCACCGTGCTCATCGGTCACTGTGACCAACATGGTTTCGGTATGATGTTCGCCCTCGGCAAGCGCCTGGTTACCTTGATTATCTAGGGTATAAACCCACTTACCACTGGCTGAATCTAACGTGAATTGGCCATATTGGCCTTGAATGTTGTCTGGGGTGTAGGTCAATACTGCGCCATGGTCTACATCAGATGCGGTTACCTGGCCACTTGCCGATAATACGTCATCTTCTTTGGTTGCCCCTGTTTGCGCTTGACTGGTGATCACCGGAATATCATTGGTACCTTTTACTGTAACCGTGACTTCCAGTGTTTTTGAAAGACCAAAGGTATTGGTCGCAGTCACCTGCATAACCTCGGTGTGGGTTTCACCTTGAGCTAAGTCTTGGTGACCCTTGCTATCTAGGGTGTAGGTCCACTCGCCGCTATCTTTATCTAGGGTAAATTCACCGTATTGCCCCTTTAGATGATCGGCGGTAAATTCAAGGTCGATACCCTTTTCGCGGTTATGAATATCTACAGTACCGTTGGCTGAAGCCACCATATCTTCCACAACCGTGCCAGTTTGTGGCGTGCCACCGATTGGGTAAGCGACGTGAGATGTCCCACCA
This sequence comes from Vibrio ishigakensis, assembly GCF_024347675.1. Lineage (NCBI taxonomy): Bacteria > Pseudomonadati > Pseudomonadota > Gammaproteobacteria > Vibrionales > Vibrionaceae > Vibrio > Vibrio ishigakensis. Next base: position 997,524 of record NZ_AP024882.1, on the reverse strand, counting down.
GTGGTGTTAGTCGTTGGTGTGATAACTGGGGTTGGCTTGAAGGTATTTACGCCATGGGTATGGTCGGTAGTGCCGGTCAATGGAGTAACAGGCTTGCCATAGTTGGCATGATGAAAATGGTGGTTTCCTGTGTTCTGGAAATAGCCTTTGGGTTTGTCGTTGCCACCTACGAAAGGGACTGGCTGAGGGTGCACTTCTTGGTGCCCTTCGACAGGAGTCGCTACATAGTGATTTTCATTATCATCATGATGATAAACAGTGTGATGAATTTCGGACTGAGGCTCATCACCTTCAGGCTTAGCGGCAACGTGATAGCTTGGGAGAACATATGAGAAGGTGCCAGCGCTAGGAACATAATCTTTCGACGGTCTAAACTGCCTAGCCTTATTCTTTTTACTTTTCTGAGACTTAGCTTGCTCATTAGTCTCAGCTTGTTGCTTGTTGATGTTCTCTTTTTTTCCGTCACTGGCCATGAAAATCCCGCCCAAATTCATCAATAAAAAAACTGCATTTGATACTTCATCTTGCCCGTTAAATTGAGCCCCTTACCTCTCAATTTAAGGGTATGTAAAAGTGTAGTACCAACTGGGTTTCTATGAGTGCTAATGCTCATAAATACTTGATATATAGACACTCCCCGACTGTAGACTGTATAAAAAAAGGAGACTTGATACAGTCTCCTTTTTTACAAACTTATATTTAACTGTATGAGCGTGAGTAAGAATTACACCTTATCTGCCTTGCCAGCAGGCCCAGCTAATTTGGCTAAGAGTTTGTCGATTACGAACGGTTTTTTCTCTTTATCTTCTGCCGATTCTTTCCTGCGTACCGCATCACGAACCATCATAGCTCCGAGCCAGCGCATAGGCTCACGTGGGAAATGACCGCGAGGCCCTCCGGTTAAGGCGCAGCTTGCATATTCACTGTCTTCGCCAAGCACCATAGAGGATAGGATTTTGCCGCCGATACGGGTTTGGGCTACGCCGTTACCCGAATAGCCAAGGCCATAGAAAATATTGTTTTGCTGTTTAATATTGCCGAAGAATGGGAAGCCCGTGGTCGAACGGTCTGAGCCTCCAGTCCAGTTGGTGCTGATCTGCTCGCGCCCTATATGCGGGAAAAGGTTATCGAAAGAGTTCTTCAGCAGGGGCAGATACTTAGTATGTTGATTGAACATAGGTTCAACCTGGTTTTTGAAGGAGAAATGATTGCCTCCCTTACCCAACATCACACGACCATCAACCGTATCTCGGTAGTAGTGAACGAAGATACGAGAATCCACCACAGTCACGCCCTCAGCGAGTTTAGATTTCTTCAAAAGCTCAGGTACCGGCTTGGTGATCACCATATCCGATGAAACCACCACTATGCTGTTCTTAAACTCCTTAAACTTATCTACCATCCAGGCGTTAAGAGCAAGGACAACTTGTTCAGCTTTTACACTCCCCTGCGCTGTGATGACAGTTGCTGGCTTGCCGTATTTAAGCTCTGTCATCTCTGTGTTTTCAAATATTTCAACGCCCAGCTCAAGCGCTGCTTTGCGCAAGCCACGAGCTAGCAGCGCTGGTTGTACACTGCCCGCTGCTCCTGAGTAGTAGCCCTCGATATGTTTAGCTGAACCCGTATTGCCGTTTAGCTCCTTCTCATCAGTCTTACGCCAGCTGTTGATGCCAAGCTCTTCAAGCTTGTCCACCGTTGGCGCCATCGACCCGCATTGAGCAGTATTGGTCGCGGTATAGTAGGTGCCGTTTCTACGCAGACCCGCGTCAATGTCGTGCTCTTTACAAAATGCCTCTATCTCAAACACCACACGCTCAGACTCTTCAACCAAGAACTTGGCCTGTTTCTCGCCAAACATCTTTACCATAGACGGATACTTGGTCGCCCACGTCAGCATACAGCCACCGTTTACACCTGACGCACCAGAACCGCAAAAACGCTTCTCCACAATCGTGACTCTTAATTGAGGTGATTTTTGTTTAAGTAGGATGGCTGTCCACAAGCCGGTATAACCACCGCCCACGATACAAACGTCGGTTTCGATGTCCTGATTCAAGGGTGTGGGTTCGACCCAGTTTTCAATCTGTTTTGCTTGGGCTATCCAATGACAAGGATGAGATTTTTCACTCATAACGCACCTATTTTGCTGTTAATTTAAACAAATCGCCGAAATTTAGGCGTAAAAAAGGCCTCCACATCAGTGACGGTGGAAGCCTATTTAGGGATTAGCTGACTAGCGCTTGAGGGTCGCCAGTGATTCTATGCTGAGGGCATCGTGTCGCCAATATTCCAAGTCGCAATCGATAAGATTACCGTCTTGGTCATAGTTAAGACGCTCAACCAACATAGCCGGACTGCCCGCTGTCGCTCGAAGCGCTTGCGCCATCTCTCCCAAAAGAGAAGTGGTACTGACACGATAACGAGTCTGGCAATACTCCAAACCAAACTGCTCTCGATAAAGGTCGGTAAGCGATTGGGTCAGATCGTAATCAAGCAAGGTTGGTACCATTTCAGGGCGGATATAGTTGGTGACATATACCACTGGGCGATCTTCCAAATAGCGTACGCGCTCAACATGAAATACATCTGAAAACGGTGGCAAGTCCAAAAGCTCCGAAGCCTGCTTAGTGGCCAACATGCTTCGCGCTCGAACCAACTCTGTTTTAGGTACTCGGTTCTGTAGCTTTGCCATGTTGATAAAGTTCAGCGTCTGCGTCGGATCATAGCGAAGCGGCGCTGGAGAGATAAACCAACCACGGCGGTCTTCTCGATAGATTTTCCCTTCTGCTTCTAGAAGAGACAGCGCCTCTCTTAGGGTGACTCGAGTGGTATCAAATGACTCAGCCAGTTTACGTTCCGAAGGGAGTTTCTGTCTCGGGGCTAGCTGCCCCGATTCAATCTGCTCAACAATAACGTCTTTGATTTTAACGTACTGCACTCACGTTCCTTAATCTTAAAAAATTTAGCGTTTACGCCATGCTTGGGTGCGTTTACCAAGCAACTTGTCTAGACCAATGTGTACCAGTTTAGCAGTCGCCGCAGAGATCATGATCATCACTGCCATCGCTGCTGCTGCCCCCGTTTGGCCAGTGTCGTCCATGTTCAATACTGAAACAGACGCCGGGATAGTATTGGTTGAGTACAAGAATACTACTGCAGAGGTGGTGGTCAACGCATTGATAAATAAGTATGCGGCAATGTCTAGAATCGCTGGCATACACACAGGCAGTGTCACCTTAAAGAACAGCTTATACTGAGGTAGCTTCACTGATGCTGCGGTGGATTCAATCTCAGCAGGGATCTGCTTAAGCGCTGTAGTTGCTGTCATATGGCCTACTGTGTAGTAGTGCACCACGGTATTCACTACCAAGAAGGCCATTGTGCCATAAAGCACGTTAAGTGGGTTGTTTACGTCATTGAAATAGAAGATATAGCCCAAGCCAAGCACCATACCCGGTACCGCCATAGGCACTACGCTAAGCATCTGTAGAACCTGACGCAGTGGACCAAACGCGCGGCCTTTTTCAATACAATAAGCACCAATAAAGATAACCACAGTACCAATCAGCGCTGTCCAACCTGCAAGGGTTAGCGAGTTAAAATACGGACTCCAACCATAGGTACTTAGCTCGGTAAAGTTGTAGTTGTTTAGGGTCAGAGCCTTGTTCCAAGGCCAGAAGGTCACTAGTGAGCCGTACACCGCCATACCCAGAACAGTAAGTACCGCTAGGCTGATCACTACACAGTAGACAAGACACAGTGAGTCACGCATCTTGTTGGGTTTTGGCTCATAAGCGACAGAACGAGTATCAAACAAGTTTTTCTGCTTTTTCTGAACCCAACGGTCGACCGCAAAAGCAAGCAGTGCTGGCATCAGAAGCAGGATACTGGTTACCGCACCCATAGAGAAGTTCTGCTGACCCACAACTTGCTTAAAGATATCGGTTGCCAATACGTTGTAGCTACCGCCGATTACCTTAGGCACACCAAAGTCACATACCACTAGGGTAAAGACCACGATAAGGGTGCTGATAAGGCCATATTTCGCCGCTGGTAGGGTCACCATAAAGAAGGTTTTAAGTGGTGATGTCTTCAGCGCTCGAGCCGCTTCATACAATCTTGCATCTGAGGTACGAAGCGAGGTGGTCAGAATCATCAAAGCATGAGGAAAACACCAGAACACTAGGCCCATAGTGATACCAATCAGACCATAAACCGACGCGCCGCCCAGCAACTCTTTGGCAACCCCTTGGTTACCGAACAAGAAGATCAAGCTGATTGCGGGTAGCAGAGAAGGAGCCAAGATTGGCGCCATACCCAACACCTGAAATACGGTCTTGAAAGGCATGCAAGAGCGAGTCAGAGCAAAGGCGTAGCCAAAGGCTAGCAAACCAACAATCACAGTTACCAAAACCCCAACGGTTAGGGTATTGGTTAGTGACTGCCACAGACTAGGCGAAGAGAAATAGGTAATGAAGTTCTCTAGACCTACAAACTCACCGTCCGAGTTCTGCACACTCTTAGTCAGCATAGCCCACATTGGCATGATGATAAACAGCCACATGAACACAAACAGAACTGCTAAGATCCCTGCCAAAGTGAGGTTGTCACGGCTTAGTTTCTTGGTCCAAAAGGTCCAGATATTTGCCGTAGGTATCTTGCCATTATCAGACAATGGATTGTTGTTCATAACGTCGGTCTTCATGATTAAGCAGCCTTACACTTAGCCACTTTCGGCAGAGGAAATGCGTGCATATGCTTAGTCACTAGGCTTAGATGACGAATCTCATCCAGTTTAAGTTCAAGCTTGCGTGCCTCACGTACTGGCACATCAACACCAAGCAGAGGTAGTTCAGGATGCCCATAGATGCGGCAATCTACACGAACATATGCCCCTTGGAATTCCAACATCTCGATCTTAACGGTCAGTGAGTTAAGCTCACTCTCGGTGAAGAACAGACTCTCAGGACGAAGCGCCAATTCAAACGAGTCGTCACCGGCCTCAACCACGGCTTCTTTTCTAAAGAAGGTGTCGCTCTCTACGTTGATCACATGATCATGGATACGAACCTGGGTATCGCTGATCTTAGTTGCTTCAAAGAAGTTCATACTGCCCACGAACTCTGCCACAAAGCGAGTTGCCGGCTTTTCATAGATCTCTTGTGGAGTGCCCACTTGCTCTATCACACCGTGGTTCATCACCACGATACGGTCTGCCATAGACAAGGCTTCTTCTTGGTCATGGGTAACCATGATGGTGGTGATGCCAAGCTTACGTTGAAGCTGACAGATCTCTTCACGAAGGTGAGTACGCACTTTCGCATCCAACGCTGAAAGTGGTTCATCTAGAAGTAGCAAACCTGGCGAAAGCGCCAACGCACGAGCCAATGCAACGCGCTGCTGCTGACCACCGGAAAGCTGAGCTGGGAATTTCTTACCTGATGTAGGCAGCCCAATGGTCTCAAGCCACTGCTCTACCTTTTCTTGCGCTTCTACTTTGGATGCACCCTGGTTGCGCAGACCAATCGCGATGTTGTCTGCAACCGTCAGGTTAGGGAATAGCGCGTAAGACTGGAATACGATGCCGAAGTCACGCTTCTCTGGTGGTAGGAAGGTGATGTCTTTGTCTGCTTGCTTGATCTGACCATAAGTCGGAAGGTCCAGACCGGCAATGCCACGCAGTAGGGTTGTTTTACCGCAGCCCGATGGACCAAGGAAACATACAAACTCGCCCTTGTTGATAGATAGCGAGATATCTTGCAGTGCAGTGAACTGACCGAATTGCTTCACTACATTATTAATTTCTAGATAGGTTTGGTTGGTATTCATAACACTCTCCAAATGGTATATACCAAAGATAAATTGAGAGTGTGACAGATTGATTAAGGTAATATAGTGAATCGATGACAGTGTGGTTACTGTTGTGGGTTTACATTTACTTTACAGGGCTAGTGCTACTGAAGATCCCGCTGGCCGGCAATCTGGGATCTTCCTAGACACTGCACTTCCAACAGATCCCGGATAGCCCTTGTATGGCTTCCGGGATGACAATGTTTTGACTAATAGTGTCTCGAGTAGAACTAAGCCCTACTCCATCTCAGCCATCACATGCTCAATCGCTTCTTGTATGGTATCCAGAATAAATTGCGCATCTTGCTGTGTGATAACTAGCGATGGACGCAAGGTCACTACGCTCTTCTCTATCAACTTAAACGCCAATCCACGTTCCATACAGCGGTACATGATGCGCTCAGCCTCGTCTATCCCACGCCCACCAGAGCCTGATTTAGATAGGATCTCAACACCAATATGCAGACCTATGCCGTCAACCATGCCGACCATAGGATAAGTTTGTTGCATTTGTTTGAATCCGTTCATCAAAAACTCACCTAATTTGCGTGAATTTTCGACAAGTTGATGCTGCTCAATATATTCGATAGTTGCCAGACCAGCAGCGCCGCATAGGCCGTTCTTCTCGTGGGTGTAGTGACCGATAGATTGCGTCTCAAGAACGTTGAATTTTTCCTTAGTCACTATGCCAGCAAACGGCATTAGGCCACCGCCAAGAGATTTACCTAACACCAAGACATCCGGTGTTACATAATGCTCACTGGCAAACATCTTACCTGTGCGCCCAAAGCCCTCGATGATTTCATCAAAGATAAGCAGAGCACCATGTCTATCGCACAGCTCTTTCACCTTTTGCCAGAAATACTGTGTAGGCATATTTGGCGTGGCACTGATTGGCTCCCCTACCACACAAGCGATGTCACCCTCTTTCTCAAATAGGATTTCCATCTGGCGCAAGATTTCATCATCCACGCGCTTAGGGTCAGTAAAACCCCACGCATTATTCTGATAGTTGGGGAATTCTACATGTAATGCGCCCGGCACCATAGGGCCAAGACCTTGCTTAAACAGACGCTCTCCACCTAGGCTTGCGGACTGAAAGCCGTTGCCATGGTAAGAATCCCAAAATGAGATGGTTTTCCACTTCTTGGTGTAAGACTTAGCCAAAGAAACCGCCAACTCTATAGCCTCAGAACCACCTGGGCAGAAAGATACGCGATCCAACTCTTTCGGTGTCACCTCAATCAATTTTTCCGCTAGGGCTACAATATTGGTGTTGGTGTAACGGCGAGAGGTAAAGGTGTTCTTATCACGTAGCGCCTCGACCACTTTTTCGCACACATAGTCGTTGTTAAAGCCCGCAGCATGCACCCCATTACCGTGACAATCTAGGTACTTGTTGCCCTCAAAGTCATAGATATAGGCGCCATCAGACTTTGCTATCGCCTGCATAACCGGAGTACTTAAACTCTGATGCAAAAACGCGTTTTTGTCTCTTTGAATAAGGTCTGTGGCTTGCTGGCTAAGTGCTTGTTGTTGATAGTCTTTTCTGCGCTCAGAAAGATTGATGTCGCCCTGCTCTCTACTGATGTCTTGCATTGAATTTTTCCTATAAAAAAGCCTGCCATAAAGGCAGGCTTTGAAAATTTAGTCGGCTCAGAGCTTATTTAGCTTCTGATTTACCATCGAATTTGTCAGACCAAGCTTTAAGAACGTCTGCACGCTCGCTACCCATGCGTGCAAAGTCCATGTTTGCCATGTTTTTTTGAACGTCAGGGAAGTTAGTTGCTGTCGCTTCAATATCCTTGTGACCAACTACTGGATACATCTCAACGTACAGCTCATTCGCTTCTTTAGAGATAGACCAGTCAACAACACGCTGAGCAGCTTCAGATTGCTTAACTAGGCCAACAGCTTCAGACTCCCAACCAATACCTTCTGGCGTAATAACTGCTAAAGGAGCGCCTTGAGTCTTTAGCTTAGCGCCGCGGCTTGCCATAGAAATACCGATAGCAACCTCACCCATGCCTGCTTGTACACATGGCTTAGAGCCAGAATGGGTGTAGTGAGCGATGTTCTTGTGAAGGTCAGCCATGTAGTCCCAGCCCTTGTCTTCACCCATGTTTTGTAGCCAAGCCGATACCTGCATGTAACCCGTACCCGAAGAAGCTGGGTTCGGCATTGCAATGTGGCCTTGGTAAACAGGGTTAGTTAGGTCTTCCCAAGAAGTTGGCTTAGGTAGGTCAAGTTGTTTCGCAACCGCTTCGTTGAAGCACACTGCGTTAAAGAAAGCGTCGTTACCGTACCAAGCCTGAGAGCTTTGTGGATCGTTTAGTGATGCGTTTAAGTTTTCAAGGCCTTCTGGGGTATAAGGCTTAAGGATGCCTTCTTCTTTAAGAAGCGCCATAGAAGAACCTGCTAGGCCCCATACTACTTCTGCTTGAGGGTTGTTTTTCTCAGCTAGAAGCTTAGCGGTCATGATGCCTGTAGAGTCACGTACCCATTTAATTTTTACGTCTGGGTTCGCTTGCTCGAATGCGTTTTTGTACTTAGCCAGGATGTCAGTTTCAAAAGCGGTGTAAACCGTAACTTCTGTAGCTGCAAATGCGTTAGTGGCAAACGTAGCTACTAGTGCAGCTAAAGAACTTTTAACAAAACGGTTTTTCATCTTCCTTTCTCTCCAAAATAGTGGTCTGTACCAGATGACGAGACAAAGATTAGAATCTGAATATTACGAATAAATGAACGTAAAATTGCAGTTTTATGGATTATTTTTGCGCACATCTACCTCAAAATCACCAATGTGAAACTTTTATTAAATGACGAGTTGGCTATTTACGAGACAAAAACAGTCCTGCTAAAGTCTCTTCGAAATTTGGTATAGTCCACAATTGAGAATTGAGATGAAAAACGAATACCTTTTGCTAACACCAGGCCCTCTTTCAACATCAGAAACCGTTCGCCAAGCGATGCTTAAAGACTGGTGTACATGGGATGACGACTACAACAAAGAGATTGTTGAAGTAATTCGCTCTAAGTTAGTTGCACTAGCAACCAGTCAAGCAGGCTATACAAGCGTGTTGATGCAAGGCAGTGGCACTGCTTCAGTAGAAGCAACAATCGGTAGTGCGATTGCCAAAGATGGCAAACTACTGGTAGTAGATAACGGTGCTTATGGTGCTCGCATCGCTCAGATTGCTGACTACTTAAACATTGCATGCACAGTAATCGCACCAGGCGAAACCGCTCGCCCTTCTCTAGAAGCTGTAGAAGCGGCACTGGCTGAAGATGAGACCATTACTCATGTTGCCGTGGTTCACTGTGAGACCACAACCGGCATGCTAAACCCAATTGAGCAGGTAACGGCTTTAGCTAAACGCTATAACAAGGTGGTTATCCTCGACGCTATGTCTAGCTTCGGTGGCATTAAAATGGATGTCGCAGAGCTTGGCGTAGACTTCATGATCAGCTCAGCAAACAAATGCATTCAGGGCGTACCTGGTTTTGGCTTTGTCATTGCTAAGCAGACAGAGCTTGAAAAATGCAAAGGTCAGGCGCGCTCGTTGAGTCTTGATCTCTATGACCAATGGCAGTGCATGGAGAAGAACCACGGTAAATGGCGTTTCACCTCTCCAACCCACACGGTTCGTGCCTTCTATCAGGCTCTTATAGAGCTTGAGCAAGAGGGTGGCGTTGAGGCTCGAGAAGCTCGCTACACCGAGAACCAGCGCACTTTGGTACAGGGTATGCGCAAGCTAGGATTCGAGACCCTTTTAGGCGATGAGTTGCACTCCCCTATCATCACCTCTTTCTACTCGCCATCACACAGCGACTATCAATTCAAAGCATTCTATGACCGCTTAAAAGAACAAGGCTTTGTGATCTATCCGGGTAAGGTGTCTAACGCAGATTGTTTCCGCATCGGCAACATTGGTGAGGTTTATCCAAGCGATATCGAGCGCCTGATTGGTGCAGTTGAGACCGCTATGTATTGGGAAATCAAATAATGAGCCAGGCTGAAATGACCAAGCAAGCAGAAGTAAAGCCGACGCACTTTCGTAGCGAAGGCGATGTAAACACCACCCCTGCTCGTATTAAGTGGAACGAATCCCTTGAACATGAAGAGACACAAGCACTACTAAAACGTGACTCGGACGTGTTTCTCCATCAGGCCATGTCGACCCCGTGTCTCGACTCTTTGGAAGCCGCTGAGGGTATCTATATTCAGGATACGCACGGCAAGCGCTATATGGACTTTCATGGTAACAACGTACACCAGCTTGGCTACGGCCACCCTGCGGTACTAAATGCAATCAGCAAACAACTGGCGCAGTTGCCGTTCTCACCACGCCGTTTCACCAATGAAACCGCGATCGCTTGTGCTGAAAAGCTCACCGATATCTGTGGTGGAGAGCTTAATCGAGTGCTGTTTGCACCAGGCGGAACCTCGGTTGTGGGTATGGCTCTAAAGCTTGCTCGCCATGTATCCAAAAACTTCAAAGTCGTTTCTCTTTGGGACTCTTTCCACGGTGCCTCACTAGATGCCATCTCGGTAGGTGGTGAAGCCTGTTTCCGTGAAGGCATGGGCCCTTTGATGGCTGGTGTCGAACGTATTCCACCAGCGGTTTCGTATCGCGGTGCGCTGCCGTCACAAGATGGCAATGACGTTCACTACGCCGATTATCTTGAGTACGTGATCGAGAAAGAGGGTGGCATAGGTGCCTTTATCGCTGAAGGCGTGCGCAATACCGATGTTCAAGTGCCAAGCAAGGCTTACTGGAAGCGTGTTCGTGAGATCTGTGACAAACACAACGTCATGCTGATCATCGATGATATCCCGAATGGCATGGGCCGCAGTGGCGAATGGTTTACCTATCAAGCCTTTGATATTGAACCTGACATTCTATGTATCGGTAAAGGCTTCGGCGGTGGCGTAGTGCCAATCGCAGCCATGGTCACCAAAGACAAATACAACACGGCAGCACAGGTTTCTCTGGGTCATTATACCCACGAGAAAAGCCCTATTGGCTGCGCTGCAGCACTTGCAACCATGCAGACCATAGAGCAAGAGAACCTACTGCAAAAGGTGCGCGAGGACAGTGAGTTCGTGCGCAACGAGCTTGAGCGCATGAAACAAGCCTATCCGGTTATCGGTGATGTTCGCGGCATTGGTCTGCTATGGGGTGTTGAACTGGTTACTAACCACATCACCAAAGAGCGCGCTTTCGACGAAGCGGAAGCCGTGCTTTATCAATGTTTAAACGACGGGCTGAGCTTCAAGGTCTCTCAAGGCAATGTCGCTCAACTAAGCCCTCCGCTTATTATCAGTCGTGAAGAATTAACCACGGCTCTGAATATTTTTGAAAACGCAATCGCGAAAGTATGTAAGGATTTCAACTATGTCTAACTCAACTCCTGTTCGCTCAGAGATCCAAGCGGTTATCTTTGATTGGGCTGGCACCATTGTCGATTTTGGCTCTTTTGCTCCAACCAGCATCTTTGTTGAGGCATTCAAACAAGAGTTCGACTTTGACCTAAGCCTAGATGAAGCTCGTGAGCCTATGGGCCTTGGTAAATGGGACCATATCCGAGCGGTAGGTAAGATCCCATCAGTCAAAGCTCGTTGGGTAGAGCGCTTTGGCCGTGAGATGACCACCGAAGATATCGACAGCATTTACCAAACCTTTATGCCATTGCAAAAAGCCAAGGTTGCCGACCATGCAGCACCAATTCCACATGCACTGGACGTAGTGAACAGCCTAAAAGAGAAAGGCATCAAGATCGGTTCTTGCTCTGGCTATCCTCGCCAAGTGATGGACGTGCTGGTAGACGCGGCAAAAGATTACGGCTACAACCCTGACTATGTGGTTGCGACCGATGACCTTGCTCAAGGTGGTCGACCTGCCCCGTTCATGGCGCTTAAAAACGTCATTGAGCTAGGTGTTACCGACGTTCGCACCTGTATCAAGGTTGACGATGCGGCGCCAGGTATCGATGAAGGCCATAACGCAGGCATGTGGACTGTAGGCCTACTGCTTTCGGGCAATGAAGCTGGTCTAACTCTTCAAGAATACCTAGACGCAGACGAGGCAACACTGAGTGCAGCGCGCGAAAAAGCACGTATCAAACTTGAGAAAAGCAAACCTCACTATCTGATCGATACCATCGCAGATATGCCAGAGGTTGTGGCAGATATCGAGCGTCGCCTACAAAACGGTGAGCGCCCATAGCTGATAGCTGATAGCTGATAGCTGATAGCTGATAGCTGATAGCTGATAGCTGATAGCTGAATATACAAAATTCCCGTCTGAACTGTGAAGTTGGACGGGATTTTTTATCCATGAACATAGTTAAATATCCGCAGATAAATAGTAATCCTTGGAAGTAAATGAATGACCCCATCTATCCATGTTTTTGACCTTGATGAAACCCTGATCGCCGGCGATAGCGCGGTACTGTGGAACGAATACCTAGTAGAAAAAGGGATCATCGCTGACCCAGAATTTCTGCAAGAAGATGCTCGCCAAATGGAGCTTTACGCCGCTGGCACCCAAGATATGAACGAGTATCTAGAGTTTGCTATCGAGCCTCTGCTCAACATCTCTAAGACCGACTTAGAATCACTGGCAGAGCACTTTGTAAAAGAGCGCATCATGCCTATCTTCTATCCCGAAGCGAAAGCGCTGCTGCAAGAGATCGATGGAAAAGGCGAGCCTCGCGTGCTCATCTCTGCAACCGTTGATTATCTGGTTCAAGTAGTAGCAAAAGCCCTTGGTTTTGATATCGCTTTCGGTATCGAGCTTGCTGAGGAGAATGGCTTTATGCGCCCTGCTATGGTGGGCATTCCTACCTTTAGAGAAGGCAAGGTGGATAAGTTTGAACAGTGGCTAGGGCAAAATCCTGATTTTAATCAGCACAAGGTGGACTTCTACTCAGATTCTATCAATGACAAGCCAATGTGCGTTCGCGCCGATTCGGCGTTCGCAGTAAACCCATGCGCCCAGCTTAAGACTGAAGCCAAAGCGCACGGGTGGACCATTCTGGATTGGAAGCTCTAGTTCTGCACCGCTAAACGCTCAACCGGCTTAGCGTTAATTGGCAGGTGGATTACCGCAGCAAGTAGTGCCAGTACTACCGTTGACCACCAGATAGGCTCATAACTGCCGTAGTAGTCGTAGATGCGACCGCCTGCCCAAGCTCCTAGGAAGCTACCGATCTGGTGGCTAAAGAATACCAAGCCATATAGGGTTGATAGGTATCTTGCGCCAAAGATTTGGCGCACCAGTCCTGATGTCAGAGGCACAGTACCCAGCCAAACAAAGCCGATAGCCGCACCAAAAATAGTCGCGCTGAAATTAGTGATCGGCAGGGCAACGAAACCTGCAATTACTGCCGCACGCAGCAGATACAACACAAACGACACATGACGCTTATCAAAGCGATCTGCCATCATGCCCCAGAAATACGAACCAAAGATGTTGAAGATACCCACGTAAGCGAGTGCCATAGCCGCACTCGACGCTGGCAGGTTCTTATCCGCTAGGTAACTCGGCAGGTGTGTGGCAATAAACATCACGTGGAAACCACACACAAAGAAGCCCGCGTGAATAAACCAGTAAGACTTATTTCTAAATGCCTCGCCCAAAGCTTGCTTCAGGGTTTGCTCATCTTCTTGTGTCATCGCATTAGATTGAACATGCGATTTCTTGTTGCTCTTCATGAACACCGCAAAAGCAATCATTAGCGAACAAAGAAGAGCAAACGTCTGCAATGCTCCTTGCCAGCCCATGTTAGCCAGAAGCGTCTGAGCGCCTGGGATCATAGCAAACATACCAAATGAGCCTGCGGCCGTAGTCAAACCAAACGCCTTAGCTGCATGCTGAGCAGGAACCACTTTCGCTACCGCACCTAGGATGATCACATAGCTAGTGGCACTTAGACCAAGGCCAACTAAAGCGCCAAGAGAGAAATAGACCACTACATGAGAAGTTGTAATAGAAGTAAGTAGCAAGCCTAGTGCGTATGCCCCTGCGCCCAGCATGATAATGCGCTTAGAGCCCCATTTGTCAGCAGCCATACCGATAAACGGCTGAAACATGCCAAATAGCAGGTTTTGCAGTGCGATAGCCAAGCTAAAGAATTCGCGCCCAGTATCGAAATAATCACTCACTGGCATCATAAAGATACCGAAAGACTGACGAATACCCAGACTGACGATCAGTATGCCAATTCCTAGCCACACCAGTGGCGGAAATCTAAAAATGCTCATTGTTTATCCTAGTGATTATGATGGTGGTGATGCATGTGCATCTCTGATTGCTCTTGGCTATGGCATCCAGCGGCCATTGCATGCTCTGAAAACGCATCTAATAGAGGCTGACAATGATGCAAAGCGACTAAACAGAGTACGAGCGCGATAGCCCAGCGACTAAGCTCAGCAAATAACGAATGTGAGAACATGTTCAAACTGTCTAATAAATTAAGGGCACGAATAGTATAGAGGGGGGATACATGAGACAAATGAAATAATGTGATGTAGATCATGCACATTTTGCATGTAGTACAGGTAAGCGTTTTACTCAGTTCTTGTTTCCACTAATATAGAAATGAAACAGGAGAAAAGTATGCAATTAGAACAAGTCGCAAAAGCACTCAAAGAGCTCGGTCACCCAACTCGTCTGTGCATCTATCAATTAGTGGTTCGCGCTGGCCATAAAGGTACTCCTGTGGGTGATATACAACAGAAACTAGACATTCCAGGCTCTACCCTTTCCCACCACATTTCTAACCTTACTTCGGCTAATCTTATCGAGCAGCGTCGCGAGGGTCGTACCCTTTTCTGTGTCGCTCAGTACGAAAACCTGCAAACGGTTATCGATTTCCTACAAAAAGAGTGCTGTTTAGACGAGTGCTAAACCCAACAAATTCAAGGGTTTAATTTCTTTCTTAAAGTTATTTCCATGTTTATCGAAATAAAAGCTTGCGATCATCTCTTTCGGATCTATAATTCCAACATTCTAGAAATATAGAGATTAAGATTATGAACCCAGAATTTGTAACCATGTTTAAAGAAGCAGGAAACATGTTCCTGTTCTTGGCAGCCGAATTAACCGTACTATTTTTAGCCATCAGCTACCTGGTTGGCGTACTTCAAGAGTTTATTACTCCAGCGAAGATCCAGTCGATCCTGAGCTCGAAAAACGGCAAAGGTTATGTTGTGGCGGCACTATTAGGCTCTATCACCCCATTTTGTTCGTGCTCTACCATTCCTTTCCTGAAAGGTTTGCTACGTGCTCGTGCAGGCTTCGGTCCTATGATGGTGTTCCTATTTGCAAGCCCACTGCTAAACCCAGTGATCATTGGTCTATTTGTGGTGACCTTCAGCCTTAAAGTCGCTGTGTTCTACTTTATGATAGCGATGACAGTGTCTGTTGTGGCGGGTTATCTATTGGAGAAACTTGGCTTTGAGCGCTACGTAAAAGCAGAGGCTTATGAAGCAGTACAAAGCTCTGGCTGTGGTTCGAGCTCTTCGAAGGCTTCAAGCTGTGGTACCAAAGAGCCAGCTCCAGCGACCACTAGCTGCTGCACTGCAAAACCAGAACCTGTAGTAGAAACCAGCTGCTGTGGCAGCGAGCCTGAAGTGAAGGTAACCACTCAATGTGATGGCACACTGGCTGCGACAACAGTAGAACCAAGCCGCTGGGTACGCATCTGGCACTCAACTTGGAAAGACTTTAAACAAGTACTGCCTTACCTACTACTCGGTATCGTGATTGGTTCTTTCATCTATGGCTTTATCCCGACTGACCTAATTGCGAAGTACGCAGGTGAAGGCAAATGGTATGCAATCCCAGTAGCGGCTGTTATCGGTATTCCTCTATACATCCGAGCTGAAGCAGTTATCCCACTAAGTGCTGCTTTGGTTAAGAAAGGTATGGCACTAGGTTCAGTAATGGCACTGATCATCGGTAGTGCTGGTGCGAGTCTTACTGAGGTTATCCTGCTTAAGTCTCTGTTCAAAACGCCTATGATTGTGGCTTTTGTATCAGTAATCCTAAGCATGGCGATTGGTGCAGGCTTCCTTTACAACTTTATGTTTTAAGATGAGCTGAGCACTAGCCTCAATAACTGGTAAATACGTCATCCCGGAAACTACGAGAGTAGTTATCCGGGATCTTTTGTTTGAGTATGTTCGGTAAGAAGATCCCGCTGGGCCGGCAATCCGGATAAATGCGTTGCATTTTTCGCTGGGCCGGCATTCCGGGATGACGACTCTCGGGGTCCGGCGAGAGAAAGGTCATTTAACCTCAGAAAAACACCGTCATACCGGAAGCCTCATGGAGGCTATCCGGTATCTCCACGAAGAACCTTACTAAACAAAACCCAATCAACGACGGCGCGCCTTCTTCGCTGCTTTACGCTTCTTCTTATCCTTAGCCTTCTCAGCACCCGCCTTACGACCAATACGACCTGATACACCGTAAGCGCTGCGCTTCATGATCGCCTTACCTTCCGCTGAGTTAATAAAGCTACGTGCATTAGCATCACCATCGTTTGCCGCTTCCTCTAGCATCTTGGTGATCGGCATTGGCGTTTTCACTAACTCTTTTTGCTTGAGCATCTCAACAGCGCGGATAGCCAGTACCGACTTGATTCGTGCGTGCTCGCTCACATCATCCGTCTGCTGGATAGCACGGTCGAACAGTTTGTTCATGGTATCCAAATGCTGTTCACTCTCAGCCAGTACGTTGAACATACGATAGTGGATATCAAGCTCGGCAGGCATATCATCAAACTCATCCACCATCATCTGAGCACGCTGCTCTGCGGTTAGTGTCTTGTTCAACGCCTTCTCGGAAATGAATGAGGCGTAAGCCTGGAAAAAAGCAATATGTGGCGCTTTCTTCGCATCAGCCATGATAAGTGCGCTACGCAAAGACTTGAGTGCTAATTCATCTTCCGGGTTCTGTTCAACACGCTTAATTTTCTCAAACGCATCTAGCGTGTATGAGCATGGGTGACCCGCTTCAATGCCAGTTGCCACCAGCTCAAGATAGATCTCTTTATCTGTCTTGTAAGACACAGACTGAAGATAGGAGATTGCCTTGTGGTTTGCCTTTTCTGCTGCTTGAGTAAAACGCTCTAGCGCTAAGCGCTTCTCGCCTACCTTCACCAAATACTCACCAAACTTAACCAGCGCCTCACCCTCTTGATCGTGCAGAGTTGCCTGTTTAAATAGAGCCTTGATCTCATCTTTGCTCGCACCCGTCAGCACCTTATCGGCATAGCTTTGCGCTTTAAGAAGATAAGTCTGTGTGCACCCCTGCTTAATCGCTTTATCTGACCAATAATTCACATCCATCTGCCAAGATGCGCGCTGGTCTTTATCGGCAAACTCTTGCTCGCTAAGCTTTTGCACAAAGTGCTTGGCAATGCTGTAGCTTGCGTTGGCGTCTCCAGACAGGGCTAGGCTAATGGTTTCTGTTAGTTCTAGCGACGCGTTTGGCGCCCACTCTGGCAGGGTGTGAGTAGGCATATTAAGCAGTTTATCGGCCAAGTATTTAGCGATATCGTGCAGGTCACGTAGTAAGTCTTCAACACGGTCTGCAGACATCTTGAACTGAGCCACGAAGTGACCAAAGCTCTGACAGATGTGTACAGACTGATTACCATAACGGCGCAGGCGATCCATAGATTCGATCACCCAAGGCTCGATATGACCCGATGCCTCTAACTGCTTTATCTTCTCTGCAAGTTCGCCCGATACCGGCGGGCGCAAATCAAAATGCTTACCTAGTTCATGGCAAGCGAGTTCTACGAAGAGGCGCATCTTTGCCAAGCTAGACTGACTGTCTAGAGAGGCATACTTTTCTGCCTGTGTGGCTTGGATATACAGCTCATTGAGTTGGTTCTGCAGGAAGCCAAAGTTGCTCGACTGCTGAGTGGGAAGTTCTACTTTTAGTTGTGTTACTGACATAATAGGGTCTATTAACCTTTTGCGTTTGAATTTTGCTCGAGTCAGAAACGATTTAATCGCGGCGAGTACCTTGTAGCCTAGTCATCTAAGCAAAAGGGGCTCAACAATGAGTAAATCGTTTCTGGCCGAGCCCTTCGGGTAGCGCTTGTTGGGCATTTCTACCGCGTTAGACATTTTTCATGTAGACCCACTACACCTAAAAATGCCTGCCTTGTATAAAAGCCCAACAATTCGCTACAAAAGCGAACTCAAAAGGTCAATAGACCCTGAGCCTCTGACGATACTGACGTTGTTTTTGTAGTCTTTATGTGAAGCAATATTAACCAGATAAGAGACATAGAGTGTCGCTTTGTATTTTTATGCAAATAATTATTTCAAACACTCTCGAGCTTATGTTTTGTCGGAATTTCCCTTAAGATGGTCAGCTCGTAAAAAATGCTTAATCAACAGGATGTTAGATGGGTTGGATAGTCTTTACCTTTATCGCCGCCTTTAGTCAGTCGTGGCGCAATGCCTTTCAAAGCCAGCTCAGTAAAACCTTAAATGTTAGCGGTGTGACCCTAGCTCGCTTCCTTTGGGCTAGCCCGCTCGCCCTTATCTATCTCATCGGCCTATATCAATGGCAGCCGGCAGATATGCCAACCTTTACCAGTCATTCTTGGTTTTTCTTGATTGCCGCATCCATCATGCAGATCATCGCCACTGCGCTCATGGTGGTGCTGTTTAAACAGAAGAACTTTGCCATTGGAGCAGGGTTAGCAAAATCAGAGGCGCCAGTGTCGGCATTTCTCGGGGTTCTCTTTTTTGGTACCAGTTTGACCCTGCTGGGTTGGGTGGGTGTCTTAATTGGTGGTGTCGCGGTGATGCTACTGAGTTGCCCTCAAGGGGTTCGGAGCATCTCGGGAAAAACGGCGTTGATTGGTCTAGCGTGTAGCACCGCTTTTGCCCTTACCTCATTGTGGATTCGTGAGGCGAGCCTTAGCCTTTCTCTGCCTTTCCCGCATCGAGCTGCATGGGTGCTGTTTATCGTCATCCTGATGCAAACCATTATGCTGACCACCTATCTTGCAATCAGAGATAGAGACACGCTCAAGCAGATGTTTGCCAATCCTAAGCTTGTGGTCATGACCAGTATCGCCAGCTTTATTGGCTCGTTTGGTTGGTTCAGCGCAATGTCGCTGCAGGCTGTGCCTTATGTTAAAACTCTTGGGCAGGTGGAGATCTTCTTTACCATGCTGATCTCCTTCTTCTATCTAAAACAAGCCATCCCTAAAAAGGATATCTTTGCATTGTTGCTCGTCGGCGTAGCTGCTGTTTTAGTTATGTGGCATTAACCCTTCATGAAGCGTCGGCTCATCTCCGCTTCTTGAGATTCCATAAAGGCCATAGCCGCCTGCATGTGCTCCGTCATGATCTGGCGCGCCTTAGCGCCATCACCTTCACGCAGGGCATCAATAAGTGCCATCTGACTCTCTATTCCTGTTCGCCAGAGTTTGTAGTTACGCGGCTCATACAGTTTTCTATACACGGTTAAATCAGAGAGCATCTGCGCAGTAAAACGTACCACCATCTTCAGCAGTTCATTGCCTGAAAATTCTGCCAACATTCGATGAAATTCCAGTGCTTCAATATGATGTTGACGCTCTTCTAGAACATCAGAAGGTGGTTGGGTGTACTTATCCACCTGCAGAGCTAACTCGTTAAGCTGCTGACTGTTGAGTTTACCTGCCAGATCTTCGGCGATCTGCGGCTCCAGAGCGATGCGCAACTGATACAAATCTCGAATAGAAACATCTTTAAAAAACAGATAGTTACTTAATATGACATTGACTTTGGACTCGGGCACTTCTCTGACAAAGGTGCCGCCTTTTGGCCCACTCTTAGTCTTAATAAGCCCCTGAGCCTCGAGTATGCGCATGGCTTCACGCACCGTGCTCTTAGATGCCTCCCATGTTTCCATGATCTCAGCTTCTCCGGGAAGGCGATCTCCTGGCTCTAAATCCTCCTGCATTATCCAGTCTTTAATTGCAAGCGCTACGCGTTCGGTCTGTTTTTGCTTAGTGGTCAATTTTGTAATCTTCTATTCCAAAAAATCGATATTTGATAAGGGGTTAGCATCCGTTACTACCCTATGAAAATCCATAATACCACCCTTTTCAGAGAGCCGTATTTTTAATCAATGATTGCATTTATCATGATAAATAGGTATTTATTAATAATTAATCATGATTAATTATGCACTGAGTTTAATACAAGGAATCCGTTTTGACGATCGCAAACGCAGCAAATCTGACATGGCACTGGCTAGAAGAACTGGCTAACTGTTCTGAAACCCAAGAGCCAAATTCACAAGGTGTAACTCGTCTTTGCGCCACGCCAGAACACCGTCGTGCTAACAGTCTTTTATCTTCTTATATGTACGACAGCGGCATGGACGTGAGAATGGATAACGCTGGTAACCTTATCGGTCGTTACGCTAGCGCCAACCCTAATGCTAAAACCCTTATCCTAGGTTCACACCAAGACACAGTGCCAAACGGCGGTAAATACGATGGTATCTTGGGCGTAGTTCTTCCTATCGCTCTAGTGCACTACCTAAACCGTCATCGCGTTGAGCTGCCATTTAATATCGATGTAGTGGCGTTTAGCGACGAAGAAGGCACACGCTTTCAGTCAACACTTCTAGGTTCAAAAGCTCTGGCAGGCACCTTTGATGCGGCCATGCTAGACAGCAAAGACAGAGATGGCGTGACCCTTTATCAGGCGCTGAGCGAGTTTGGCTGTAAGCCAGAACTGATTGCAAAAGATGCTTACAAGCGTGAAAACGTACTTGGCTTTGTTGAGGTACATATCGAGCAAGGCCCTGTTCTTGAGCAAGAAGAGTTAGCGGTGGGTGTAGTATCGGCTATCACTGGTATCGAACGTCACACAGTATCTGTAATGGGTAAGGCCGGTCACGCTGGCACTGTGCCTATGGAATCTCGTCAGGACGCACTGGTAGGGGCAGCACGCATCATCTCTATCCTAGATAGCATTTGTAAGAGCGATAAAGACCTAGTGGGCGTTGTAGGTAAGATCAGCAACTTCCCGAATGGTGTAAACGTGATTCCTCAGCAAACGGATATCACTATCGAGCTTCGCTCACCAAACGATGAAAAACGCATTCAAGCTCGTCAAAAGCTGTTCGCTGAGATCGAGCAAGCGATGGCAGAGCTAAACCTAAAAGCAGACTGTGAACAAACCTACGAACAAAAAGCGGTGATCTGTTCAGAAGGCCTGACGGCTCAGCTTAAGGCGGCTGTTGAGTCTCGCAATATGCCAGGCAAGGTGTTGTTTAGTGGCGCTGGCCACGACGGCCTAGCTATGGCGCAACTGACCGACATCGCAATGCTGTTCATGCGCTGCAAAGGCGGCGTAAGTCACCACCCAGACGAGGCAATAAAATGCGAAGACATTCGCGTCGCTCTGGAAGTACTAGAGAGCTTTATCACTACTCTCTAATCAAAAACACAAGACAAAAGCATTGAGATAGCCGTTTATCTTGATGCTTTTTTCTGACCTAATACAAACACAACGGAGAAAATTGGGCATGGATATGACCAAACAAACGACAGACGTAGTCTCTAAACCTTGGTATCGAGCGATGCCAGACCCTATGGTATTGATCTTCGGTATCTTGGTTGCGACCTTTCTACTGACCTATCTAGTACCAGCGGGTACCTTTGACCGCGTTGTGGTTGACGGTAAAACCACAGTAGTCGCTGACTCTTTCCACTATATCGAAGCAGTAGCCCCTGTACACGTATTCGATATCTTCGTGGCTATCCCTAAAGGCCTGATCAGTGCAGCGCCTTACCTGTTCATCGTATTCATCGCAGGTGGCCTGTTCCACATCCTGCAACGCTCTGGCGCGCTTGAAAACGCAATCGGTGTCGCGGTAAACAAGGTGGGTGTGCATAACCGTAACCTCATCATCACTGTGGGTACCTTTATCTATGGTTTCTTCGGTGTTGCGGTTGGTTTTGAGAACAACATCGCCCTAGTGCCTGTAGCGGTACTTATCTCAGCGGCTGTGGGTTACTCTCGCCTAGTGGGTACCACTATGGCTGTAGGTGGTATTGGTATCGGCTTCGCGCTATCGCCAATCAACCCTTACACAGTAGGTGTAGCTCAAGGTATTGCCGAGCTACCTATCTTCTCAGGTGCTGGCCTGCGTACCGCGCTGGTATTGGCATCTCTTGCTCTGCTGTCTTACTACATCTGCACACGTGTGGCTAAGATGGACGACGAAGCCATTGCGGGTGACAGCCTGCAGAAAGAGCTTTCTGAATACACCATGACCAAACGAAACAAGATGACCCTAGCGGCATTTGTTATTGGTCTTGGCGTAATGCTGTATGGCGTGTTTGCTAACGGCTGGTACATCAACGAAATCGCAGGTCTGTTCCTGTTGATGGCTATCATCATAGGCGCGCTCAACGGCCTTGATGCGAACGGTATTGTTAAACAGATGATGGAAGGTGCCTCTGGCGTAACCGCTGGTGCATTGGTCATCGGTGTGGCGGCTTCGATTCAGGTTATCCTAGACCAAGCGCAGATCATCGATACTATAGTTCATGGCCTTAGCTCGCTAATACAAGGCATGCCAGTTGCTCTATCTGCAATCGTAACCAGTGTTGTTCAGGGCGTGATCAACCTATTCATCCCAGGTGGTTCGGGCCAAGCTATGGTGACCATGCCTATCCTGATCCCAGTTGCGGATCTAACCGGTATGAGCCGTCAGCTAATGATCACCGCATTCCAAGTGGGTGATGGCCTTACTAACCTAATCGTACCAACCTCTGGTGGTACTCTAGCAATGCTAGCTCTTGGCGGTGTTTCTTATGAGCGCTGGCTAAAAGCTATCCTGCCATTCATGCTATTTGTGTACGCACTTTGCTGGGTTGCACTCTTCATCGGTCAGATGATCGGTTACTAAATAAGGTCTGTTAACCTAATATTAATGGGCACTTCGGTGCCCTAATGAATCTTTATGACAATCTCTTTAGTTCACTACAACCCGGATACAGGCGTTTCGGCCTCCATCACCGCCACTGGCGGACCTAGCGTTGGTGGCTATGTTAACCATAGCTGGCGCAACCTCGGAGCTTGCGCCACACAAGGGCTTTACACTAACCCTTGGTATGCGGAGTTTGCTAAGCAGAAGCTACGTGAGGGTTTGAGCGCTTCCCAGATCATTCAGAAGATCAAAGCCGAGGACAGCAATCACGCACAAAGACAATGCATGGTTGTGGACGCTAAAGGTGAAGTAGCTTGCCTAAATGGTACGGATAACATTGATTATATCGGCCATATAGCCGGAAAGCAGGTTGGGGTTGCAGGGAACATGCTTGCCACTCCCGAAGTGCTAAGCGCCTTCTATAACCACTTTGTAAAAGCCACCACAGACAATGCCGATGAGGTAATTGAGAATGGTGAACAGCCAAGCTTTGTTGAAGGCTATGAAGATACCTTGCCTCACAGCCTTATCGACGCCCTTGAAGCGGCGCTGAGTTCAGGTGGTGACAAGCGTGGCACCTACTCAGCCTCGCTCAGAATCGAGTACCCAAATAAGGCACCTATCGATATTCGAGTGGATTGGTCTGAGGATCAGGTAATCCAAGACCTAAGAAAGGTGCTTTCTAAGGTTGAAGGCGAGTCATTTCAATCTTTCTTAAGTGGCGTGCCAACGAGTCTAAAAGGTTAATGGCTTTCTCTGAACTGCCCTGGTGAAATGCCCTTCCAACCACTATAGGCGCGGATAAAGGAGTTCACCTCGTGAAAGCCAAGCAGGAAAGAGATCTCAGCTAGCGACATCTGTGACTTCCTAAGATAGTGATCCGCTAGATCACTTCTGACACTCTGCAATACCGACTTAAAGCTCTCTGCCTCGGCAGTGAGCTTTCTTTGTAATGTGCGTTTGCTCATTGCCATTTTCGATGCCACTGTTTCCACCGAACTGTCTCCGCTGGGTAGCTGTTCTAACAGCACTGAGCGCACTCTATCTGTGGTAGAAGCATCTTGGTCAAGGTCTGCTAGCTTACGATTAAGCTTTGCCTCAAAGAACTCCCACATGGCCGAGTTTCCGGTCAAAAATGGCCTATTGGCATCATGCGAGCTGAACTCAATAAAGGTGTGTTCGCTCTTCTCAAGTCGGCAACCAAAGTACCCCTCATATTTTTCTATATTCTCTGGAAGCTCAGGCAGACCAACCCGAAGCGGCTCCACTCTATGTCTGGTAGCTAGCCGAGATAACTGGGTAAAGAACACTAGTTCAGTGAGATTTAGGTAGATAGGAAGCTCACGAGATATTCCATAACAGCTGATCACCATATGGGTAGAGTCAGGCTTCTTGGTGATGTCTAACACCAGAGGACCAATCAAGGGTTTATAGTATCTCAGACGTTCGAGGGCGATATTCAGATTATCACTGCAGATACAGGCAAAGATAGGAGGATCGAACGACTCCACCGACAAGTACTCTGCCAACAACAACGGCAGGTCTCTATCCCCTGCCACCTTTTCCATAGCCAGCCAAAAATGAAAATATTGCTCGACCGTCAGGCTTGCCCCTTTTCGTACAAAGGTATCGGCAGGAAGGTTAGCGTGCTTGAACACGCTCTCCACATCTATTTTCATATCTGTCAGTAGCAGTTGCCAGTTTGAGGCAACCGCAAACCTTGAAGCTCTTTTCATGACTAGTGAGATTTTTCCATTGATTTGCGTGAAGCCTTAAGCACCTGCTTGCGTGGAAGCAGCGGGAACACCCAGTTGATAGCAAATTTCAGCACGCCTTCATTAAACGATAGAAGTTCTTTACCCATCATATCTCGATAACCCACCTCAGCCACAGAGCGCGCCGATTTTGCATTTTTCCACACATCTACCTTGTCTAGATCCCCTGCCTTAACAAAGCCAGTAGATACCGGACCGGGACACAGTGCCGTTACAGAGACATTGTATTCCGAAACCTCTTCGGCGATGGCCTGAGAAAAAGAGGTCACAAACGCCTTAGTGGCATAATAAACAGCCTGCAAAGGACCAGGGATAAAAGAGGCGGTGGACGATACGTTCAATACCTTGCCACTGCGACGCTCTACCATGCCTTTCAGGTAGGCATGGGTCAGTTCAGTCAACGCGGTCACGTTAAGCTGAATCATCGCCTTATCGGCTTCGATATCTCGCTCAACGAACTTACCATGACCACCAAATCCTGCGTTATTAATCAGCACTTCGACCTGCATGTTTTGAGATTCGGTGAACTCAAACACACGACTCGCTGCGCCCGGCTTACCAAGGTCTTCAGCCAAGACGATGACATTCACGCCATGCTTGCTTTCAAGCTCAGTTTTCAGCTCATTAAGCTTATCTTCTGAGCGTGCCACCAGCACCATGTCACCGCCTTTTTCAGCGTGGATTCGAGCAAACTCCGCACCGATACCGCCTGATGCTCCTGTAATTAACGCTAGATTTGAATAAGTCATTGTTCCGCTCCTCTCATTGGATGCAGAAATATTAAGCTATCAATTGGTGACACACACTGGCGAAAGGTGACAGCCTGCTATCAAAAGATGACACATTCTCTGATTGAGGTTAATCCAATAACTGACGTTTCGCCTCAGATATGGCGAGTTTGGTGGAGTCAAAAGCAAATTGCTCGGTGGTTATCTCAGCAAGAGGCACCCATTCTAGGCTCTCTACATCATCGTCGGCTCGAACCTTAGCATTAGGCTCAAGCTCCACATGGAAAACCAGATCACAGGTTTTATACACCACATTCTGATAGGGATAGGTGTTGGGAAAAGAGGTTAGATAGCGATAAGCAATCGGCTTCACGCCAATCTCTTCTACAAGCTCTCTCTCCAGAGCCTGCTCGGCACTCTCATCAGGATCAACGAAGCCACCCGGTAAATCATACAAACCTTTACCTGGGTCTTTGGCTCTGGTCGCCACCAAAAGCCACAACTTCCCCTCGTTGAATTGAGTCACCACGGCCATAGTGGCGGCTGCTACGTTTTGAAAGAAAAGGAAATCACACTCACTACAAGAATACTTACGGCTCTGCTCACTCATCAAAGTTTCAGCACCGCATTTTGGGCAATACATAGTTTCGTCCTAGAAAACACATCTAGGCTCAGTGTGAAGCAAGATTTAGGAAGGCTCAATTAAAAAAGGTTTTTCCTGAGTTGCGAACGGCAGGCTGTGGTGCAGGGTAAGTGTTTGAGGCAAGGATGCCGAAACCAAGCCTACAGGGAGGTATCTACGGCGGCTTGCAATGCATCACTGGCAGAGTGAGCACATGAATCTGAAGTAGTAGTTGTTCCCGCTAATCTGTGAGGAGCCATAAAAAAGGCACATCGGAATGGAGCAACCGATGTGCCAAGACTAGCAAAACTAGGAAGTAGGTAAACCCGCGTTACTTGAAGATGCTGAGATATGGACTCTCTGACCGTCTACCAACATCTCCAATTACTTTGGGTTAGGTTTATTATTTAATTTTTTGATGCCCAGGCGTACATTAGCTCTAACGCTACTGTTGCACCGGCAAGGGCAGTTAAGTCAGCATGGTCATACGGAGGGGAAACCTCCACTACATCCATACCCACTATGTTCACCTCGGCCAGACCACGCAGGATCTTAAGCACCTTATCTGAATTCAGGCCACCGCAAACCGGTGTCCCTGTCCCCGGCGCAAATGCTGGGTCGAGGCAATCAATATCGAAGGTGACATACACAGGTTTATCACCAATCGTTTGTTTGATTCGAGCCACTATCTCATCAGCGCTTAGGTCGTTTGCCTCCATGGCATTGATGACGTTAAAGCCATGACTCTCCTTCTGATATTCAGTTCGGATACCTATCTGAACTGAATGCTCAGGTGAGATTAACCCCTCATTTGGCGCGTGATAGAACATAGTGCCATGGTCATAACGACTGCCATGAGCATAGGTATCGGTGTGGGCATCGAAATGCACCAACGCCATCTCACCATAGTGTTTCGCATAGGCCCGTAGCAGTGGCAAGGTAATGAAATGGTCACCCCCCAATGCCAAAACAGTCTTACCACTCTTGAGTATCTCATCAGTAGCGGCTTGCAGACGCTGGGTCATATCCTCTGCATCGCCACTGTCAAATACCAAGTCACCTGAGTCGATAACATTTACTCGGTCAAAGACATTAAAGTCCCACGGGAACTTGTTGCCTTCCCAAGCCAAGTTAACCGATGCACGACGAATTGCATCTGGGCCCATGCGCGCCCCTGATCGGCCCGAGGTCGCCATATCCAATGGAACCCCAAGCACAACTAGGTCAGCATCAGACTCGAGAGGATTGCGCAGGTATGGTCTGCGCATAAAACTCATCGAGTTTGAATAAAGCGAATAATCGGTTTTTGTAAACAAATCATTCATTTAGAAATCCTCTAAATAGGTGTAGCCCACAAGGCCACCCTCAAGCTCTTCAAGCACTCTCGCCTGTTCGCTTAGCTCAACACGCTCAGCAACCAACTCACGATAGTTATGACGAATCTTATCTACATCGATGTGCACGTAGCGCATCATGTCTTCTACCGTGTCGCCTTGGTCAATGCGCTCAATGTGCGCCTCACCATTTTCATCAACGGTCACCACAGCACTGTGGGTATCACCGAATAGGTTGTGCATGTCACCTAAGATCTCTTGATAAGCTCCAACTAGGAAGAAACCCATCAAATACGGTTTATCTTTGGTCCACGCTGGCACTGGCAGTGTGGTTTCAATGCCTTGGCCTTCAACATATTGTTCGATAGCACCATCTGAATCACAGGTGATGTCTAGCATCACAGCGCGGCGATCCTCGACATTCTCAAGCCCTGACAGAGGCAACACTGGGAATACCTGATCGATACCCCATGCATCCGGCATAGATTGGAACAGCGAGAAGTTCACAAAGAACTTGTCCGCTAGTCGCTCGTTTAGCTCATCCAAGATTGGACGATGAAAACGGTTCTTGTTGCTCATCAAGCGGCTCAGCTCAAAGTAAATGCGCAGTGACAACTGCTCTGCCCATGCACGCTGCTCTAGGTTTAGCACCCCAGTCACGAACTGAGAATGAACCTCAGCCAAATCGCTTTGTGTGTCGTTATACAGCTCAATCAAAGCGCGTGCGTCGCTACCATCTTGCAAGCTCTGCCAGTTGTTCCACATGTTCTGTAGAAGCGTTGGATAGTCTTCGCCTGGCTCGGTCACTGATTCCACTTGATAGGACTCAGTACCGATCACGTTGCTGATCAACACTGCATGGTGCGCAGTCAATGAACGCCCAGACTCCGAGATGATGGTCGGAACTGGCTGAACATACTCTTCACACACATCGCTAACCGTGCTCACTATGTTACGTGCGTACTCAATCAGGCCGTAGTTCATTGAACTTGAAGACTGACTGCGAGTACCATCGTAGTCCACCGCAAGGCCGCCGCCGATATCGAAGTATTGGATGCCTGCACCCATACCTCTTAGCTCACAATAAAAGCGTGCTGACTCATTCACCCCTTTGCGGATATCGCGGATGTTCGCCATCTGCGAGCCAAGGTGGAAGTGCACTAGCTGCATGGCATCTAGCTGATCTTCTTGCTTTAGGCGCTCGATTACAGACAGCACCTGAGACGCCGCCAGACCAAACTTAGATTTTTCACCACCGCTTGATTGCCATTTGCCAGCACCTTGAGATGCGAGACGGATACGTAAACCTAATCGAGGTTTAACCCCTAGGCTCTTGGCTTCAGCAAGCACTAGATCAAGCTCAGAAAGCTTCTCCAGTACTATAAATACCTTGTGACCCAGTTTCTCACCGATAAGCGCCAAGCGAACGTATTCTCTGTCTTTGTAGCCGTTACATACAATTACTGAGCTCGCTTTCTGCGCTAGAGCCAATACCGCCAATAGTTCAGGTTTACTACCCGCCTCTAGGCCAAGTTGCTTGGTTTCAAGCTGAGCTTGGCTCTCAAGGATCTCGTCTACTACCTCTTTCTGTTGGTTTACCTTGATTGGATAAACAAGCAGGTAGTTATTCTTATATTGGTTCTCTTCAATTGCTTGGTTAAATGCATTACAGATAGCGTGAACACGTTGGTGCAGAATTTGCGGAAAGCGTACTAACACCGGCATATTGAGTTGCTCTTTTTCTAGTTGAGCAGCAATCTTGCTTAATGGAACCTGATGAGGCGCATCACTGCGAGGTGATACATATACTTCACCTTGGTCGTCGATGCCGTAGAAGCCTTGGCTCCAGTAATGAACGTTGTAGTCAGCGCGTACGCGATCTAGTTTTGAAATGTTTTCCATGTCGAATCTCACAAAGACAGGAAGGAAGACACATGACTCGAAACTGCATTAAGCCATACCCAACACGGGTTCACTCTCTTCTCTCATTTACCGTGTGGGGCGCATTAACGGATAAAACTTCAAATGAGTCTAACAAAAAGATTTTGTCGTTAAGATAAATCCCGAGCACATCTATTACGAGGCTCCACAGGACGGGGGATCAATTGAATTTTTGAATTATTTACGGCGAAAAAAAGCCCCGCATTTTGCGAGGCTCGAGGTGTTTTTTAATGGAATTTAGCTAAGGCCTAGAATATTTCCGTCTTCGTCAATATCCAAGTTCATAAAGGCCGGCTTCTCTGGAAGGCCCGGCATGGTCATCACAGCGCCACACAACGCATAGATAAAGCCGGCACCCGCACATAGCTTGAACTCACGGATAGGCACGTCAAACTGAGTCGGAGCACCCTTCACGTTGCCATCGGTTGAGATAGACATAGGGGTCTTAGCCATACATACCGCAAGATTGCCAAAGCCTAGCTTTTGGAATTTCTCGAGCTGTACTTTCGCCTTGTCACTTAGTGTCACTGACGCTGCACCATAGCCCACCTCAGTGATCGCCATGATCTTCTCTTCTAGAGTCTGATCTAGGGTATACAGAGGTTTAAAGGTAGACGATTTTTGCGTTTGCTCTACAACCTTAGTTGCCAACTCAGCCGCACCCTCGCCGCCTTTAGCAAAGGCTTCACAGATAGCCACTTCCACATTCATTGGCAGCGCTTCAACCATAGCCTTAAGCTGGTTTAGCTCTTGCTCGCTATCTTGTGGGAAGCGGTTAATCGCCACTACCGCCGGTACGCCATATTTAGCCACGTTCTCAAGGTGCCACTTCAGGTTAGCAAAACCCGCTTCTAGTGCATCGCTATCGGCTTCAAACAGTGCATCAGGGATAGGTTGACCTGGCTTGATATTATACAGGCCAGAGTTTGCCTTAAGGCCACGAAGGGTTGCTACCACTACCGCACAATCTGGCGCTTTACCAGATGCCTGTGCCTTGATGTTACACGCCTTCTCAAAGCCCATATCTGAACCGAAACCACCTTCGGTTACGGTAAAGTCAGACAGTTTAGTCGCGATATCATCGGCGATAATTGATGAGTTACCATGAGCGATGTTGGCAAATGGACCTGCGTGGATAAGAGTTGGAACACCTTCTAGGGTTTGCATCATAGTAGGCTCGATAGCCTCACGCATGCTCACTGTCATCGCACCCGCTACCTGAAGGTCTTCTGCAGTTACTGGGTTGCCATCCAAGTCATAAGCCACAACCACTTTGCCGATGCGAGCGCGCAGGTCTTGCAAGTCTTTCGCCAGTGCTAGAATCGCCATAAGCTCAGAGGCAGCTGAGATATCAAAACCATCTTCACGCTCAATGCCATTGATGGTTTTACCTGGCTCGTTTAAGCCTACGGTGATCTTGCGAAGCGCACGGTCGTTATGGTCAACCACACGCTTCCATACAATATGTTCAGGGTCGATCTTAAGGGCGCGCATACCTGTGCGAGCTTCAAAGTCTTCATAGCCGTTACGCTGCTCATGATAGATACGAGCATCCAGCGCCGCTGAAGCTAGGTTATGTGCCGCCGTTACCGCATGGATATCACCAGTAAGATGCAGGTTCAACTCATCCATTGGTGCAACTTGAGAATAGCCGCCGCCAGCAGCCCCACCTTTAACGCCGAATACTGGTCCCATAGAAGGCTGACGAATACAGGCCATTACGGATTGACCAATCTTGAATAGACCTTGAGCGAGACCGATTGCGGTTACGGTTTTACCCTCACCCAGTGGCGTTGGAGTCATAGCGGTTACAACCACTAGCTTGCCACTTTGTTTGCTCTCTAGACGCTTTAGCGCATCTAGAGAAATCTTAGCCTTGTGCTTTCCATGCGTTTGAAACTCTTCACTGCGTAATCCTGCAGCGGTTGCTACGTCCGCGATTGGACGCAAAGGGGTAATACGCGAGATTTCAATATCCGACAGCATGACTTCCTCGAGGGTAAAAATGATACGAGCTATTTTGGGCGAGGATGATAAAGAAATTTGCGCACAAGTAAAGAGCAAACGTTTGCGTCAGAACATAAAAACAGCGATTTACGCCAGCTTTATGCCCCTAAATGCAGAGAAAATGATGTTACTTCAGTAGTTTGCGAAGAGAACCAGAAACTTGTTTCAAAAATGAGTTGTTATTCTGCTTAGCATCACGACCCACGTAGTAGGTTTGATTCCACTCCACACGCAGTTGATCCAGATTCTTATCTGTCATTGGAGCCAGCATCTTACCCGCTTCAGCGGCATAGTCGTTAGCCAATGAGTAATCCATTCTTAGCATGCCTTGCAGATAGACCCACAAGTGCATGGTAAGCCAAAACTCAATAATGACCGGAGCTTTAAACTTGCGAGAATGGCTTCTGTCTAGAGATTGGTCGATAACCTCCTGCATCGCCACCAAAGCGTCACGCTGAGCATTCAACTGATGCAAAAGCCTATCGTGGTGCACACTCAGCAAACCCAGTAGCAGTTCTAGGTCACTGTGCTCAGGAAACTTACTACTCGAGGTCTCATACAGCGGCATAAGCTTTCCACAAAGATCATCCAGCGAGTTGGGATCAGCATTCATGGTTTGCGGAATGGTAAAGCCAATAGAGTTAACGAGTTCGTGAAGAGGAGTCATGATGTGTTTGATATTTCCCAAGGTAAATCTAGCTTACCTTATTCGCGAAGGGCTTCCACGATTATTTCATCTGATTGCGAGACGTGCGAGTTTAAAACAGGCTTAACCTAATTCTTTAACCATATAATAGCGCTCAGTAGATACAGGATGATCATAAAGAGTCATCTGCACCCTGTATCCGTGTTTTTCATAAAAAGGCTTGGCTTGGAAATTGAAGGTATCTAGTAGGGAGCTGTGACAGCCTAGAGATTTAGCCTGCTCTTCGGCACGCTTTAGTATCTCACTACCCACACCCTGCCCTTTGGTTTTTGGTGAAACCCAAAGAAACTTTATCTCAAGCCAACTACCCCAGATTTCAGACACTAATCCGCCAACAACAGCGCCTGTTTCATCTTTGGCGAAACAAGCGAGGTCTTGATGGAACAGTCCTTTCAAAAATGGCGTGTTGTGCTCTTTTATGCCCGAGCGCACACAAGCAATATCCTCATCACTTGGCGTATCTGTAACCACATAGTTAATTTTGTCCATGGTGATCCAGATAGATAATGGTGGCAGCAGTGCGCGACTTTACTTGAAGCTTCTTCAGCAGACTCTTCATGTGCACCTTAACGGTAGACTCAGAGATGTACAGCACGTCTGCAATCTGCTTGTTGCGATAGCCCAAAGCAACTTTAGAAAGGATCTCCATCTCGCGCTCAGTAAGGGTTTCAAGCAAGCTTGGGTTTTCTGCACGGTCTCGAATGTGCTCTGCAACGGCATCGCTATATACCTTGTCACCATCCAAGGCATTGTGCAGATGATTTAGCAGCTCATCCGGTTCGCTATCTTTCAATAGATAACCATCGGCCCCCGCTTTCACAATGGCATCGATATCCGCTGCGGCATCAGAAACAGTTAAGATAACCACCTTGGCTTCCACACGCTCTTTACGCAGCGCTTCTAGAGTGGCAAGGCCTGACATGCCTTTCATGTTTAGGTCGAGAAGGATAAGGTCGAGCTCATGCATATGAGCCATAGCTAGCGCTTCGGTACCATTGCTTGCCTCACACACCATCTCAAATTCAGGCTCGAACGAGATCAATTGCTTGATGCCGCGACGCATTAATGGGTGATCGTCTACGATCATTACGCGATATGTATTACTCACTGTCTAATTGACCCTCACAATTGAAAACGACACGAACCTGAGTTCCTTTTCCGGGTTCGCTAGAGATGCTGAGCTCACCTTTCAGGTACTGAGCTCGCTCCTGCATGATACCTAATCCATAGTGTTCTGCTTTTTCATGGCTGGTGTCAAACCCAACACCGTTGTCTGTAACCGAGACCTCAATAAAATCAGCGTCTTGAATACAGTTTATGCGGATTTCTTCAGCATCAGCATGTTTAATGGCGTTATTTACTGCTTCACGGATAATCTGAAGCAGATGCACTTGTTGTTGAGCTTGAAGTTGCAATGATGACAGATGATTCTCTATCTCTATACGCGCACTGGTGTTAGTTTGAAGCTTCTCCATCAACACGTTCAGTGCTTCTCCAAAATTAGCCTCTTCGATACTGAGTCTAAAGGTGGTCAACAGGCTGCGAAGCTGAGTGTAAGCATCTTTAAGACCAGCATCAATCTCCTCAACCACTTGGTTCGCTTGCTCGCTGGATGGGGCTTTCTTTAACTGCCTCTTGAGAAGATTCATCTGTATCTTCAAAAAGGTCAGCGATTGTGCCAAGGAATCGTGTAGCTCTCGAGCAATAGCTCCCCTCTCGGTATAAATCAGTAGCTGCTCAAATTTCTTCTGCGCCTGATTGTAGTAGATACCGCGAGCTAGGATTTGGCTCATATTCTTGAGAAGACCCTGCTCGGTAAAATCTGGTGCCAATTGAGTACCCAGAGTGCCGAGCACTAAGCCATCAAGCTCTAGAGGCGTGTTGCTCCACTCTTGTTCCACTTGATCACCGGCTACAAACTCAATAGGTTGCCCGGCGGTATCATCGATCGTCAGTTTGACAGCATACACAGACTCTACCGAGGCTAGATTTGCAATGATATTTTTGAACTGCTCAGTGGAAAGTCTTGAAGCGGTGAGCTCTTGTGAGCTCTCGTACAGCACTTGCAATGAACTGTTGGCCTTATATAACTCTTCGGTTTTGTTCTTTACTGCTGTTTCAAGGCGAGCATATTGGTTCTTCAGGTTATTGGTCATGCCGTTGAAGGTGGCTGCTACCTCCCCCAACTCATTCTCAACCGACTCGTTTAGCTTAACGTTGAAGTTGTTTGCCTCTACCTCACGACTCGCCTGTGCCATAGCCTCCAAAGGCTGAATAACCTTCACTCGAACAAAGCGCATGATAACCAAAGAGAGCAGTACGATACAGGTAATACCGAAGACGCTGATCACGACCATTTTCAGCAGCTTTCGCTCTGAGTGCTGTTGGATCTTGAATACGAACTTATCGATACGAGAAACAAACTCAGGAACTAGGTGAGCATAGCTTTGACGCTCTTCGCCCAGCATCAGTGATTTAATCTCAATCCAGCGGGCAGTGAGGTCTTGGTAGTCCTTTCGTATTTCAGTAGGCACAGTCCAATGAAGCTGTGAGCGCATAGAAGGCGAGAACAGCGAGCCTTCAAACTCTGTAATGTGTCTGGCTAGCTCATCAGAGTCAGTCACCACATCAAAAGCGAGTCGATAGCTCTGCATACGCATAGAGCCAGAGACGTTGACCGCTTCTGCATCATCAAAGCTCGAATAGACGGTAGCCACCGCTATGGTGATGGTTGTCACCGCCACCAGCACCATCAAAGTGACCGCTCCACCTATGGTGAACGAGACCGAACGGGTTTTAAATTTAATCAAATTTGCTCTCTAAAAAGTAAGTTTTGGTTGTGTGAATGTGATCGCTTTAAACAATTGATCTAAAACAAATTACATATCAGTTTAACCCTTATTAGGTATATGGTTATAAAATTTATCACCTACACTCCAACTATAATAAATATTTATTAATTCAATGACTAAGGTGCATTTTGGTCGATTTGTCTAGGCGCCGTCTGTTTACAAGGCGCTCACAACAAAATCAATTGATCTATCAAGTTGGAACGCGTCTTCCTTGGGCAAAGGAGGACGCTCTGTTTATTGATGGATGTACGCAGTGTGGAAAGTGTATTGACGCATGCGAGACCAAGATCATAGTGAAAGGTTCTGGCGGTTATCCATCTATCGATTTTGAGAAGGGAGAATGCACCTTCTGCGAAGGGTGTGCAAGCGTCTGCCCTGAACCAATTTTCCGTGCTACAGATGAAGCACCTTGGGAAATAAAGGCTACAATTAAAGAGTCATGTCTCGCCCTGCAGAACGTTGAGTGCAGAACCTGCAGTGATGTATGCGAACCCTTCGCAATACAATTTTCTCTTCAAATTGGGCGAGTTGCACAACCTAAACTAGACTCAAATTTATGCACCGGATGCGGTGCTTGCGTAAGCGCTTGTCCAGCGACCGCTATTTCCATGACCGACAATAAAGAGGGTACTAATGCCGGCCAGTGAAGTACATATCTCCAGCTTTGTAGTGTACTGCTCACCTGAAACCGTGAGTGACGTGCGCCAGTTTATAAATCAACTCGATGGCACAGAGATCTACGCCGAGAGTGAAGAAGGCAAATTCGTGGTAGTGATGGAGACTGAAAATCAGGGCTTCATCACCTCAGCGATAGACCAAATAAATGAATTAACCGGAGTGGTGAACACTGCTCTGGTCTACCACCAAATTGAAGCAGACATCGAAAAACTAGACACCGACATCCATGCAACGGTTACGACCGATGCCAGCATCGGTTAACTAATTGTGCAAGAGGACTGACTATGAAAATGACACGACGCGAGTTTGTGAAAGCAAACGCAGCCGCTTCAGCAGCAGCGGTGGCGGGGATTTCACTTCCCGCCGGAGCCACCAACCTCATCGCAAGCTCTGACCAAACCAAAATCAAATGGGACAAAGCACCATGCCGTTTCTGCGGTACGGGTTGTTCGGTTCTAGTTGGTACGCAAAATGGTCGAGTAGTTGCGACTCAGGGTGACCCAGAAGCGCCAGTAAACAAAGGCCTTAACTGTATCAAGGGCTACTTCCTATCTAAGATCATGTACGGCGAAGACCGCTTAACTCAGCCTCTTCTACGTATGAAAGACGGCAAATATGACAAGAATGGTGACTTTGCTCCCGTGTCTTGGGATGTTGCTTTCGACACCATGGCAGACAAGTGGAAAGAATCACTTAAGAAGTCAGGTCCAACTAGCGTAGGTATGTTCGGTTCTGGTCAGTGGACTGTAATGGAAGGCTACGCAGCCGCTAAGATGATGAAAGCGGGCTTCCGCTCAAACAACATCGACCCTAATGCACGTCACTGTATGGCATCAGCGGTAGTTGGTTTCATGCGTGCTTTTGGTATCGATGAACCAATGGGCTGTTACGATGACTTCGAAAATGCGGACGTATTCGTACTTTGGGGTTCGAACATGGCAGAGATGCACCCAGTCCTTTGGACTCGTATCGCTGACCGTCGTCTAAGCCACCCACATGTGAAAGTAAACGTACTTTCTACTTACTACCACCGTTCGTTCGAGTTGGCAGACCATGGTTACATTTTCCATCCTCAGTCTGACCTGGCAATCGCTAACTTCATCGCGAACTACATCATCCAAAACGACAAAGTAAACAAAGACTTTGTTAGCAAGCACACTAACTTCAAGCAAGCTGATACCGACATTGGTTACGGCCTGCGTGACGATGACCCTCTACAACAAGCGGCAGCAAACCCTAACTCAGGCAATGTTACTGACATTAGCTTCGATGAGTACGCGAAATCTGTAGCGCCATACACAGTAGAGAAAGCGAGTGAGATTTCAGGCGTTTCTGAAGAACACCTAATCCAACTTGCAGAGCAATATGCGGATCCAAATACTAAGGTAATGTCTCTCTGGACCATGGGTATGAACCAGCACACCCGCGGCGTATGGATGAACAACCTTGTTTATAACATCCACTTACTAACCGGTAAGATTGCAACTCCGGGTAATTCACCATTCTCACTAACGGGTCAGCCATCAGCGTGTGGTACTGCTCGTGAGGTTGGTACCTTTGCTCACCGTCTGCCAGCGGACATGGTAGTAGCGAACCCTAAACACCGTGCAATCGCTGAGAAAACGTGGAAACTGCCTGAAGGCACTATCCCACCGAAACCAGGTTATCACGCGGTACTTCAAGACCGTATGCTACACGACGGCAAGCTAAACGCTTACTGGGTAATGTGTAACAACAACCTGCAGGCTGGACCAAACATCAACAAAGAACGTCTTCCGGGTTACCGTAACCCAGACAACTTCATCGTATGTTCTGACCCTTACCCAACAGCAACAGCTCAAGCCGCTGACCTTATCCTTCCGACCGCTATGTGGATTGAGAAAGAGGGTGCTTACGGTAACGCAGAGCGTCGTACTCAAGCTTGGTACCAACAAGTAGATACAGTAGGTGAAGCGAAGTCTGACCTTTGGCAGATAATGGAGTTCTCTAAACGCTTCAAGATGGAAGAGATCTGGCCTGAAGAGCTACTAGCGAAAGCACCTGAGTATCGTGGCAAGACCATGTACGACATGCTGTTCAAGAATGGTCAGGTGGATAAATACCCACTAAGCGAAACTCAAGAGCTGAACGATGATGCTCAAGCACAAGGCTTCTACGTTCAAAAAGGCCTGTTCGAAGAGTATGCAACATTTGGTCGCGGCCACGGTCACGACTTGGCACCATACGACACCTACCACCAAGTGCGCGGTCTACGTTGGCCAGTAGTTGACGGTAAAGAAACCCTATGGCGCTACAAAAACGGTTCAGATCCATACGCGAAGCGTGAGGGTTGGGACTTCTACGGTAAGCCAGACGGTAAAGCCTGGATTATCTCCGCTCCTTATGAGGCTCCACCAGAGGTGCCGGATCAAGAGCATGATATGTGGCTATGTACCGGCCGTGTCCTAGAGCACTGGCACACAGGTACTATGACTCGTCGTGTTCCTGAGCTGTATAAAGCCGTTCCGGATGCTGTGGTTTATATCCACCCAGCAGACGCGAAAGAGAAAGGCTTGCGCCGTGGTGATGAGGCACTGATCTCTAACAAGCGTGGTGAGGTTCGCGTACGTGTTGAAACTCGCGGTCGTAACCGTCCACCTCGTGGTCTGATATTCGTACCATTCTTCGATGCGCGTATCCTGATCAACAAGCTGATTCTTGATGCTACTGACCCGCTTTCTAAGCAGACAGACTTCAAGAAGTGTCCAGTTAAGATCACCAACCTGAATGTGGCTTAGGCCTTTGTCAAATGCTAGGGGCTAGTTATCTAGCCCCCTACCCTAGCCATAAGGCGGAGAAATAATAATGAAAAAGCTGTTGATTGCTCTTTTATCAATAAGTGCTATTGGCGCCGGAATTGTACAAGCAGATACCGACGATATGGTGCTTGAACAAACAGAAATGGAAAAAGCAGAGAATGCTGGCGTTGAACAAGCTGAACTGTACAACCCTGGTGGCATCGGTGGTGTTGAGTCACTGCGTGGTGCGAGTGAGCTCGAAGCAACGCGCCCTGCTGACCAATTCAAAAAATATCCTCGTGAACAGATCATCGAGAGTAACTATGTGTATCAGCCCCCTCTGATCCCACATAACATCCGCTCTTACGAAGTGGATCTCAACGCGAACAAATGCCTAGCTTGTCATA
The DNA here is from genome assembly GCF_024347675.1 of Vibrio ishigakensis. NCBI lineage: Bacteria > Pseudomonadati > Pseudomonadota > Gammaproteobacteria > Vibrionales > Vibrionaceae > Vibrio > Vibrio ishigakensis. The sequence goes on along the minus strand of NZ_AP024882.1, from coordinate 958,871 downwards.
GCTGGAAAAATGCTAAAGAGATGGGCGCAACGAAAATCAGCGTAACTCACTATGTGAACCGTGAAGATGCGGTATTGGCCGACGTATCTCCGCGACGCTACTTCTGTTTGCAGTGTCACGTACCACAAGCAAACGCTAAACCTCTAGTAGAGAACAGCTTTGAAAGTGTTGATTCACTTAAGAAGTAATCCCCTGCTGGTTGTTAACATAAGAGGCTATCTATGAAATTACTAAAAGCGTTTTGGAAGAGACTAACAACACCAAGTAAAGCAGCCGCAGGTGTGGTTCTTTTCATGGGGTTTGCTGGTGGTCTTCTATTCTGGGGCGCATTCAACACAGGTATGGAAGCGACGAACACCGAGGAGTTCTGTGCGGGTTGCCATGAGCCTATCGTGAATGAGATCCAAGAAACAATCCACTATGCGAACCGTTCAGGTGTTCGTGCAATCTGTTCGGACTGTCACGTACCGCATGAATGGACCGATAAGATTGTTCGTAAGGTTCAAGCGTCTAAAGAGCTGTTCTTCCACTTCATCGGTACTATCGATACGGAAGAGAAGTTTAAAGCTCGTCGTGGTCACCTCGCAGAGCGTGAGTGGGCACGTTTGAAGAAGAACGACTCCCTCGAGTGTCGTAACTGTCACCAGTTCGAGTATATGGACTTCTCAGAGCAAAGCTCTCGAAGCTCTCAACAACACTCAACCGCTCTGGCATCTGGTGAAAAAACATGTGTAGATTGTCATAAGGGTATTGCGCACAAACTACCTGACATGCACGGCGTAGAAGGTTGGTAAGGGAGAGATATGAGTCAACTAGAATCCATAATTTGGCATGTATTAGGCTACAGCGCTATGCCAGTCATCATCCTAGGTGGGTTTGCCGCCGTAGCAGTGATTTGTCTTTGGCTGTTGTCTATTACCTCGGACAAAGAAGAAACTGAGACGAACTAACCTTTCCTTTATGTTTAAAAAGCTCGATTTTATCGGGCTTTTTTTGTGTTTGGGGGTTGGTATGAATGGTGAGCATTGTTCTTCGGACAGATCCCGGATAAATGCTCCGCATTTTACGCTGGGCCGGCACCCCGGGATGACGACAATTTTTAATCGCCAAACCTAGTTCATACCGGAAAGCCCACCAAGGGCTTATCCGCTGGGCCGGCATTCCGGTATCTTCAAATCGCACATATGCGAAATTGCACAAACCAAAGACATCCCCATCAAATCTCCAAATCCCTTTCCTTACGTCCAACGATATACGTCACATACCCAACCTTAAACAACCCAGCAAAGACGATGGTGCCGATATGAGCCACCGCCTGTTGAATAATGGTGAAGTTCTCAGCCAATGGGAAACTGACCAAGATACTGATACACATCATAAGTGCAGACCCGATCATGGTCATGGCGCCTACTCGGGTAACTTTGGCGAAATCGAATTGGTTTGATGGGTAAATTGCTTGAGTCATCTGGCTTTTCCTTTAAACATATATTTTATATACATGTTATAGAGTACTATGAAACCGAGATCAAGAATGATTTGCATTCATTGTTTGAATGAGAGCTAAACTTTAGATAGGTAACGAATAGAGTTGACTGAACTTAAGCGCATAAAATTCATGAAATAGTATGCATATTGTGAGGAAAATGCATGATTGCGCAAAATGTGGGCGTTATCAAAAAACCAAATACGATAGTGAACAGAGCTCAAACTTTTTATCGTTAGGCGATGATTTAATCAGTTTTAGGCGTATGGTTACCCCATCAGCTAAAACAAAAGACATGAGGTGCTACCATGATTTACAGCCAACATGCAGAAGAGATTAATCGCAGTGCAACCAAAGGCCTGCTACCTCTGATTGGGATAATCTTTGCGGTCAAACTTGCGTTAATCGCAGTTCCGACAATTATCTCTTCACTGCACGGTTTAGGACATTTCTTCTAACTTACTTTCTTCCTTAAATCGATAAATCAAAGCGGCTGCTCTTCCTCTCTAGACAGCCGTTTTTCTTTTTAGAACACCTCATTCACATTGAAGTAGAACAAGGTCTCATCTTCACCAAAGCCAAGGTCGGCCCTTAGGTTTATCCTGCCTTTCAAGCGATAACGTAAACCGACACCGTAACTGGCAAGTAAGTCATCACTTAGCTCATCGAAGTCTTCACCAATTGAACCGACACCAGCCCAGAATACGCTACCCCAGCGACGGTAAATAGGAAGTCGATACTCTGCCTGCGCCATCGCCATCTGCTCATCTCGATAGCGCCCAACAATGTAGCCACGCATTGCGTAAGCACCGCCGAGATCAGGTAGTCGGTTCCAAGGAACATCGCCCGAGGTAAAATTGCCCTGCCCTTGCAACGCTAATACGCCAGGTACTGGCTCAAGGTCGATAAAGTGCGCTACTTCAATATCATATCGACCGAAAGACTCCGAATTTAAATCGCTGTAGTAGGCACCGAAATCAGCTTGCAACAAGGTGCCACTTTCTGTGTTCTCAACGAAGTTACGAGAGTCATATAACAAAGTGCCTAATACACCAAATGAAGTATTTGACTCTAGGTCATCAAACAGCAGTGGATTACCAACCACGACATCATCACCGAGCTCAGGGTCGCGTGTTCCTGTGTAGTTGATGTTACCCCCAACGCCCAAGAACCAATTTTCAGCAATCTTGTGATACCAACGGGGAGTCACCTGCAGGAGCGTTTGGGTATAAAGGACCTTGTTTTCGTCGTTGCTAGCTGACTCATAGCCTTTACCATAGTAAACGACAGGCTCATCATAAGCCTCTGCCACTATCTCAAATCGGTTCTCACCATCATTCAAGAAAGTAATGTTATCGAAACTTAGGCCAAGAGATAGGTTGGTTGAAACATAAGTATTAATGACAAAAGAAGAGGGCTGTTCATAGTTTTTAGCCGAGTCTGTTTGATACAGACCTATGATAAGCGCACCTGCCCCAAACTCTTGTTCTGGGTTATAGAACACGGACGGGATATAACTCATATCCACACCCTTATCTGGATCAAAGCCGCCATCCGCACCTACAAAATCAAATGCTCGATCTACAAACGTAGGTTCAGCGTCAGCTGGGGTTGGAAACAAGGGTTCGACCGCAAAACTAAGAGAAGAGAGAATTAACGTTGAGCTCACCACCAGGCGAGACAGAGATGTGTGGTACATCAGCGCTCCTTGCTACAAAAAAGTGCGCACTAATTAGTCTATGTATCCGTTTTAACTAGACTTTTTTCAGCGCCCTCGACTATTCTAGCCAATGAAACATTTAATTAACAAGGCTTGGAGCATTTATGAAATGGATTTCGGCATTACTTGCTAGTGCAGCCCTAACCGCATGCGTCACCTCTCCAGTAGAAAAAGAAAACAATTTCGCGATCGGTGTTGCCATCAGTGGCGATTTTCAGTTCATTCCGGCAGGTGCAAAAACTTATGCATGGCATCCTACTTCGGGTGTGACCTATGTAGGTAAATCGGTCGACAAGAAAACCCTACGTCATATGTTCAACGATGCCATTGAAAATACTCTTGCCGAAAAAGGCTACGTTCGAGTAACTATGGAGCAGTCACCAAACTTTGTTGTTGGCTATGGACTCGCAGTAGAGTCTGAACTCTCAGATGAAGAGATCTACTCCAAGACTCAACTGAGTACCGGTATCCCAACGGCAGACTTCAAAGAAGATGAGAAAGGCACTCTGTTCATTGCCATGTATAACTACCCGCTACTGGAGCCAAAATGGAAGGCTCTGGCACAGAGTGGTGCCAAAGCAGAGCGCGACCCAGAACACAGCGAGCGCCGCATAAATAGTTATGTAGATACTGTTTTGAGGGATATGCCTACTGCGCAATAAATTCCGGTTTATCAGTTTGAGGGGAAGGTAACTTCCCCTTTTTTACGTCTATTCGATGCTGTAACTCAACTCGCCGTCTTCATTCTCAACAATATCTAACTCAAACATTATAGAGGGTGTCTTATTTCCGGCTGACCCTACCTTATCCTCTAGATAGAGAGTTCTAGTTCTAGTTTCATCTGGTGTTTTTACTACCATGGTTGCGGTATCGGGGTAGTATCCAGCAAAGTAGTTAACTCCAAACTGGAACTCTCCTTCAACAACGTTGGTACAAGGTACTGAGTAATGTTCTATCTTTTTCTCGGCATCATTTAATGCATCCCCGTGTAAAAGCCCGAAGTTACCCTCTTTGTTAGCGTAGTAAACATGCGTACCGTCTGGTTCGAATGTAATAAGATCCAAATCGATATGCTCTTTCCACGATAGAGCTACATGTAATGCACTCCCTCCAAGCACTTCCGGAGCAACCTGTAAGCCTTCCTCTACAATAAACACATCTTCTACAACCTTTCTTCTTGCTAGAGTGTTTTCGACCATATAAGACTCAACGAATCTATGTCCGCTCCAATCATTGGCGTTCAGCGTATCAAAATTTGAAAAGTTCGCTTCCATAGACCCTGGAGTAAAATACATTACTAGGTCTTCAGTGATGGTTGTATTAGGTCCACCATCCGCCACATAAGTTGCAGGATTAGCAACTGCTACCATTCCCCAAGCATCACGATATTGTGGGTGAATATGGTTATAAGCTTGATTTGCGAACAGATTACCTTGGGAATGAGAAACCACGATTACCTTGTTTCCCTCTAAAAGGGCTGCATCGTAAATGTTCACATGATTACGCAGTTCTGGTTGTGCGTCGTAGGAAATCTCAATAGATTTTGTAGCGAGGTTAGTTAAAATCTCTTTCATCTCGTCGGGCATGGCTTCAACGCCTGAAAAATACAACCACAACTGACTCTCTTCGAGGTTGAGCTTTTGGTCTACTGATTCAAAAAAGTCACCGATGCTTTCAGATGGATTGATTACCCTGCCGTGCGAAATCTTCTTATCAATTTCTAACGACCTGTTTCTCTCCTCAATTGCCTGTTTCAGTACATTTGATGATTCCTTAGCATCAAGAACAGAGTTTCGCATACCATTCCCATAGAACACTTTTAAATGCGGCTCGCAAACCAACTCGGAAGCAGTAACACACTGTGCACTCATTACGCACATTGCTGTAAACACTATAGCTTTCATGTTTCTCACTCCTGATACCTGGACACATCAAACGAGCATTCTTGATAATATTTTTCAGTAGGTTTGTTATTCATGATTACATTACCTACCGTCGAACTTTGAAAATCGTCATAACTTCGAGTTCTATCTCTTGTGTTCATCTGCTTCGCATGCAGCCTAGACGCCACTTCATAACTAGTTCCTGGAACGACCCAGCTTAAGCAGTTATATGCAGAATCAAATGCTTTAACTGCCTGATAAGCCTGCTCCCTAGACTCCGCTCCAATCAACGCCGACTGAAGCGAACGAGCCACATCCATAAGGGCTAACTGTACCGATGGTTGGCCTGCATACTCAAAGTAGATATAGCGCTGAACATCATCCCTCACACCGTCCGCATCACTATCGATTCCCTCCACTGTTGTATCATTCTCATTGCCAGGTTCCGGCGGCAGAGAGATCACTGGTTCGAGCACTTCTAGCTCTACGGTTAACGACTTCGATTTCTTCGAGGGCTTCTTATCGAAGTAAACTTGAGATAAATACACCCCTGGAGAGGCATCTTCCGGTACGGTCAGTGCTATTACTAAACTCTTACCTTTGTGCTTAGAACTTTTCGTCTCAACTTCTTTTGTCACCGATACCCAAGACTCTATTTCTGAATGCAGTTCCAACTCAAAAGACTTAAACTGCTTTTCTGATGACACCGTTTGTTCAAGGGTTTGTCCCGGAAGTACGCTGATTCGATATACCGAAGAATCATCTTTGTCCTTCGCTACAACCAGCAAAGGGACCATAACCATCAATGTAATTAGAGTGCAGACTATCTTCATGAGCATTCCATGCGCCGGTTAAAAACCTCATAAGATTAGTTCAGTAAAATCAATCGCATTAAGCTCAAGAAGCAAACTGCATAATAGCTCGCAAGAATTTATGTACGGTTGAAAAAGTTACAGACAGCCATCCTGCCTAAACAAATCTACAATCATTGTTTAAAATAATTTCTGAAAGAGCTTGAGCGGTTTACTCGGGCTTTAAGGCACGTATAATGCCTTGCCCCTATCAGAATCAATAAGGACTTCAGTTTGAAGCTATTTGTTAGAGATCTTACTGTTATCGATTCCTCTTACCTTTGCCCCCAGCGTGGCATGGTGGGAGAAAGCTGGATACTCGATGTAGTAATGTCAGGTGAGTTGAATGAGATGAGCATGGTGCTCGACTTCAGCCGCGTAAAGAAACAGATTAAGCAGATTGTCGATGAATACATTGACCACAGACTGATTGTACCGAGCCAAAATCCAGCAATCCGCACCGAACCAACCAAGCCTGGCTACTCGACCGTAGACCTGCTTCGCGAAGACAATAGCCTTCACCTGCACTGCCCTGACGAGGCTTACTGCTTCATCAATGCTGATGAGGTGACTATCGAGTCAGTGACTCAACATGTTTACGAAGTATTGAAAGGCAAGCTTCCTGAAAACGTGCAAGGCCTTGAGATCACATTGCGACATGAAGATATCGTAGGCCCTTTCTATCACTACAGCCACGGCTTGAAAAAGCACGATGGTAACTGCCAGCGTATCGCTCATGGTCACCGCTCTCCAGTAGAACTTCTAGTAAACGGCAAGCGTGATCTTGAATTGGAACAAGAATGGGCTGAGCGTTGGAAGGATATCTATCTTGGTAGCCAAGAAGATGAATGTGAGCTAGCAGACCTAAACTTGAGTCCAGCAGCTAGTTCTCTAACCGAGATGACTCATCATGCATTTCGCTACACCGCGCCACAGGGTGAGTTCGAGCTTGCGATCGCTCGTAGCGATGTTGAGATGATAGATACTGATACTACGGTCGAGCTACTGGCTCAATATATTGCAGAGGAAGTTAGCCAATCTGTAGAGCCTGGGGCAACACTTGATGTTATCGCCTATGAGGGTGTCGGCAAGGGCGCAATGGCTTCAGTTAAAGGCCAAGCCTAAACCCAATGTAAGCCCTGTCATAGTGATAGGGCTTTTTACTCTTCAGTAATCAAACTCCACCAAAATCGGTAGCTTTACTTCATTCATGGTTATCCAGGCACAGATCTGACGCTTGATCTCAGGTAGTAGGTGATAGCTGTGGCGCACATTCTGGTACATCTTAACCTGATTACGCTCAACGGGTTTCATCAGCAACAAACCCTTCTCTAGCAAGCCCGTCAGCACCGACTTCTCAATGGAATAAACCCCTAATTCATTTTTAAAGCTGCACATCTCTTCAAAGTCGAGATCACTGAGCCAAACACCAATCCCATCATCAGATACAAAAGCCGCCTTGCCCCTGTGCTGTTCCAAAACAAACAATGACACCAAAGCCGATTGTTGTGCTTCGCTCAATAAAGAGAAGCAGAGCTTACTAATATTTGCGTTCATAGTATTTTCGATTGTTAATAAAACTGCGTTTAATCTATCACTTTATATTTATGCTTGGTTATTCAATTTTGAATTTCAGAATTTCATTCCCTTTTTCTAGTTAATAGATAAATTAATAAGCAACTAAATTAATCAGAGGTAGAAACATGCTTATGTACGTACTCGCTCTAATAGGAGCCGGTTGGATATCGCTCAAGGCTTATAATGCTCTTAAAGCCACGAGAGTAAAAGAAGTAGAGACTGAGTCAGAGCCTGTGGGTTATCAGCAAGAGTGCGTCAAGCTATGTGGATGTAGCATGGGAAGCTACGGTCCTGTTCTACCCGAAAATGTTCAAGATTTTATCTATCACAGAAATAAGTCTGAAGAGGGAGAATAATTCGGCTTTGGATTAAATAACAAAATGAATAAAAAAGAGTACAAAAAAGAATTAAAAAAACTCCAAGCAGAATTAGTTCAGTTGCAATCCTATATTATTAAGCACGGCTTAAAAGTGGTTCTCTTGTTTGAAGGAAGGGATTCTGCTGGTAAGGGTGGAAGCATCAAGCGCATCATCGATAAACTCAATCCAAACCATGTACGAGTGGTTGCCAAGGGTAAGCCTACCGATGCAGAAGAAAAGCAGTGGTACTTTCAGCGCTGGGTTAAAGAGATGCCCAGCGAGGGTGAAATCGTTCTATTCGATAGAAGTTGGTATACCCGAGCGGGTGTAGAATCTGTGATGGGTTTTGCAACCCAGGCTCAGGTTTCAAACTTTCTAGAGGACTGCCCAGCTTTTGAGAAAAGCTTGGTTCGCCAAGGCGTCATCGTTCTCAAGTATTGGCTCTCAATAACTCATGAGACCCAAGAGCAGCGCTTTCATGAAAGACTAAACAAGATCACCAAGCGCTGGAAACTGTCGCCGATGGACTTGAAATCTCGCAGTATGTGGCGCGAATACACCAAGGCTAAAGAGATCATGTTTCGTGAGACCAGCACCGACCATTGTCCTTGGTATGTGGTGGATAATAACTGCAAGCGAACAGGACGATTAGATTTGATACGTCATATCTTGAGCCAGTTCGACTTTGAGAGACGTAACCTTGAGCCTAAGGTACTGCCACCAGTAAAGGTGCATCGCTGTCAGCCCAATCCAGAATTTGATGGCCTTTGGGTCAATTAAGAAAAAGCCCTGAAACTCTCAGGGCTTAGCTTTATCCTGCTTGCAGGGTTCCATACAAGGTTTGATACAAGCCATCAGATTGAATAAGGTCAAGGTGCGTGCCAGACTGGACCACATTGCCATCCTCAAGCACGTAGATAAGGTCTGCCTGTTTAACGGCAGACAGCCTATGCGCCACTATCAAGGTAGTGCGGTTCTGCAAGAAGCGGTTCAGCGCTAAATGAAGCGTAGCCTCGGTAGAGGTGTCTAGCGCTGAGGTTGCCTCGTCTAGAATCACCAATTCAGGGTCTGCCAAAACCACACGCGCAATTGCAAGACGCTGTCTTTGACCACCAGAGAGTCTAACTCCTTGGCGACCAATGTGAGACTCAAGGCCTTCAGGTAAAGTTGTGCGAAGATCTCCAAGTTGCGCCACTTCTAAAGCATTCCACAGCACATCCTCTGGGTAATCCTGCCCCAAGGTAAGGTTCTGGCGCAGAGTATCGTTAAAGATCATTGGCTGCTGCAAAACCACGGCTAGCTTCTTACGCAGAGCCTCATAACTTACAGACTCTATGCTGTGTCCGTTTACCAAAATATTCCCGCTGTCTTTTTGATAGATACCCAGCAACAGTTGGATAAGTGTAGATTTACCCCCACCTGAAGCACCAACTAGTGCAACACGCTTCCCTTTCGGGATCTTGAGAGACAGGTTATCAAGTACCTTACGATCCGAGTCGTAAGAGAAGTTAACTCCCTCAAACTCGATATCTATTGGCTCACCTTTTACAAATGGGTTCACGGTAGCCACAGGGCGGTTTTCTTCTGGCATATCCAAGATGCCGTTCAAGCGTTTCATCGCTGCGGATGCGCTGTACCAAGAGTACTGAATGCTCAGCAGTTCTTGCACCGGCGATAGCATGAACCACAGATATCCGAATACCGCAAAGATCTGTCCGATAGTGAGGTCACTAAAAAGCACCATCAGCATGGCTGCCGCGCGGAAGATCTCAAAGCCGATCAGGAACATCAAAAACGATAATCGGTTCGCTGCATCCGACTGCCAAGCATATTTGTCTGCATCTACACGGATAGCCTCAGCATCACCTTTCAGCTTGTTTAGATAATCCTGCTCTCGGTTAGCCGCTCGCAATTGATAGATACCATCTAGAGTCTCTACTAGGCGCTGTTGGAAGCGCTCAAAAGATTGATTCTCTTTCTTCTTCAGGTGCTTCACGCGCTGACCAAGCAGGCGCGATAAGAAGATAACCACAGGGTTCATCAGGATGATGAAAAGACCGAGCTGCCAATTGAGCCATAGCAAGATAGCGCCGATACCGATAACGCTCAGGACACTAATAACAAAGCGGCTTAGGGTCGAGCCGATAAACTTATCTATAGTCTCAATGTCAGTTACTAGGTGTGAAGTAAGGCCACCACTGCCCTTCTCTTCATACTGCTGCATGGAAACTCGACCTAGTTTCTCAAGAATCCACTGACGCAGATTACAGGTGAGCTGTTTCGAGACCAGAGTAAACTGACGCGTTTGCAATATGTTAAGCGCCTGACTGCCCACTCGCATTAATACGATGGCAATCAAAACAGTAACGATATAAGCCGTCGCAGTATGCAAAGACTCAGGCAGAATAGTATTGAGAATATCTATACCAGTTGCCGGTTTATCTAGTAGAACCTCATCCACCATCAATGGCAGTAAAAGCGGGATTGGCACGCTGATAAGGGTAGCAAAGAAGGCTATCACGTTAGCATATAGTAGTTTCTTTTTGTGGCGTATCGCTTGTTGATAGAGCCACTGTTTATCTAGTCTCGGAGTCTGAGTAGATGGCGTTTCTATGGGCACGAGCATTCCTTGGGTAACTCTTTTATTTAAGGGTATACGAAAATATGTGGGTTTGGTTGACTGGCTTATAACCTAATAAAGCCCGCAACTAAGTTGCGAGCTTTTCGGTTGTTTAGTCAAAGACTCTTGCTTTAGAAGAAGTACTCAGCACTTACGCCCCAGTTACGACCTGCTTGGGTATCAAAGTCTTTTCTCTCATCCTTGCCACTTAGGTCTTCATATAGCCAGTATTTTTCATCAAAGGCGTTGAACAGACCGGCACGTAGCGTCAGATCATTGATTGGACGATAGTAAGCCGTAACGTCTAGTAGGCTATAAGATGGCGCGTCTACGTTATCCACTTCGGTCCATGCGTCTTTGCTCGCTACCATGGTGTAGTTCACAAGCGCACCAAAGGTCTTATCTGTGTTGTCATAACCTAGACCAATCACACCCGTCAGCGGTGCTACAGAATCTAGCTCACGACCCGTGTTCACATCTTCACCGTAAGCGTATGCCACGCTTAGCTTAGTGTAGGTACCAACAGGACCTAAGATCGTACCTGCTGCTTCTGCACCGTAGATCTTCGCTTCATCGATGTTCACAGAGGTGTAGATATCACGACCAGTCGGGCCATCCGTGCCTACCTTCTGAGTGGTAATGAAGTCGTCGTATTCATTGTAGAAACCACTTACTTCATATTGGTAGATAGAGCCCTTGCCACGGAAACCAATCTCATACGACAAGCTCTTCTCTGCTTCTAGGTCTGGGTTGCCGTAGAAGATAGCGCCTGTGTCATAGATGTAGTAAAGGTCATAAACCGTTGGTGCTTTGAAGCCTTGGCTAATCTGAGCATATGGACTGAACGCATCTGCTACGTGGTATACCGCACCCACACGACCTGTAAAGGCATCGTTCTTGTTCGCTTCGTGAGAATCTACATAGCCATCGTTTGATTCAGGGTCAGTTCTGAATGAGTCATAACGAAGACCCGCCGATAGCACTAGTTTCTCATCCATCAAGAAGGCTTGGTCTTGGATGAATACGCCCCATTGCTGAACGGTGGCATTTGGCAGACCCGTGCTACCAGGCGCTGAGCTTGGTGGTACTCCCGGTTGACCGCTTTGAATAAAGTGGTCTGTATTCTCTAGAGAGAAATCGTTATGTAGGTAACTCGCACCATAGGTAAGCTCGTGATAGTGGTTTTCCGCCAAGATGACTTTGTTAAACTGCATATCAAACTGGATAGAGTCATCTTGCGCGATACGCTCACGGTTACGGATACGATCATCATAGATAGGGAACCAGTTGGTGGTATCGTAGTTATCAGACTCACTCTCTGTCATCTGATAGCCAAGAGTCCACTTGAGCTCATCTGCGATAACACTGTTCATCGCCCATTCGTGCTCAAGACTCACGCGCATACGGTTGGTGTTATCGTGCACCGAAACATCTGAGTAAACAAAGCCAGGCATGATTTCCCAACCCTCTTCAGACAACACTTTCTCATCGAAGCTACGATCAAAATACTCGAAGGTCATGCCGATACGGTGATCATCGTTCGCTTGATAGTAGGCTTTCACAAGACCGTTATATAGCTTCGAATCACCTGGGTTAGCCGCACCACGGTCTTCACCGTTGATGTCTGCGCCATCGCCATGGGTTTGATATTCTTCACCATCTGCATAGGTAAACATAGTTAGTGTTTCCCACTTACCTTGGCGCATTGCCCAAGTAGCGGTGTTTTTAAATTCACTGTTTACCGAAGAGTAGCCAGACTTGATACCAAAGCGGTTCTCATCACCATCTGTGATTAGCACATCATCAGGGTTCTTAGTGCGCATAAGTACCACACCACCTAGCGCGTCAGAACCATAAAGGCTAGATGAAGGTCCTTTGTTAACCTCGATACCGGCTAGGGTATCTGTTTCGATCATGTTTGGATATTTGCGCTGCTGATTAGCACCTGGGTTATATGGAACTGGCTGCTGCACACCATCAACCATCACCTTAACGCGGCTGTCTTCCATACCACGGATGTTAAAGCCAGATACGCCGAAACGACCACTACCTTGAGCTTGAACGCCCGGAGTATATTTCAGTGTGTCTTTAAGGTTGTTGTTCATTTGTGCATCTAGATCATCGCGACTTACCGTCGCAACTGAAGAAGATACGTCTTCTTTGTTTTGTTCAGTACGTGTTGCAGAAACTACCACTTCATCAAATGTGAATGTCTCTTCAGCAAATACCGCTGTCGAAGCGCAGATAGCACCAATTGCCAGTGCCAGACTTGTTTTTTTATACATGGTTTGACCCAAAATCCGTTTGTTAAAAGCAGAGAAAGCCCTACCGACTGGCAAATGCCAGTCAGCATGAAATTGTTTTTATTGGTATTTTTTGTAGAAGCCACTAGCAAAGCTATAGCTTCTAGAACAAGGCAGCGCTTCGCAGGTTTAGTGGGCCTAAATCAAGAAGCGCTAACGCAGTTATAGGAGCTAGAGCGCAGCTAGTTTGTCTTTTTCGTCTTGAACATGCCCCTCATTCAAGTGCAGGAAATCTACCAAGTCATTGCCTGATACATTGAATGCTTGACCAAAACCTTTCACATAACGACCGCTGCTTGGTGTCAGTTTGTAAAGGTTAAAGTCACCTAGGTTTGCTAGGTTTTGTGCCATCTCGCCAAAGCGCTCAACTAGAGCCGAAACACCCGCCTTGCCTTCTTCGGTTTCTTTATCTATATGCTGAGCCGTTGTATCGAAAGTTAGACGCTTACGTGCGTGAACACTCTTAGATTGAGACTCGTCCTCTACCATCATGATAGAAACGTTCTTAGTGGTTTTTAGGTTCTGACCATGAGCGGCTAGATCGCTCACTAGAATGTAATAGCCCGCTTTATCAAATGCGAAAGGCGTGTAGCTCACATGTGGCAGACCGTCTTTAGTGATGGTTGCTAGCTGAAGTGTTTGGCATGCATCACGGAACTCTTGAACCTCAGGACCTAAACGACCCTGCAGACGCTCTTGTTTGATTTCGTCACGGCTTTTTTCAGTGTTTTGAGCAGTCATTATGCAAATTCCTTTTTCATTAGCTCTAGCTTTTCGATCTGTTCTGGGAAAAGTTGACGTTTCTTATCGCGACCTAGGTAAACCTTAAATACGCACTCACCCGCTTCATCAAAGAAACCAATGTAGTGGCTTTCCATCTTGCGGAATGGTTTAGATACCAAGGCAACATGCTTTACTAGATCCAGTCTTAGGTGACCGTGCAACTCACCATCACGACCCATTAGGTTGTAGTAACCGTGTGCTACTTTGCCCTTAGGGAATGGTGCTTTATATTCAAAGATAGAACCGAACGAATGAACGATTGTCGTTACCTTACCCCAAGTTGGAAGTGCTTCTAGGATCTCTTGAGCCTTCTCTCCAGGGACAGGTGTTACCATGTCAGATGGAAGTACAAAAGTAATCTCACCTTCAGTTGCACTTAGCTCAGTCGCCATTTGTGATACTGGTACTGTGCTGTCCGTTTCCATCATGGTTGCAACAGCTTCTAGCACCTGTTGCTTAGTTAATGACGTGTACATTTTTCCTCTCAGATTTAAGCCGCTTTTGTAGCGTTGTTTTGATTATTAGAAATAACTTGGATTAGGTTTTGTGCCAGAGTCACTGACCAAAACTGTCCCGCTAACGTCAAAGACAAATAGCCATTCGACACGATTGCTAATCCATTCTTGGTCCATGCCTCAAACAAAGGCATAACAGATTCAAATAGGCCCTGTGGCAGGCTTGAAGCGCTTAACACGCCTCTATCGAAAGCTGCTTTGATGGTGTTGACCAAAGCCGCGTTAGATGCGCTTTGGAAAGCCATCCCAGCCGCAAATTGGTTTGTGTTTACTGCTTCGATGTATTTTTCCATGTCACGGAATTGCATGGTGCTCACCCCGTTCACATTACCGCCTGCGCCGGCACCCAATGGCATCACTTGAGCTGAGGTCTTAGCCAAGCTGTTGTAGATAGAGCGCTCTCGATTATCTGAACTCCAGTGGTTCACACTTAGGCGTCTTTGATGATGCTTAGCCATAAAATCAACGCCCATCTGATACATGCTAGCCTTCATTTGGGTGTTGGCTGGCTCTGGTAATTTACCTTGCTCTACCAAGCGACCCATAGGCAGGTTTTGCATCTCAATCAGTTGGTAAAGGTCTACACCATGAGCACCGCTCTCTAGATACAGCTCAAGGTCTGTGGCCCAGTTGTCTAGGGTTTGATGTGGCAGGCCGTAAAGCAGGTCAATCACGATTGGCGCGCTGTCATAGCTCACAAAATGCTGCAAACGCTCAAGTACCTCATCTCCATCATTAAGACGCTTGGCTGCGCGGCGAACCTTGGTATCAAAGCTCTGAACACCAAAAGAGAAGCGATTGATCCCCCCCTCTAGAGCAGACTCGAATTTACGGTCATCGAAGCGATTAATACGTCCTTCGAGTGTGATTTCGCAATCTGGCGTCAGAGGGAAATAGGCACGAATCATCTCACCCAGTTCTTTGATTTGGTCGGCACTCAAGTCTGTAGGAGTACCACCGCCGAAATATACGGCTTGGAATGGATAAGCCTGAGTCCAAGGCATAGCCGCTTTCCACAAAAGCTCTGTCTTAAGAGCTTCAAAATATTCAGCGATCAGCTTCTTGCTTGACGCATATTGAAAGAAGTTGCAGTAGGTACAGCGAACACGGCAAAACGGAATATGGATATACAGGCAACGAGGCCCCTTCTCTCCTGAATCAGAGAAAGCGTTCTCTAAAGCGGATTGTGTCTGCTGCGGTGGAATTGGTTTAGCCATACCACCAGCATGGGGGCCCTTTTTCTTATCGAAAGCAAAGCGCAAAGGATCTGGCGTATGCTTGCCAGTGATATCTGGATTGTTCAGTTCGAGATTCATTTTTTATTATTTCAATCATCAACTTAGGCTAAGAACTTCTTCTATTCTTGCCAGAAAAACAAATGAGAACAAATCTCATTCGCTCAAATTTGTGACCACTATATTCATATTGAAAATAAATGCAAATGATAATTGATATTATTTACATTATCTGCATAATGCCTCTCATTACAATCTATTTTGGCAACGGTTTTTAGCCACAGTGAAGAAATACAGATATCTAATTGCAGGCGGAATATCCCTTCTAATTCATGGGGTTGCTCTATCCTTTGCCTCTCCTAAGCAAGAGATGAAGGTGGCCAGTGATAACGCCGGGCAAGCCGTTAGCATCCAGTTTGTATCCGTGGCACAACCCGCCAAACCAGAGCCCGCCGCGCCAAAACCTGTCGTAGAGTCACCGCCGAAGCCAGCAGAGCCGGTTAAAAAGGTGGTTGAGAAAAAACCACCTCCGCCAAAGCCCAAGCCAAAGCCAAAGCCAAAGCCAAAGCCAAAGCCAAAGCCAGTTGAGCCACCCAAAAAACAGGTTGTAAAGAAAACACCACCGCCACCTAAGCCTAAACCGGTTGAGAAAAAGCCTGAGCCGATCAAAGAGCCGGTGAAAAAGATTGCTGAGAAAAAAGAGGTTGTAGAGAAGAAACAGCAGACAGCCTCAACTAACGCAGCCAGTGCGAGCAAACCAAAGATGGTGAAAAAGCCGACGTTTTCAGCGAAACCAACCCCAGTTGGATATCCGAGATTGGCGCAAAAGCGTGGGTGGCAAGGCAATACCCTTATTGAGATTTGGATCAACGAAGAGGGTAAGCAGATCAAGCAAGCGATCGTGAACTCTTCGGGACACAAGATATTAGACGAAGCCGCAATGAAAGCTGTAGCCGAATGGCAATTCCAGCGTCGCAGTGAGCAAGGACAACGCATCGCATACCGAGTGCAGGTGCCAATTAATTTTCAACTTAAGTAAGGCCAGTTGGCCCTGAGAAATACTATGCAAACCATAATCACACTTCACAGCCAACTTGGAATGATGACAGTTCCGCTTACACTCCTGTCATTATTGACTCTGATGCTCTTGATTGAACGCACCGTATATATGTTGGTTAACGGTCGTACTCATACCACACAGATCCTAAATAGAGTTCACCGCATTGATTTTGGTAATTGTGCTCAAGTTGAGCGCTTCATTGCTGAAGACTTGCAAGGTAAAACCATCATCTATCAAGCAATGCGTATGCTCATTGGCCACCGCACTTTCACCAAAGAGTTGCGCGAAGAAGCGGTTAGCATCTGGCTATTCAAAAAACGTCAGCAATACAAATCTGGTATCCGTATCCTGTCTATTATCGGTGTGATCAGCCCGCTGATCGGTCTTCTTGGTACAGTGCTTGGCCTAATCGATATGTTTAAGGGATTGGCGCATACCTCGGGCTCTATCTCCCCAGCTGTACTCGCTGATGGTCTGGGTCTTGCAATGTCTACTACGGCTGTGGGTCTATTGATTGCCCTTCCCGCTATTACCGGCGCTCAACTGCTAGGTATGTGGGTAGAAAAAACCCTATCCAAGATCGAGTACACACTAAACCACAGCAATCTTCACATCGAAGGCATCTCAATCGAGTGTCCAGAAGAGTCTAAGTCTTGCAATGAAGCGACCCTGCTCAATCAGGAGCACGCATGATCAAGTCACAATCAAATCTGTTTGAAGAAGAGTTCAAACCTGATCTGACCCCACTACTGGACATCATCTTTATCGTGATGGTGTTCCTACTGCTGACTGCCAATATCAGTATCAAGACCATGGAAGTGGCGATACCTCAGACCGAAGATGCCGAGGTGTTGAACGACCAAGACAAGCAGGTTATTGCGGTGAATATCCTTGCCTCTGACCCTAAATGGGCCATCGATGGCAAAAGCTATTCAGATTGGGATGAGTTTACCCAAGCTCTGCTGACTGAGGTCAATAAGACCGATACAGCTTCAAAAGAAAAACGCGACCTTATCATTTCACCGGATAAAGCCGCAGACGTAGAGTCCATGCTCAAGGTATTAGCATGGCTACAAAACAACAATATCAGCGCTACAAACATCGTTATGGAAGAGAATAAATGATGAAACGACTTCTGCTACTTATTGCCGCCTCAGCGGTAGCCTTTACCACTTTTGCAGATACCTCCTCTGACGCAAAAGAGAATCGAATCATCAGCGTCGGTTCAAGTATCACAGAACTGTTCTATGCATTGGATGCGAAAGAGCAATTGGTGGCTATCGATGTGACCAGTCGTCACTTTGATAAAAGTGGTGAGATGCCACAAGTGGGTTACCACCGTCAGTTATCTGCCGAGGGTCTGATGGCTCAGAGCCCAACCCATGTCATTGGCTCTCACGAGATGGGCCCTGAATCCACACTTAAGCTTTTAAAATCGGCGGGTATCAAGGTAGTTACTGTGCCATCGGGTGACAGTGAAGCCGATCTAGCGGCGCGCATCGATGCCATCGCTAAGATCACCCATAGAGAAGAAAAGGCTGCTGAGCTTAAAGACAAGCTCCACCAGCAGATTGAGACACTCTCTAATCAAAAGCACAACAATCATCCCAAGGCTATCTTTGCCATGCTAAGTGAAGGCCGACCTGCCACTATCGCAGGCTCAGAGACCACAATAGACAAAATCATCCAATTAGCAGGCGGGGCGAACCCAGCAAACAAAGACTTCAGCTCTTATAAGTCAATGTCTTTTGAAGCCATAGTGAATATCCAACCGGAATATATCTTGGTCGCGCAACGCTCTTGGGATGCACTAGGTGGCCGCGAAGGAATCATAGAGAAGTTTCCTTTGCTAGCCGCAACACCTGCGGCAACCAACGACAAGATCATTCCAGTACCTAGTAGTGCCATCATCGGTGGATTTGGTATTGAGAGTGTCGAACTAAGCCAGTCTCTATACCAAACATTTGAGCGTAACTAAGATGAATTTTGCTCAATCTATTAAGCTACCAACGCCTGTGCTATTGGGCGTTGCTGTAGTTGCCGTTTACATCGCCAGCGTCATGTCAGTAGCCGTTGGCCCCATGGATATTAGCTTTTCACAAAGCCTGAGCGCACTGTTACCAGGTATTCAAAACAGTGACCTTCCCGCACATGTAAACATGATCGTTCAGCAGGTGCGCCTGCCACGCACCCTACTTGCTATCGCTATTGGTGGTATCTTGGCCATTTGTGGCACAGTGATGCAGGGCCTATTCCGAAACCCACTTGCTGACCCAGGTATTATTGGTGTCTCTGCCGGTGCTGCGCTTGGTGCAGCTCTGGCAATCGTGGTGTTTGGCTCGCTGGCCCAAACCTACCCAGCGCTTCTCATGTTCGGCACTGTACCTGTGTTCTCTTTCCTAGGTGGCGCTATCACTACCCTGATGGTCTATCAGCTTGGCACATCACCAACTGGCACCTCAGTAACCATGATGCTTCTGGCAGGCGTTGCCATTGGTGCTCTGTCAGGGGCTATGTTGGGACTTTTGAACTACTACGCGGACGATCAAGCCCTGCGCGATCTGTCACTATGGACAATGGGTTCTCTCGCCGGAGCTAACTTCTCGGGTGTAATGTTCGGCTTTGTGGTTCTGGTTATCCTTGGGGTGCTGTTTTATCGCGATGCCGCCAACCTAAACGCACTCTTGCTAGGTGAGGCAGAAGCGAGCCACCTTGGTATCGACGTACAGAAGCTTAAACGTCGTTTGATTCTTCTTACCGCCGCTGGCGTGGGTGTCACCGTTTCGCTAGCGGGAATGATAGGCTTTATCGGCCTTATCGTACCTCACCTAGGTCGTATGATTGCAGGTCCAAACCATAAGGTGCTGATCCCCCTTGCTACCGTATTGGGTGCGCTACTACTTCTGATATCTGACATGCTATCGCGCGTATTGGTTGCTCCACTAGAAATCCCTGTAGGTATCATTACAGCTGTGCTTGGCGCTCCTTTCTTCCTATGGCTACTTCTCTCTCAGAAAGGACGTATCTAATGAACACACCTTATGTGAAATGCACCGATATCTCGGTCAAGATAGGTAACAAGTCCATCCTGGATAACGTAAACATAGAATTCCACGCAGGTGAATTTACGGTTCTATTAGGGCCAAATGGCACAGGTAAGAGCACACTTTTAAAGACTTTGAGTAATGAAATGCCCCACTCGGGACAGCATTATCTGTTTAGTAAACCGACTCAGGATTGGGACAAAAAGGTATTAGCAAAGCAGTTTGGCGTTCTTCCTCAATCTAGCTCGCTGACTTTCAACTTCACCGCTCAAGAGGTTGTGGAGTTGGGTGGCCTTACGCTAGAAGGCGGTCAAAAAGAGATTACTCGTGTGGCTCGTGAGAAGATGAACCAGACGGGTGTATTGCACCTAGCAGACAGACTCTACCCTAGTCTTTCTGGCGGTGAGAAACAGCGTGTGCACTTCGCTCGCGTGCTCACACAGTTGAGTGCTACCCAGCACAACAAGGTTTTGTTCTTAGATGAACCAACCTCAGCTCTGGATCTTAGCCACCAGCACAACACCTTGAAACTCGCGAAAGCACAAGCCGAAGATGGCGCTTGCGTGGTTGCGGTATTGCACGATCTGAACCTAGCAGCTCAGTATGCAGATAGAATCGTAGTGCTAAACCAAGGCAATATCGTTGCCGATGGCTCACCGTGGGAGGTTCTAACCTCAGAAACTATTGAAGAAGTGTATCGCTGGAAAACGCAGATAATGGCTCATCCTACGGAGAGACATCCGGTGATTCTTTCGGCGGCTTGAGAGTAGCTGTCAGATTTGAGCTATCAGCTTTAAGCTGTGAGCTTTCAGAAGATCCCGGATATGTCCTATTGGACATTCCGGGATGACGAATAATTCAAACATTCGAACCACCGCCGTCATCCCGGAAACTTCGACAGAAGTTATCCGGGACCTCCCCAACAAACTTACTCCAATAGCCCTACCCCTACTTAACCTCACCCGCCTCCAACGGCACCTTGGCGTACTTATTCGCCAACACAGCACAGTAGAAAATCTGAATCGGGTGATACAGCATGATCGGCAGCAGGATCATCCCAAGGTTCGGATCATGTCCAAAGATAACCTTAGCCATAGGAATACCCGCTGCTAGGGTCTTTTTAGTGCCGCAGAACACCGCTGCCACTTCATCTTGATGACTAAAGCCAACCTTGCGTGCGCCCCACTGAATGCCGTGAACCATTACCATCAATACCACTAAGCAAATCAGGGCAGAAACGGCTAATAATGCCGGTGAGAAATCACTCCAGATACCATGGTCAATAGAATCACAGAAAGCGCTATAGACGATCAGCAGAATCACGTACTTATCCAGCTTATTCACAACCGACTTATGTTTTTGTGTCCACTCGAGTAGCACAGGACGCATCAACTGCCCCAGAACCATTGGCAGCAACAACATCTTGGAAATAGACAGAACCGAGTCCAGCAGGTCCATCTCTGCCCCTTCCATCCCCATAAATAGCTGAATAAGAAGCGGAGTAATGAACACACCTATAATGCTAGACAGAGAGGCATTAAAGATAGCTCCAGGAAGGTTACCCTTACCGATTGCGGTCATGGCGACCGAAGAGGATATGGTGCTCGGCAGAACAAACAGATAGCAGAAACCAAACGCCAGTGCTGCTGGCATATAGGTTAAGAAGGTATGACCAAACACTAGCCACAGGATTGGATAAGCGACAAAGGTAGCCCCTTGAACATACAGGTGCAGCTTCCAGTTTGATACCCCTTCCATGATCGCCTTCGGAGAAAGCCCCAAACCATGCAGAAAGAACACCAAGGCAATGCCAAATACAGTAATGGTATCTAGGTGCAGTACCCCACCAGATTTACCTAAGTCTGGGGTAAACACGGCCAGCACCGTAGCCACAACCATGCCCACCAAGAACCACTCTTTCTTTAATTTACTTATCACACTCATCACTAATGCTGATTTTCCCTAATTTGAGTCGACT
Organism: Vibrio ishigakensis; assembly: GCF_024347675.1. Taxonomy (NCBI): domain Bacteria; kingdom Pseudomonadati; phylum Pseudomonadota; class Gammaproteobacteria; order Vibrionales; family Vibrionaceae; genus Vibrio; species Vibrio ishigakensis. The sequence goes on along the minus strand of NZ_AP024882.1, from coordinate 937,459 downwards.
GTAACCAATAATCTGACTGATGCCAAACCTATGACTTTTCAAACTGTTGCAAATAAAGATTACCCTTCCAGACGGGCACTGTTGTACCAGTCCTGAAGCAAGGTATCGTCCATCAGCTGATTACAAAAAACATCGATACGAGTGCCGTCATTAAAGGTGAAGCGATAGCGGGTATCACCGCCGCCTCCACCGGTTCCTACATAAGATTTGGTTTCTGTTTTAATAAGCTCAGAGCGTGCCCCAACCTTTACTCTAAAGGTCTTAGAGATGACCGCAATATGAGTTCTACTCATATACACAGACTGAACACACATCAGCGCCATTATGGTCAGAAAGACAATAGAAAACAGACAGATACCTACGCGCACAAACAAGGGCTCGGTTGTATCTGTTAGGGCAATAGATAGGAACAAGCTCCCCACTAAGGAGCAAGTGAGGAACATAGCGTACATAAACAGGGGCTTCATCTGCCTATGCACGTCGAGATTTAGGGCCGCCACTTTGTTATCCAGATGTCTAAACAGTTTCCATACCAAAAAGTAGTAACAAAGGGCGATTAAGAAGATAAGCATGAGACTCCATTTCTCTTGATTGCTTAGCCAACCAGAGAGATGAAAGTCTCGGGTTAGCAGATTCTGTGTTCGTACTCCACCACAACCTGATTGCCTTCCACGTAGACATTGCGAATATCGCCATCCACTGTCATTCGAGAGCACAGAGTCACGCTACTGTTCTCAACAACTACATTGGCACGCATCGCAGGAATGGCGTAAGCAGGGTCAACCTTGAGCAACTCACAAAAACGGGTAACAAATGGATAGGTGAGTACTGCTCGGCCGCGAAGAAGCTCGCCAAATTCAGCTTGGGTAACGCCTAGTTTGCGTGATATTTCCATCTGGGTTAAGCGCATCTTCGCCTTTTGTGACATCCATGTGTCATAGAGGGCGGTGCGATCTCTTTCGGTAAACTCCATTCGTTGACTCTCTTTTACTTTTATATTCTCAATTATTCAGCTTGAGTATGTGAACCACTGTGCAAAAGAGTGTCGCTGTTATAGGATTTTACATTGTCAGCCAAGGGTGAAGTTGCTGTGGGCGGGCTGCAAGATGGGCGAGCTTTTTGTAAATTTGTGTGTTTAATCGCCGACTGGGTTTCCAATGGGATTCCCGACAGGCTTAAGCTCTACGACGTTTCTCTCTGGGTCATGAACATACAAAGACCAACCGTAGCCAGTGGCGCCATAACGCACCGCATCGAGCAATAGTTCGACATCCTGCTCTTTCAAATAGGCAACCAGCACATCAACCTCTACCGCCTTCACCTGAAGGCAAAAATGATCCACATTGCGACCACTTTGTTGCGGCGGTTTGCCGCCTAATCGACCTAATCTACTGTCCACTTCTACAAGATCGATAAGGGCATTGCCTGCTCTGAGCTGAGTGAGCCCCTCTTCAACTAGCTGTCTCTCAAGAGGGCAACCTAATATATCTCGATAAAACAGCAACATGCGTTCAAGGTCTGTGGTTCTAAGCACCACATGGTCCAAGCCAAGTATCTCTAAAGGTCTCATCACTGCCCACACATTGCGAAATCTGCATATAAAAAATATAGAAAATTTCTTTGCAAGTAGAGTCAAAAACTTAGCTTAGATCTGCCCTCTTCGGGCGATAGAGGCCCTTTGATAGCCGTGACCCTCTACTATAATTCGATTGAGTCTCGAAGTTTTTTGAGGCTGATGTCCAAGGAGATGGACTCATTGTCGAAATGGAATTTTTGTTTAAACAATTGAGCCAGAAACCTGAGCCACTCGTAAGCAATGGCACGCTAAAGGGAGGCAGATATGACAACGATACGCGATAGAATCGAAGACTTGGAACAGCAAATATACATTGCATGTTCTGAGGGCAACTTCGAGACAATGAACAATCTAGAACAGCAGCTAGAGATGTTGAGAGGGAAGGCAAGCCATGTCTTTGAAGACGATCCTTACGCGATAGAGGGACGTTTCCAAGATGATGAAACCTACTAATCGAGATCTTCAGACAACGTAAAGGCTCATCGAGTTAATCAGATGAGCCTTTTCTTTTGTCTATTTACCGAAGCGATACAGATTGTTGTCTGAATTATATATCTCAAACACGCCGCTGTACCTAAATCCAAGACTCTTTAGTAAGGCGTTTGAGCCTGGGTTGTCTGGCAATGTGATAGCTAAAACTGTCTCAAGATTATGTCTAGCCATTTCCTGATTAAGCACTTCTATCGACGCTTCTTTAGCTAGCCCTTTCCCCCAATATTCAGGCAGAAAGGCATAACCTAGATCCGGCTCATCGAGCTCATCACGCTTTAAAATGCCGCACATACCAATCGGCGTGCCGCTCTCTTTCAGCGTAACCAAATTCAATCCAAAACCATATTGGGTATAGCTCGCTATCGGCCCCTTGGTCAGGTAATACTCCGCATCTTGGATGCTTCTTACCTGCTTATCGCCAATGAATCGAATAAAGGACTCTTGGTTTAGAAGTTCGATAATGAAATCAGCATCGGTCAGCTTAAACTGCCTTATCACAAGGCGTTCGGTTTCGCAGATAACGCTCAAGGTATTATGCCTGAGCGAGCAAGTATTCTAGGATCTCCACCACCTGCTGTGGCGTAGTTGCCCACGCTTGAGCCGAAGCATCCACCTCTTTTAGAGGGTGGACAATGGCTTCGTCATGCAGTGTGATATAAGGCTTACCAAGAGCTGCGCAGTAGCCTGCATCGAAGGCCGCATTCCACTGGCGATATTTTTCACCGAATCGAATCACCGCCATGTCGCAGTTCTTTATGGCATTTTGGATACGTATCGCATTTACCTTCGCCGATTTATGATCACGCCAGAACGAGTCGGTTTCAGCGCCTAAACCGTCACCTGCAGCATCACTGGCCTCGTGGTTGGTAACCGCTGAAGTGAAGTTGATGTCCAAGCCAAGCTCTTCACAGCCAAAGATAATCTGCTGACGCCAATCGGTATGAATCTCACCAGAAAGATAAACGTTAAATGCCATAGGTTCCTCCATTATTTGGGTCCGTTGACCCTAGCAATAATTACCATACATGCCCCATTCAGATGTGCCAACCTAGCGACGATCAATTTAAATAAAATCGACAAATTTTGTTGATGGAAAAGATAAAAATAATTCGCTGTCTTTGGCTGACTCCCTGATCTAGATTGCGCGCCTACTCACCTCGAGTCGAGGTGTTACTCCTAATGAGGCTTGGAAATGACATTGGCATTTATCGCTATCTTTATTGGACTGATGCTTTTGGTATGGAGTGCTGAACGATTCGTTGACGGAGCTGCTGCAACAGCAACTCACGCTGGTATGTCGCCACTTTTGATCGGTATGCTGGTAGTTGGCTTTGGTACCTCAGCTCCAGAGATGGTGGTGTCAGCAATGGCGGCAATCGATGGCAATCCTGAGCTGGCTCTGGGCAATGCTCTTGGTTCTAACATAGTGAACACAGGTCTAATTCTGGGTGTTACGGCTTTGATTGCGCCTATTATGGTTCAGTCCGTGATCGTGAAAAAAGAACTGCCACTGCTACTCGTGATAAGCCTACTCCTGGGGGTTCAGCTACTGGATGGAAGCCTAACTCGCTTTGAAGCGGCTATCTTGCTTGTTGGTTTCATAAGCCTGATCATCTGGAGTATTTACACCGGAACCAAACAAAACGACTCACAAGAGTCACAGCAAAGAGCTGATCTAAGCCTAACAACCGCAATCATCTGGTTGGTAACTGGTTTGATTCTGCTTGTGATCAGCTCACGCATCCTTGTGTGGGGAGCGGTGACCATAGCGCAATCTCTAGGTGTCAGTGACCTAGTGATAGGCCTTACCGTGGTTGCTCTAGGCACCTCACTGCCTGAATTAGCTGCGTCAGTTGTAGCAGCTCGCAAGGGAGAGCACGATATTGCAATAGGCAACATAGTCGGCTCGAATATGTTTAATATTCTTGCTGTAGTGGGTATTGCTGGCATGGTATCGCCAATCTCGGAGATGTCAGCAGAAGTGCTGTCACGAGACTGGCCTGTGATGCTGAGTATGACTCTAGCTCTATTCTTTATGGCGTTTGGATTTGGCCGTCAGGGTCGCATCAATCGCCTAGAGGGCGCTGGCCTACTGCTCGCTTACTCTATCTATACCGGCTATTTGATCTTCTCAATCTAAGCTACAGGGCTCGCTTCATAATATGTTGCGGGCCCGCATCGCCACCAAGATACAATTCCTCCGTATCCACAAAACCCGCCTTTAGGTAGCATTGAAACGCGGCTAGATTCTTACAGTTCACGGTTAGATATACCGCATCATAGCTGTTATAGGTTTCATCCAAAAAGCTCGGCAGATGCTGAACACCTGGAGTGCCATATCCCTTGCCTTGGAACTGTCTACCAACAAAATAAGCTCTAAGTCCAAGGCTATTGCTGGAAGCGAATTCATAGTGCTGTGGGTAGCTAAGGTCAATTAGAAAAAAGCCGACCACCTGATCATCATCGACCATTACATGGGGCAAAACCTGCTCGCTTTCGTTTGCCAGTATTTCCTCGATTTCACCGACAAACTTCACCTGCTCAGGAAGAACTTCTAGCTGGAGCACCTGCTCCCTGTGTTTCTCTTGCATCCTTTGCAAACTCAGCATCACTAGTCCTTAGTTGGTTTCACCATACAACACTCATCTAATCCCTCACCAAACCCGTCTTTCACAACGGAAGTGGTGTGAAACCCATAGCGTGAGAAGAATTTTTGCATCAGCTGAGTGGTGTTAATCACTATATCAAAACCCGTTTTCTCAGAAAGTAGACGAGATTCTATTTCAGCATAAAAGGCATCAGCCACTTCAAATAATCTTGATGACCCAAGCGACCCATACTTGAACATCACCCATGCAATACCGTGGCAATCGGCTTTAGTGTAATGACCGCCGCAACCAATAATAGTGTCGCCCTCTACGGCAACTAGGTAGTTGTCATCAGCAAAATTATCTAAAAAATAGATAAGGTCATCTTTGTCTTCGATACGAAAATACTTAGGGCAGTTGGACTTAAGAATGGAAATAAGCTGGTCTTTGTCAGCAGGAGTGTAGGTTCGAAAATACATAGGTTTGAGATCATCGACAGTGATGACTCAAAATAACACAAATAGCGATCATAAAAACAGAGACTTACTGCCCCCAGCAAGTCTCCAAAATGACCTAGCGGTCATAAGTGCACGACTCAGGTTCCTCTGGTTTCAAGATAGGCTACGTCTTCATCTGACAAATAAGCGACCTTGCTACCTTTCAGCTGGAAATAGAGCTTTGCGGTTTCTTCTAGCTCTTCTGCATTATCACAGGCATCTACCAAATCACTACCAGTCACAACCGGGCCATGATTTGCCAACAAATAGGCTCTAAAGTCAGGCGCTAGCTTCCCTAGTTCCTCACCTATGCGAGAATCCCCTGGATTAAAGTATTCCACCACAGGGAGCCTACCCACTCGCATCACGTAATAAGGTGTGAACGCTTTCATTGCGTTCGATTTATCCAAACCCTCAAGACAAGATAGGGCTGTAAGATAGGTAGAGTGCAAATGCACAATTGCATTTGCCTGTGCGCGATTCTTATAGATCTCCAGATGGAACGACGCCTCTTTAGACGGTCTGTTTCCGGTTAAGTGCTCACCGTCCATATTCACTACAGATAGAGTATCTGGGTCGAGTCGGCCAAAGCAGGAACCCGTTGGTGTAGTCAAAACACGATTTTGGTCCAGTCTTACCGAGATATTACCAGCGCCGCCGGTAGCGTAGCCACGCTCAAATAGAGATTTTGCCAAGGCGACTAGCTCGAGTCTTTGTTCATGTTCCGTCATAGCAATAACTCCTGTGCACGCTCAAAGAACTGAGCATCTCCAAAATTACCAGATTTAAGTGCGAGTCTTACCTCGCCATCTAAGCTCGACATCCAAGGGACCCCTGGTGCGATCTCTTTGCCAACCCTAAAGCTCTCAATACTCAAGGCTTGAGTAATGGTTCCAGAGCTCTCTCCACCAGCGCTAATAAAGGTATTAAAACCCATGCTATACAGCTTTTTCACAAGCTCATGGAACAAGTTCTCTACACCGATTGATGCCTTATCACCGTACTTGGACTGAATAGTCGAAAGCTCATCTGGGCTCACAGTGGCGTACACCATTGGGAAATAAGCTTGGTTGCTGTGACTTACAATCCAGATCATAACTTCCTCCAGATAAGCGCCATCCTGCAAGCATCGACCTACATCCAGCTTCAAGCTAGGTGCGAGTTTCTTGTAGACACTGACCTGCTGATTGGTCATCTCAGAGCATGAGCCGGATAGCACCACACCCTTTCGTTGATCCTGCACCTGATTTTGCTCTTCAAAAGATGCGCCTTTGCCAGAAACCAACTTGGCTATGGCGCCTATTAGGCCTGAACCACCTGAAACTAGCCTTTGGTATTGAGCTATCTGCGCCAACCTATCAAGGTCGCTGTCACTGACACTGTCACAGATGATGAGTTCTTTACCTTCTAGCTCCAGTTCTGCCAGTTTCTCTGAGATACCACCTTTAGCTATGTCCTGAAGGCTCACCAGACCCGCATTACCCTCAGACTGAGACTCGATAACGTTCAGCAGATTCGAGTCTCTCATTGGAGTAATAGGGTGATTGCGCATTCCAGAATCTGAGAGCAACTTGTCAAACACAAACAAGTGTCCTTGATACACAGTCCTACCATTAACAGGCAACGCGGGGCAGAGCAACACACTGCGCTGAGACAGGTGTGATTTTAGTGCCTCTACCACAGGCCCAATATTGCCCTTTTCAGTACTATCGAAGGTTGAGCAATACTTGAAGTAGATAAGCTCACACCCCTCTTCTAAGAGCCAATCACAAGCCTTGATGGAATCCTCGATGGCTTTGTTCACCTCACAAGAGCGAGATTTCAAGCTCACCACCAGGGCATCAGCATCAATACCCTTTGCAGATTCTTGGATACCTGAGAGCTGAATTGCACTCAAGCCTCCCTTGACGATAAAGCTTGCAGCATCAGTCGCCCCAGTAAAATCGTCAGCGATAACTCCTATTTTCATCATTACCGTCCTTTACTGAGAGTGACTGCAATTTGCTTGCTCAACCTTATTGGCTCGCATGCGTTTGAATAGACGCAGAGCAACCGAAAGGCCGATAGTGGCAAACATAACTAGGGTGAGCACAAGCGAGATTGGTCTTTCAACGAAGATCCACAGACTGCCTTGGCTGATGATAAGAGATTGCAAGAAGGTACTCTCAGCCATACCACCCAGAACAAGCGCCAGAACCGTTGCTGCAGGAGAATAGCCGTACAACTTCATGCCAAAGCCCACTAGCCCCATAATCAATAGCATTGAGGTCTCGATGATGCTGTTGTTAAGGGCATAAGAGCCGATAACACATAGAATCACGATAACAGGCACCACTAGTCGGTAAGGAATATCTAGGAACTTTACGAATAGTGGGATAGCTAACACACTCAGTGCCACCAGAATCATGTTGCCCATGTACATACTTGCCACTAGACCCCATACAAGGTCTGGGTTGCTGTCGATGAGCATTGGACCTGGCTGTAGACCCCACATCATGAGCGCACCAAGTAGAACAGCGGTAGCACCAGAACCCGGAATACCCAATGAGATAAGTGGCACCATAGCTCCTGCCGATGCTGCATTGTTTGCTGTCTCTGGCGCAACCAATCCACGGACTTCACCCTTACCAAAACTCTCAGGGTCTTTAGCAACCTTCTTCTCTACTGAATAAGCCAGAATAGAGCCAATGGTCGCCCCAGAACCTGGCAATACACCTGCGACAAAGCCGATCACAGAACCTCGGATAAAGGTGTAGCGAGAGCTGATATAGTCTTTAGCTGTCGGCCAGAAATCCTTAGAGCGGAAGCTAAATTGAACACGCACATTTTCACGTTTGTGCTGTCCGGTATAGATACAATAAAGAAGCTCACCAATACCAAACAAGCCAATGGCAACTGGTACGAAATAGATACCACCAATCAACTCAGGTGAACCAAAGGTGTAACGCTGTGCACCACTGACCGAGTCTACCCCAACCATAGCGATAGCAAAGCCAAACAGCGCAGAGATAACGCCGTTCAGACGGTTCTCACCCATCATAGTGGTCAACAAAAGTAGGCCTAACATGATGATCAGGAAATACTCTGACGGGCCAAACGAGGACGCAAAGTCTGCCAGCAATGGGGCAAATCCACAGATTAGGATCACGCCCAAGGTGCCACCCACAAATGAAGCGATCGCTTGCATTACAAGAGCAGGACCAGCTCGACCGTTTTGCGCCATAGGATAACCATCCAAGGTGGAGGCTACTGTGGCAGACTCTCCGGGGGTGTTGATCAATATGGAGGTTATGGTTCCCCCATACATAGAACCGTAATAGATACCCGAGAGCATAATAATGGCAGTAGTTGGGTTAAGACCAAAGGTCATAGGAATCAATATCGCGATACCCGCCGCAGGGCCAAAGCCTGGGAACAAGCCCACTACCATACCCACCAGCGCACCGATGAGCAGGAACAACAGGTTGGCCGGCGTAAACGCCACCGACAAACCAAATGATAGATTTTCAAATATTTCAACAAAGAACATGACACATTTCCCTGTGATTAATAGAAGAGACGTAGCAGACCGTCAGGCAGTCCCGCCTGTAGCCAAACATCAAACAGCAGGAACACTCCCATAGGGAACACCACTGAATACGCGATGTTTTGAACATGTTTGCCACGATTGAAGTAAGAGAGAAACGCCAAACAGAAAGCCACCATGGAGACGATGGCTCCGAGTGAGTTCAGGGTAAAAATCAGTAGTGCGATACACACTGCCACCGCAAAAGTATCTTTTTGATACAACTCTTTATCTTGCTTCACAGCTTGCTTGCTGCGCAGTTCTTTGAGGTCTTTATAGACATTGATTCCGGTACAGATGACCAGTGCAACACCGATAATCAAAGGGAAATAGCCAGGCCCTGGTCGTCCATTTAGGTCGTACATACTCAAGGTGTTTAGCCCATAGAGAGTAAAACCGATAGAAAACAATAAGGTGCTAAGTGAAAACCAAAAACGCATAACTTCTCCTTGGCTGTGCGGCGCTAACCGCACAGCCTATTTTCCTACTTAATCGCACCTATCTGAGTTAACACTCGTTTAAAGTCAGCATTGGTAGCGGCTAGGTTGTCGGCGAAGTCATCACCCCAAACCGTATTACCAGAAAGGCTGTTGGTGTTCAGATAGTCTTTCCACTCAGGGGTCTCCACTACCTTTTGTAGCGTCTCTACCCACCACTGCTGAACATCAGCATCCACGTTATCCGGCATCACGACACCACGAGGAAGCGAGAAAGCAAAATCGTAGCCTTGTTCCTTGAAGGTCGGAACATCCTTATAGATGGTGCTGCGCTGTGCTTCAGAGTAAGCAAGAGGACGGAAGTTACCCGCTTTGATCTGACCTGATACCTCGGATGGGTTAGCCACAATGGCATCAACGCTCTTAGAGGTCAGTGAAGTCACCATGCCACCACCGTCTTGCGATGGTACATAGTCGTATTTGAAGCCTGCAGTTTCCGCAAATAGGCTTGCAACCACGCGCTCAGGACCTGCCGCACCAGTACCACCAATGGTGATACGGTTGTTCTTCGCATACTCAGCAAAGTCTTTCGCTGACTTGAACTGAGAGTCAGCGCGCACCACGATAAACATGGCATCTTGTGCTAGAAGACCGATTGGAGTGAAGTCTTCATAAGTCCAGCCAGTGTTAGATACCAATGGCGTGCCCAAGAAGTTACCGCTAGTTGAAGTCAGGTGGTATGGATTACCCGACTGCTGTGCTACATAGTTAAATCCTACCGCACCACTGCCACCAGCAAGGTTATCTACACGGATATTTCGGTCATACAGCTTATATTTCTTCAAGATGTCTACAACAGTACGAGACATCAAATCGTTACCGCCACCCGGGCCAAACGCTATGGTGTAGTTCAGACGTTTAGTAGGGTAATCCAGATCCTTTGCAAAGCTCACAGGGGATGCCAATACCGCAGCTACTAGGGGTACGACTGCGAATTTCTTTAGTAATGACATGTGTTTTTCCTTTTTATTTGGGTACTTAATTCACGTTGTTTCGTGCTGTACTGCATTGCTCAGCAAATATGATTAGCTGTTTGCTAATTGGGTTGCTACCGCATCACTAAACGCCTGACAGCCCAGTGAGCCACCAAGATCCGCAGTGCGATAATTTGGGTTTTCTAGAGTTGCGTCAACCGCCGCATTGATTGCCTTTGACGCAGTTATCAGATCTTCACGCTGATGCTTCTGTCCCATCCACTCAATCAACATGGAGACTGAAAGGATCATTGAGGTTGGGTTCGCTTTATCTAGCCCAGCAATATCCGGTGCTGAGCCGTGTTGCGCCTGCGCACAGCAGTGTTCATCACTCGCCATCATGGAGCCCGCAAGACCAAGGCTACCCGACAACTCACTGGCAAGGTCACTGATGATGTCGCCATAGAAGTTAGTTGCGACTAGGACATCGAATCGCTCAGGGGTGCGCACTAGGTGAGCGGTTGATGCATCTACGAGAAGGTCGTCAAGCTCAACCTCTGGGAACTCTTTTGCTACATCATTAACCGCTTCAAGGAACAGACCATCTGTCATATGAAAGCTGTTTGCTTTATGAATCGCAGTTACCTTCTTGTCACGTGACATAGCAAGCTCAAAGGCTTTACGTGCGATGCGCTCAGAGCAGTGACGGGTAATCTTACGAATAGAAAGCGCCATATCTGGAGTGGTCTTCACCTCACCCCAACCTTCGGTCATGTTGCGATCGGGATAGAAGCCTTCAGTAGCCTCACGCATGATAACTAGATCAATGCTCTTGCCTTCACTCATATTGGTAGGCAAGAAAGAGCGTGAACGCGCTGGGCGTACATTAGCGTATAGGTCTAGGCCGATACGGAAACCTGCCGATACATTGCGCCCGCCCTGCTCAGGCTTTGGATAGTCTGCATGAGACTGAGTGCCTAGAATAATACCGTCATAGGTCTTCGCTTTTTCTAGGGTTTCTTGGCGAAGCGTAGTGCCATATTTCTCCAAGCTGTCAAAACCTACATCATCAAATTCACAGCTCAGGCCTAGATTAAATTTGCTGTCTGCCGCATTCAGAACCTTAACGGCAGCTTGAGTAATTTCAGGACCGATACCATCCCCTGGTAAAACTAATAGTTTCATTGTTTCCTCTCGTACTTGTGATAAATGACGTATTCCGTTAGGAGCAGAGAACACGTTTTAGATAACGAACTGCGCACTCTGGACTCGACAGCACAGTTTTATGGGTTTCCTTTTCAATCAATGACTTAGCAATAGAAGAAGAGAAGTGCGCCAACATGAGCACATCAATCTCATCTAGAGATTCTGCCTTTTTGAGAAGCTGCTGATTATGTGTGTCCGCATCTCCCTTATTAAGAGCGACTCTCGCCTCAGGAGCGCAAAGGGTTACCAACTCAGCACTCTCATCAGCTAGCTGATAAAACTCTTCGACCATGCCCTGCATTGCAGGCTCAAACGTACCCAGCATTGCAATGGGTTTATTCAGCTCGATAGCTTGCTCAAACATGGCTTGGTTTGGCTTTAACACCGGGATTTCGGAATGCTGCGCCAGCTTTTCGATCGCTTCACCAAACGCAGAGCAGGTAAACATCACCGCATCAACACCAGATTCACGAGCGAGTTGGTAAAGGGACTCAACACGCTGAAATAGAAATGGCGTGAGAGATGCAGTTTTAGCGCGTTCAACACTCAACGCCTGATCCCAGAGGTGCAGGGTTTCAGCTTCCGGCCACTCATTTTCAAATGCACGCTTTATCGGTTCGATAGCGATATCTACGGCATGTATCAAAGCTACTTTAGTCATCTTTAAAATTGTATTTTGTAAAACACAAATACATTTATGACTATAAAGTAGAATTCTGTCAACATGCATTTAACAACAACAAAACTGCCGCAACATATCCTCTATATTCACCAAGCTAGTTAAAACAAGGACTTAGTAGGATGAAACTGAGTATTTTGGATTAGTAACAAGATATTTTTGTATTTTGGAAATGTGAAATACAACACATTATTAACAACACCACTTCAATGTGATTCATATTCTTCACAAAATACAATTTATAGGTAATACTGTTTTGCGGTGCTTCCGAGAAACAAAAAACAATGTAGGAAAGGCACAAAAGGCTAGGTATAGAAAGCGGTAAAGTATGGATACGACAACAAACAATAAGAAGCCAACCTCTGCAGAATTACTTGCAGAGCGAGTGCTAGGCCATGTTTTAGAACACAATTTGGAAATAGGCGCTCATATAAAAGAGACCGAGTTTGCAAGTGTACTTAAGGTGTCAAGAACGCCAATTCGTAATGCATTTCTCCACCTTCAACAAAATGGCTTCTTGGTAAAAAAACCCAATCAAGGCTTCTTTCTAGCCAAGGTTCCCGAGCAAACCCAAGCAGCGCAGCTATCTTCTCATGACAGCGAAGCAACGGATCTTTCACCACTCTGCTATGCAATCGGCCAGGATTACCTATCTGGCACTCTAAAGAAAAGCTTCACTGAAAATGAGCTCATCAGCCGCTATCAACAGAGCCGTAAAAGCATCCAAGAAGCACTGATAGCGATGGAAAAGGATGGATGGTTACAGAGAAATATTGGCTATGGTTGGGAGTTCAACGAGTTTATCTCCTCCCCTACCGCCTATGCACAAAGCTATCGCTTCCGTCAGCTTATCGAGCCCGAAGCAATAAGAGACCCTAGCTTTGTCATAGAGCCAACAAGACTGCAGATGTTGCGCATGTCTCAGATAGACATACTCAATAACAAGCAGAAACTGGTATCCGCAGCTGATATGTTTAACGCTGGTGTGCTTTTCCATGAAACCATAGTAGGCATGTCAAACAACGTATTCTTACTCGATGCCTTGAAGCGGGTAAATCGACTACGCCGACTGGTCGAATACAATGTAAACGGAAAGCGCCCAGTTCCGAGAAAGGAGTGTGAGGAGCACTTAGTCTTAATTGGATTAATAGAGGAAGGAAAGCTCACAGAAGCCGCAAGCTTTCTAGAAAAACACCTTTCGCGTACCGCAAAAGAGAAGGAAGAAATAGCCCAAGGCTTATTTGGTTAAGTGCTTTAGCAGGCCACTAGTTGCAAATAGTGGCCCTTTGGTTGTTAACCTTCTCGAGTAAATGTCCGATAAGCTGTAGTGGCAGGCACAACGATCTGCGACAGCAAGGCGCTAAACCAGAACAGGTTACCGATAATAGAAGGCACAAATGACACTACAGCCAGAGTCACAAACGCCATGGCGATGCCAAAGTAGCGTAATTTAGCTGTAGCAAATCGATGCGCGGTTCTAAGCTCGATGACGTTCTGGATCAGAAGCAGACTGTATAGGTAAAGCGCTAACCCCAAGCAGCCAATTACCGCATATTTGAAAGGGTATTGCTCCATAAAGGAGACCTTCACTTCTGCCGACAAGGCGACCCCGATCATTACTGCGGATAACATCAACGTAAGGTGCGCCAATACCCACTGCACTAGTGTCTTTTTATCCGTATTTCTCGGCTTACCATTTCCTGCGAAATCAAAGTACATCCAACAAAGCACGAAGATCGCGGCACCGCCTATCACATAGTTAAACAGCACATCGCCTACGACGTTATCTATACCCTTAATACTCAGGGTCACCACCAACTTAAAGAAGCCTTCCCCGGCAACAATGAGCAGTAGAAGAGCGAAACGCTCGGACATGTGTCCAAAGCGTGGAACAAACCGATGGCACTCTAAGGCACCCACTCGGGGTAAGGCGTAAAGCAAAGCCAGAATAAGTAGACCTAAACCAAACACAAGATAGCTATAAGGATGAGGTAAAAACGCGCTCAGCAAGAACAGGAATGCACTACCGAAAAAGTTACGTGAGAGTTTACGAGGAAGCTCACCATCTGAGTCACCCACCTGCCTGACTCGCCAATAAAGAAAAGCAATAAACGCCCGATTTATCCCGTATCCGATGGCAAAGTAGGGCCAACTGGTATCCGTTATATGAGGTATGGATGCTGACATCACCATTATGGTAATGATTTGCGAGGTCATTATGTATCTGTGCTGCATGTCTGTGCTGACATACAGCGAATTGAACAAACTCAGATCAAACCAAGCGAACCAGATAACGACAAACAGAGCAGCAAAAATTAGGAAACCAGAAACGGTTAGGTGATGGCTAAGGAAGTTACCCAGCATGAAGATAGCCACCACATGCGCCAAGTCATAGAAGAGCTCTATCCAATGAACATGTTGACTGCTTTCAGTAACATCCAGATGGTGCTGTGGCTTGCGCCACAGCGGGTGACGATCGAGGCTCATACTCCCCCTATGCTGATAGGTAGTGTTCTAGAACTTGTTTATAGACCTCAACAGGCTGCGCTCCTGGCAGGCCTTCACGACTATTCAAAACTATAGTTGGCACTGAGCGAACGCCCAAGCCTTGCCAGTAACTTTCTTCATTCTGAAGCTGAGAAATCGCATTAATATCATCTAGATAGGCAATGCCCTCATCGACTGGTAAACCAACCTTAGCAAGTAGCTGCGCCAACACTTCTCTATCAGAGACATCTTTTCGCTCACCAAAGAAAGCATCAAATAGAGCGAGTTTCAGCTCCAGCTGTTTTCCGTATTTTGCTGCAAACTGGATAGCAAGATGCGCTTCACGAGTGTTATACATCTTCATATCGTCATAGTAATCGAAGGTGAAACCCACCTCAGCGCCAAGCTGGGTAAGGTTTTCACGCGCTCGGATGCTGTCTTCCAATGTAGTGCCGTACTTCTCTGCCAGGTGCTGACGCAGGTTTTGCCCCTCAGCAGGCATGTTTGGATTCAACTCAAATGGGTGAAGTTCTATCTCAACCTTGTCCTCAACACCCAACTCTTTGATTGCTTGCTCAAGACGCTTGTATCCAATAGCACACCATGGGCATACCACGTCTGAGATAAAGTCTAGTTTCAGTTTTTCGCTCATGTTTACACCTGTTAGTTCTCCAACTAGGTTTATTATGGTAACCTTAAGAAAGTATTCAACCAGTATACTTTTTGTAACCTAAAGGTGAGTTTGATGGAAAGCGTTGTAAATATAGACAGTAAAGGGCGTAAATCCGTCGCTAATGTATGCAAAGAGCCGTGTGCGATCGAAAAGGGTATGCGCCTTATCGGTGGTAAATGGAAAGGTTCTTTGATTTATCATCTCAAGGACGGCCCAGTTCGATTCAACGACCTATCCCGCATGTTAGGTGGCGCCAGCAAAAAGATGGTTGACCAAAGACTGAAAGAACTCGAAGCCGAAGGCATGGTGCTGCGAAAAGTAATCAGCGACCGCCCTATTGCGGTGAGTTATGAGCTAACTGATTTTGGTCGCTCTGCATTGAAGATCTTGGATGACCTTAGGGTTTGGTCTGAGAGTAATAAGCTTTGATTAAATGCCCTCTGAATGAGGGCATTATTCTGTGCTGAGTCGATTAGCCGTATAGGCTGACAAAAATACACATAACGAAAGCCGGTAGTCCCGACAAAATCAACTTTATGCAAAACACGGTGTTATCAGAGAAACGATTTGCATCCACCTCATCGGCCAGGCTTCTATCCACCATAGAATCAGCCACTCTGTCTGCTCTATCGTCAGATGCGCCCATCCCTCCCATAGGGGGATACATAAAGAATAAGGTTGCTACGCCCCACTGTAGTATCAAACTGAAGAAAACATAGTCTGTCCAATATTTAAGCCCAAACAAACCCGTCACCGACTCTATAACCACCACAGATAAGATGGCGACTAGGTTACAGACAATAACGAACTTGCCCATGTCTACTGCCCACACTTTAAACGCGAGTTTACTCCCTTGGCTCATCAGCCCCACCTATAAATTTATTGATACACCCGATAACACCTAGCCTTCGAATCACTACTGGCTTCTATATATTGATCACGGCTTTCAACCTTAACCTTAATGCTACTGATAGGATCGATAGCTTTGGCCGAATCGTGCATAACAGCTACAAGTTTCTCACCCAAGGGATTAGTCGGCCTCATCTCATAGTGTTCTACTAGAGTGTGCAAACTGTCATAAGAAACATGCCAACTGCCATTAAACTCCACCATAGCTTCCATTTTGGGCTCACCTAGCTTAGATACTTGTATCTGTTGAGTCCCCGAGTAACTGCCGTCTTCTCGGTATTCGGTTATCACAACTGATCGAGAGATGGGGTTTTGATACATGCACCTAAAAACGCTCTCCGAAAAGTAGTTCTTGAGGTCTGTGGCACTAGAAACCCAAGTAAAACAGGCTAACACTAAACCAAACATGGCTTTCTTTATACTTAACAATAGCTTACTCCTAAAATTAATCGATAAAGGTGGGTAACTAGCTAGGTAAAGATTTCATAAACTAAAGGTTAAAGTCACTATCACTTTCAACTCATATATGGCTAATAAAACTAACGAGGCGGCGCATCGCTAGGGTCAAAGAAGTGTTTTCTACCAAGGTGGTTGTCGTAACCTTCACCTACTCCTTGCTCATCATCAACATTCGACAATGTCGAATGCAATTATGTTTTTTACAACAATCCCTCAATAACCCTTATCTGAAAACTAGAATTCAGCCATTCCAATCGAAATCAAACAGAGGATATGAAGATGACAAAGGTTTTAATCACAGGTGCAAACAGAGGCTTGGGTCTTGAGTTTGTTCGTCAGTACAGTGCAAAGGGTTGGGATGTACTAGCAGCATGCCGCTCACCAGAAAGCGCGACAGAGTTAACAAAATACGCTTCGGACAATCCTAAGGTTGAACTCATCAAACTAGATGTAACCAATGAGGCTGACATCAATGCTCTGCCTGAGACACTTAAAGGCCAAGCTATCGATCACCTTATCCTAAACGCGGGTGTTCTGGGTGACGACTGCGCGACATTGGGTGAAATGACTCAGAGCAAATGGCTGGAAGTTCTTAACATCAACACTGTTGCACCAGCCCTTCTTATTCAAGCGCTTCGTGACAACGTTGCGGCGAGTGAGCATAAAACGATTATCGGTATTTCAAGCCGTGTAGCGAGTATCGGTGACAATGGTTCTGGCAACATGTACAGCTACCGCACCTCTAAAGCGGCGCTAAACCAGATCCTTGTATCTGCAGCACGCAACCTAGCTGAGCAAGGTGTGAAAACACTAGCCGTACACCCTGGCTGGGTTCAGACAGATATGGGCGGTAAAGATGCAACATTCACCCCTCAAGAAAGTGTGGCCGGCATCATCAATCAAGCGGAGCAGCTTACCCTAGAGACATCAGGAAGTTTCAAGGTCTTCGATGGCTCAGACATCGAGTGGTAATTTTCACCTAAAGCTAAAGGCCACTGTAAACACAGTGGCCTTTCTTTTGCTTTTTAAGCCTTCTTCATGCTCTCGTTGAAGAAAAACACCACCAGAGCAAGCAGCGCGAATAGCGTATAAACCAATGACACTTGAGATAGGTCGGCACTATCCACGAAATTAGCTACAAGTGCTGAGATTACTGCGCCCATACCAAAGGTTGTTGCTGTATATAAACCGCTAGCCACACCTGCGCTTTCTTTTAGTTCAGCCAATGCGTTAGCAGGTGAACTGCTCAGTAGCATGGTACAACCAAAGGCGATGATAACCATAGGGACAATCAGTGAGTACCATTGCGCAATACCGCTCATCAAAAACATCATTGCGCCACCAGCCACTATCAACACCAATGAGAGCTTCACTAGCGATTGGATATTTATCATCTGATTGATCTTCGGTGACAAGAAGCTGCCCACCATAAATACAATCGCAATCACCATAAACATCTCACCAAAAGCCACTTGTGACATGTCTAGGCTTCCCATCAAATACATAGGTGCAACAGTCAGTAGATAGATAAACAAGGTTTGGGCGATAAGAGCGAAGAACAGATACGTTCTAAATCTAGCGTTCGCCAGCACCGATAGATAACCTTGCACCAGGCTCGCTTTAGAAGTACCCACCGAGGAAGATGTATCGGCTTTTTCTGCAGGCAGCATAAAGAAGATCCAAACTAGGCTCAGAGCTCCCAAAACAGCCATGATTTCAAATAGAACAAACCAAGAGCTGTGCGCAACGATATAAGCGCCAATCAACGGAGCACTCACAGGTACGAATGCCAAGATTCCGTTTAGATAGCTATAGGCTTTGTTAAGGTTTTCACCTTCAAAACGCATACGGATCAATGCAAAAATCGCGGTAAAACAAGCGCTACCACCAAAGCTTTGCAATGCCCTTAATCCAAGGAACTCAAAGCTATCACTGCTTCCAACATTGGCAATGGCAAACGAGCTCAAGGCAAAAGTAACCAGACCGATAAGTGCAATATTCTTCTTGCCCAGCTTGTCTGCCATACCACCCTAGAAGAGCTGGCCTACTCCCCAGAACAGCATGTAGATGCTGATGGCAAATGATGGCACGTCTGTGTTGCCGAAGAAGGCACCAATGTCATACACGGCCGGTAAAAAGATATCCAAACCTAGGGGCAAAAGGGTAAACAGTGGGAGACCCACTAAAAGGGTTAAACTAACGCTAGGTTTGCTGTGAGTACTGCCCTGTTCGGCATGCTTAGCAATAGAGGTCATACGGATTTCCTCGTCCACTCATGGACACTAAATAGATAACAGCAGGAGCTTTCCTGCTTAAGTGTCGAGGATAATATTCCAGCCTAATCGTTCGGACTAGACAGGCTAAACCTATACATTTGTTAGGCTAAAGCTAACAGTAGTGTCAATTAAGAACTGGATCGCTTCTATAAGCCGAGCTTTTCCTAAAATAAGTTCAACAACTAATTGAAGTGAACGAGACCTGCATCACTCAAAACCGATGAAACGCTTTGTTTCATTTAACCCTTAATGGGTAGCGGTTATAAATCTGTTCAAGGGGGTCGCATAATTATTTCAATGGACGAGGCCTTTTATGACACAGAAACTTTTCTCTCTCAGTCTGTCTTTGATGCTATTAATGAGCCTCTCAATCAATGCCAATGCAGCCCAATACAAAACCTATCAGATGAAGGGTAATAAGGAACAAGCCTTGGTGATCAATGGCGACATTCGAGACGGTGAGTACAAAGACTTCTTAAACTTTGTTTCTGCGGTAAAAACCAAGATTTCTTCAGTCATTCTGCAATCTAATGGCGGTTATTTTGACGATGCACTGAAGATCAGCGACTACATACACAAGGCCGGCTGGAACACCCATGTAGAGACCTACTGCAACTCAAGTTGTGTGTATATGTTCTTAGCTGGTATTTACCGAAAGGCGCACCATAGAGCTAGCCTAGACGTGCACAGTCCTTACTATGGCAACCTTAGAGGCGAGTTTCGACAAGATCAGAAACACTCCAAACTCTACAATCAACTTCTTTCGACGCTATCTGGTTACCTCAACGATAAACAAGCCGCAAAAGAAGTAATCGAGAGAATGTATGACACACCATCTACTAGCAAGCTCGCTTTAAATAAGGCAGAGCAACCTTCAGCATGGGAAGTGGTGAACGACAGTGTTTTTGATATCTAGCGCAGAATCAACTCAGAATTTCTGATCTTATCAAGAAGCTGTTGTACAGCAGGCTTGTTGACTAGGTTTCGGTTAGCAGCAATCAAATACAACTCCAACTGCCCCATAGGCTCTGAATGCCAATAATGATTTGAATTTAGCTGGTTTGCAGTCTGTTTTGGCGCAATGCCCACGTATTTGGAGTTTTTGATGATCTCGTAGAAAGAAGCAAGGCTATCAATCAGGTATTCACCGCTGTTTGCATTGGCAACAAACTTCTCGCTGTAATCGTCTAGCCACTTAAGCTTGATGAGTCGCTCGACAGCGATATCTAAGGTTTGTTGGTGAAACTGCTTGGAGTAGATAAATACTAGGTCACAGACCGCAATCTTGTGGCACTGATAGCGCCTATCCTGTATCGGTTTCTTATCGATAAACAGGTCTATCTCTCCAATCAAGAGATCAGCATAGGCCTTGTTTCTAGAGGGGTAATTGTTCCTTTCTTTAAACGAAAACTGGCTGCCCATGATTTCTTCGTCATGCAGCAGTTGAACAAATAACTCGCTATGAACTTGCAGTGGTTTTAACAAGGTGATCTGAGGTGTGTGGTTACGAAAAACCTCGTACTCATGGTTAATTGAATTGAGGCAATCAACAACGCTGTAGTAGAGAGAGCGGGCTTCATTGGTGGGTATGGTGCTGGTGCCATCTTTAAGAAATAGCTTCTTGCCGCAGTCTCGCTCAAGCCCTGCAATAGCACGTGAGAGAGAAGCTATCGAGGTTCCGGCCTTTTTGGCTGATTCCCTAAAGTTATCTCCCTCATAAACGTGTTTAAAAAGCACCAGTTCCTTGAGCACTACCCTATTCCTGTAACCTGCGTACGTGCTTACCATCCTATCGGAACGTGAATAAATACCAATCGACGTGGATAAAAACTAAGTTTTATCCACAATAGAGCTAGTTTGCTAGTAATGGCCTTTAGCCTTTAAAAGGTTAACTTTTTAAGAACTTCTCTACCTTTGGCTTGATGGTCATGTTTACGGTAATCATTAGTACCAAGGCAACAGGCAGTGCTCCAATCAAACCATTAAACCAAGCATCCATAAACAGCTCTTTGTCGTCGAAGCCGATATTGTTCATAGCCGTTGCAAAGGCCATTCCTGACTCCATAATGCCTGCAATGATAACGCCGATGACAAGATTGCGAGCATGTTCACTCACATTGGAAAACAATCGCTCCGCTAGCTTAGTCAAGCTCACCATTAGCACAAATCCCATTGGCATTACCGTCATAGCCACTGTGGAGAAAGAACCAAACCAATCTTTGAAAAAGCTGTCGCTGTAGCCGAGATTAAAGTAAGTCATCACTCCCGTTAGAGTGCCTCCCATCAAGGTCATCATTGCAAGCACCACCAGAACCTTTAGAACAAGTGGAGTTTTGCTTACCTCAAGATCCATGGTCGCAGTTTGTGCATTCATCATATTCTCACCTTTAATGTAGTTGACAATGACAACTATATTAAAGGTAATTGATTTTGTCAACTAATTGAATTGCAGTAGATTTTACTGCTCACAACAAAGTCACCTCTGGTTACTCTTTGGCAAACACTAATGACCGACACTTAATATGATATTTAACCGATTCTTGAAGCCATTTCTGATCATAGGTGGGCTCATCACTATGTATGCGGGGATCTATGCCATCGACCCGGCCGATGCACTGCGAGAGATGAATAACCTTAGTTACGATCCCAGCTACGTATTTCTGATTCGGCACTGGGGAATCATGGTGGGTTTGATGGGATTTTTTATCGTGATGGCAGCGTTTGTAGAGCGCTGGAGAGAACCGATTATCCTCTACTCTTTCCTAGAAAAGCTATTCATGGTGTATCTGTTTAGCTCAAACCACTTTAATCCTGAGACCGCTTATCTAAACCAGTACTTTATCCCTTTCGCAGTAACCGACATCACCATTTGCTTGTATACCTTAGGCTACTGGTTTGAGGCCAAGCCATCGACTGTGGATTATCAGGCAGGTTAACTAGCCTCTATTCCAAGCCCGTTACGAAGGGCAAACTGAACCAGCTCTGTGTGGTTCTCAAGATCCAGAAGATCCAACATTCGGTACTTGTGGGACTCTATGGTTCGCGGGCTTAAGAAGAGTTTCTCTGCGCACTGTTTCGCGGTCAGTCCCTGAGCTAAGAGTGCTAATACGGTGCACTGCTTCTTGCTGAGTCTAAGCAGTTTTTCACTCTCATCACCCTGTTGCTCAGCCGTCTGACGAAGGCTACGTGTGATAGTGGAATGTTGCCAATAAACCAGCCAAGTATCGCAAAGAAGTTTTAAGCGCCTGACCTCTTCTTGATTAAGGTCATGCTCGCCTTCGGAGAATCGAGAAAAAGCCAGCGCACCCCATAGCTGCCCGAAAAGCTCGAGACGGATTATGCCATGCCAGCGGCCGCCATCCTTGTATAGCTCCTCAAGAGGCCCCACACCTGAAGTAGCTAATTGATCAGAGTTAAAGGTCTGGATCTCCCTCTTATGGCGCAGTAGCTTGAGATAGCCTTTGTAGTTTCCGACCACATATTTTGTCTTATCCAGCTCCGGTATCCCCTGCCTAGATACAGATATTGATTTACCGTCGTTGAGCAAAATCATCGAGTTAGGAAACAGAGTCATCCTATCAAGGTTAAACCACTGCAACGCCTGTAAAGCGACATCTCTAAAGGTAGATTCAAACTCAGCAGGTTTACTCGACATAAGCGCGTCAACCTGTTGGGTTAATAGGGCTTCGAAGGAAATTTCAGGCATAAGGAGTCAAAGAATTGATTTGGGCTACTACCACTGTAACAACGGCTAATTATGAGTCAACTTGCTAAGATGTTTTGCAGTAATTTCTACTGCATATTTTAACAAGCATCAGAATTACCATAGCCCTCTGATGTAACAAGAATAATAAATATGAAACCCAAGAATATTTTGGTCATAGGTGCCTCATCTGGCATAGGTTATGACCTAGCAGTGAAGCTTCTGAAACAGCAACATAATGTCTATTGCGGAGCGAGGCGTTTAGACAGACTAAAGCCGCTGGAAGAGTTAGGTGCCAAGGTGTTTAAGGTTGATGTAACCAAGGCCAGTAGCATCCAAAACATAGTCAATGCCATGATTGTGGAGGTGGGAAGTATCGACATCGTCTACTCCAATGCAGGCTATCCAATTGCAGGGCCGGTAGAGTCCGAGAGTATCTGCAATATACAAAAGCAGTTCGATGTAAATGTATATGGCGCGGCGCGCGTTACCCAAGCCGTGCTACCACATATGCGCGCTCGAAAGCAGGGACGAATAGTATTTACTACCTCCATAGCTGCTCGTGCATCTTCCAGCATGAATGCTTGGTACTCCGCAAGTAAGCACGCACTTAGCGGTATGGCTAAAGCGCTTCAGCAAGAGGTGCACGACTTCAATATTAAGATATCGACCGTAGAGCCGGGTTGTGTGCAGACTGAACTGCCGGATATACAGCTAGGAGATATGCTGAGCAGCAACCGAGTCGCCGCATATGAAGCAACGATTAAGAAATCTCATACCTTCTTAAAGACCGCTTACGACAAGGGCTCAGATACCACATCTACAGTAAACACCCTTATCAAGGCAGGCTTCGCTAGCAACCCTAAACTGGTCTATCAGAGCACCACAGACGCTAAGCTGATGGCGCTAACCATTCGCCTATTCGGTGAAGGAGTCTTTGGCAATCTAGTCACTAAGATAATCGCAAAGGCTGCGTAAATCAGAGGTCAGGCATAGCAAGCTGGGCACTCTTCCGGCGAGAGGTGCTCTATGCCTCGCAGATTCATCACGTGAGCAAAACCTTCGTCCAGCCCCATTTGATAGCCAGTATCTAACAGCTTGCGCTTACGAGTTAAGCGCCTCACCGGAAAACCTTCAGGCGGAGCGATAACTCGAATAGTGGCGTCCCTTGGCGGATTACGAATGAAGTCTAGCGACTGATTGTAGCGATCGGCCCGACCCTGAAGCGCCTCTGCTATGGTTGAGTTTTCCTTGAGCAACTTCTTGATAAACCAATTGTTTTTTAGCTTTGGCATGCTGTAGCTCAAAGGCTCTGACAGAACAACCGTGATATCACGGGCCCCTCTGCGGTACGCCTCTTTCACTGGGATAGAATCAGCAACACCACCATCGGCGTAGCAACCGCCTGAAAAGCATGGGGTTCGTTTGTATGCAATAGGCAAGGCTGTGGTTGCCTCGATAACATCAGCAAGATTATCCTGCGAGACTCGAAAGTAGTCCGCCTCACCTGTGTTGATATTGGTGGCGGCAGCAAAGAAAGGAACAGAGGTAAACAAGCGGTCAAAATCGAGAGGATAACGTTGCATCGAGGTTTCACTGAGCCACTTCACATCCATCAGGTTTCCACCTCTGGCAAAACGAGCTGGATTGAAAAACTCACCTGAGGTGGCAAGCTCAGTAATCACCTTATAGCTACGCCCATGAGCGCCCGTAAGGTAACCCAGCATATTCGACGCACCCGCAGAGACGCCCATTACAAAATCAAAAGGGTTATGTTCTTGCTCCAAGAATGCATCTAAAACACCGGCGGCAAAGATGCCACGCATTGCACCGCCTTCAACGACTAAAGCCTTACTACTCATCACGACTTCCTTAAATCTAAACTGGGCCTAGAATAAGGGGTTAACCGACGTAATGACATTCACTCTTTCTTATCGATTCGATAGGCAGAGGCTTTCTAGCCTAGTTGAACCTCAACCCCTTGTGACTCAAGGAAATCAAGGTCTTCTTTCGGAGCCGATTCATCGGTAAGTAGCAGTGAGATCTGGCTAATAGAGCCAATGGTAGAGGGATAGATTTGCCCAAATTTACTGGAGTCAGTGAGCACTATATTGCGACGCTTCTTAGCTAGAATCATCTCGGCAATATCTGCACGCATCATGTCCCGACTGGTAAACCCAGTATCCTGATGAAAGCCGTCTACGCCTAAAAATGCTGTGCTGAAATGGATGTTCTCGATACACAGCTTAGTTAGTGGGCCAACTAGGCTCTCACCCTGGTGCTGGTACACACCTCCAAGCAAGATGATGTTGGCTGAGGTATTACGGATCAGGTGAGCTATGTAAGCCGAAGGCGTGATAATGGTAACGTCACCGCGCTCGGCAAGGGTGCGAGCCAATAGCGCGTTGGCACTGCCACCCTCAATAAGCACTGTCTCATTTGGATCGACTAGGTCTGCCGCCTTATTGGCAAGTGTCTGCTTGATATCGAAGCGCACCTCTAAGCGATGATCGATATCGTCGTTTTGCAGCGCAGTAGCCGCGCCATGCACCCGCTTTAGATAGCCCTGCTGTTCAAGGAAGTTCAGATCCTGACGGATAGTCACTCCAGACACCCCGATAATCTCAGACAGTTCGGTCACCTGAACGCGCTTTCTATCATTCACTATCTGCACGATTTCGTTTTGTCTTGAGTTCATCTGTTCCACTACCTTTTAATTACAAACAACAGCATTATAGTTTCATATGAAAGACAAATGAAGATTGATTTAAAACATCTTAAGCAGACTCTTCCAATAAAAAATCAATCAGAAAACGTACCCGGGCTGGAAGATAAGAGCGAGAAGCGAAATAGAGCCAAACTGTGAAGGTTGGAGGCGAATACTCTTCCAGCAACACCACCAGCTGTGATGCCTGTTCATCATTGATGTAATTCTTTGGTACACAAGCGACCCCTGCTCCCTCTAGTGCTCCCCGAAAAGCTGCACCTGGGCTATTTACCTTGAGATTCCCCTCTGGCATCAAGAGCTGCTCTTTGCCATCCACGACAAAACGCCAAGGAATCAATCGCCCCGTACTTGGTGAGCAGTAACTTATGCAGTTCAAGCCTTTGAGTTCTTCTGGTGTTTTTGGCAGTGGTTTACCTTCTAAATAGTCTGGGGACGCCACATACAC
Source organism: Vibrio ishigakensis (assembly GCF_024347675.1). Classification (NCBI taxonomy): domain Bacteria; kingdom Pseudomonadati; phylum Pseudomonadota; class Gammaproteobacteria; order Vibrionales; family Vibrionaceae; genus Vibrio; species Vibrio ishigakensis. The sequence continues at coordinate 911,765 of NZ_AP024882.1, read as the reverse complement.
CAACTGTACATCCATGTAGGAACGAGCAATCAAGCGGCTGTCTTGATTGATGAAGTTCCCTATCCCAAGGTCAAAACCGTTTTCTATCAAGTCTTGGACTTGGTCATTGAAGTGGAGATCCAACTGAACATCTGGATAGCGCTTTAAAAATTCCAGTAGCCTTGGGTAGATCAGCGTCTGACCCATATGATCGGGAAGATTAATCTTGATCTCCCCTGCCACGCTTTGGGTAGCATCAATACTCGCCTCAATGCTTTCTTCTAACTCCGCCATCAGGTGTGCCGTCTTGTCATACAGCACTTTTCCCTCTTGAGTCAGGGTCAATGAGTGGGTTGAACGATGAAACAGGCGCTGCTGCATCTTCTTTTCAAGCTGAGAGATGGCCTTACTGACCGCAGCGGGAGAAATACCGCACTGACGCGAGGCCGCTGAGAAGCTCCCCTGCTCTACCACTTTCAGGAAGATAGGCAATTGACTTGGAATCATTTGTAACCTTTGGTTGAAACCATTGTAACTACTTGTAATCTACAATTTAAACCATCCCTTTGCTTAAATATACCCCAACGGCATATCAGTGCCTCATCGAATTTAAGCCAAAGGTGATTAAGATGAACCCAATTCTAGACAACTTAATACTCGTCGTTCAGTGCGTAACTTTACTGGCGAATCAGTAAAAGAGCAGGACCTACAACTTATCTTAAAAGCCGCTCAGCAAGCGCCGACTTCAATCAATGCGCAGCAGGTGAGCTTAGTCATCACCCGTAACAAAGAGAACATTCAAAAGATTGCTGAAATCGCAGGTGGCCAACCTCAAGTAGCCAGTGCCGATGTATTTATCACTATCGTTATCGACTACCACCGCACCGCTGTGGCAACCGAACTTGCTGGCAAAGAGCAGGTAATCCATCGCTCTGCAGAGGGCATAGTAGTGGGTGCAGGTGATGCAGGCATCATGCTCAACGCACTGCAAACTGCGGCGAATAGCCTAGGCTATGGCTCAACCGCTATCGGTGGTATTCGTAATAACCCTCAACAGATGATCGACCTACTTGGTCTTCCAGAGAAAACCTATCCTATCGTGGGTATCACCCTAGGTGTGGCCGACGATAGCCAAGGCGCTCAAATCAAACCACGCGTACCACTAGAGAGCTTCGCTATGTACGAAAAATACGACCAAGCGACGGTAGATAAAGGCGTTGAACAATACGACCAACAACTTCGTGAATGGTGGGATGCTCAGCAGCTAAACAACATGCGTAGCTATGCAGAAGAAACTGCAGCCTTCTATCAAAACGTATACTTCCCAGAGGTTGCAAAAACCATGCAACAGCAGGGTTTCCAATTCGGTGACGAGTAATCAGGAGATAGCCATGTTAGACATTAAACTGCGCGACTTTTCAAAGCCTGTTGAGTTAATCCAAAGTGACATTCCTACGCCTAAAAAAGACAGCGTAGTAGTACAACTCGAGGCAACGCCGCTACTAAGCTATACCCGTGATTACCTGCAGGGCAACCTACCTTACGCCTACCCACCAATGCCGTTTACCCCAGGCACTAACGCCATCGGTGTTATCCATGAAGTGGGTGAAGGTGTGGTTAGCTTGAAGAAAGGTCAGCGCGTAGTAGTTGATTGCAACTGGGAAAAATCCGAAGGTGTGGCAAACCCTGAGCGCGTGCTTATCGGCCTAACCGGTATCAGCGCCAATAGCCAACCGATGCTGGAAGAGTTCCCTAATGGTACTTGGCGTGAGTACGGCGATTTTCCTGCTCAGGTGATCATGCCTATTGAAGGTGTCGACGATATTCCTTCGACACAACTGGTCACCCTAGCAAGATTTATCGTACCTTTTGGTGGTCTGCGCCGCATGAACCTTAGAGCGGGTGAGACTGTGGTTATTAACGGAGCGTCTGGCTACTTTGGTTCTGCCGCCGCTATGGGTGCTCTGGCTATGGGGGCAAACGTAATCATGCTAGGCCGAAATGCAGAAAAACTGCAGAAGATTGCCGATAGCATAGCGCCAAATAGCAAGCGTGTTTCGGTAGTTGGGCTAAGTGATGATCTTGAGGCTGACGTTGCCAAGGTTCGCGCTTTAAGTAGTAATGGCGTGCACAAAGCACTGGATATGATTGGCCAGTCAAACAGTGCTCACAGCACTATGGTTGCTCTTAACTCACTGAATCCAAATGGACAGTTGGTACTCATGGGTAGCATGCTGACACCGCTTCCTGTGGACTACAACAAGTTGCTTCTGAACAACTGGGAGATCAAGGGTAACTTCATGTACACCCGAGATGATTACCTTGCTCTGGTTGATATGGTTAAGGCTGGATTAATTGACCTGAATAAGGTTGAAGTGACTAGTTTTGGTCTTGATGAGATTGAACAGGGTATTGAGTCGGCTAAGAGTAACCCTATGCTGAGTAATACTGTGTTGAAGTTGGGATGATGAGTTTGGTGCGTTGAGAAGATCCCGTATAGATCCTGTCGGATTTTACGGAATGACGATTGCACAAAGGAGAGGCACTCTACCTCTCCCCTTTAAAAAGATCCGTCATACCGGAAACCTCATCAGAGGTTATCCGGTATCTTCCCACCAGCAGAGTTTTCTTTAAAAACTCAAATCACAACTCATGCTCAGTACGCGCAATAATGTCATCCTGCGCATCCGGTGACAGGGCAGTAAAGAACGCAGAGTAACCCGCCACACGCACTACCAAATCACGATACTGCTCTGGGTTCTTCTTCGCAGCCAACAAGGTATCGCGAGAGACTATGTTGTACTGCACATGCCAGCCTTTATGGTGGTTGAAGAAGGTGCGGATCAGCATAGATAGCTTCAGCTTATCGCCATCGGATTCAACCGCTGCCGGGCTGAGTTTCTGGTTTAGAAGCACGCCGCCGAGGATCTTATTCGCTTGGATCTTGCCTACCGAGTTATACACCGCCGTTGGACCTAAACGGTCTGAGCCTGATGATGGGCTAGCGCCTTCTGCCAGTGGCGTAGTCGCTTTACGTCCATCCGGAGTTGCCATTGTGGATGCACCGAACGGCACGTTAGCTGAGATACTTGAGGTACCTGCATAATAACCGCCACCGATAGGGCCTCGGCCATGACGGGTGTTTACAAACTGATCCAGCTCTTCGATATAAACCTGATACGCCTCGGCTAGCAGGTTATCTACTGCATCGTCATCATTACCAAACTTAGGCGCGAAGTTAATTAGGCGCTGACGAAGTTGCTCGTTCTCAATACCATCAAAGTCTTCCGCTAGTGCTTTGGCAAGCTCAGGCTGAGTGATTTGCGCATCATCAAACACCAAGTGCTTGATTGCTGCCAAGCTGTTGCCTAGGTTGGCAATACCTACCTGTAGCCCCGACACCCAGTCATACTTAGCTCCGCCCTCTTTCACTGTTTTACCACGAGAAAGGCAGTCATCCACCAGCGATGAGCAGAAGATATCGTGCGCTTGCTGTTCCAGCACGCTGTCGACCACGGTATCAATCTCGATAGATTTTCGAGTGTAATAACGAATCTGTTCAGCCCAAGAGGCCATGATTTCATCAAAGTTACCAAAGCTGCCGTTTGCTAGTGACTTGTCGTGTGGCAAGAAG